>NZ_JADPKH010000008.1:0-7239 GCF_023073835.1 Bradyrhizobium sp. 153 | reverse complement strand
ATCACCGCGCGCCGGCGGCGTCAATCATCCCGACCGCGCTATCCAGAGCATTCCGCGCAAGTCAAGCCCGGGCACCGGTGATCCTATCGTGACGCTCACTGAGAAACGAGCTGTGCATCGGGCCGAGTCTTGCACCTCCCAGAATCGAGCCGGTCAGCGAAACTGGCAACAGCTCGCAGCAACAGCTAAGTTCGATCTGTTGGGAAAGATAAAATAAGTGTGCTTCTTTTCTCGTTTCCGGGAAATGGAACCGCTCTTTGAAGGAACTCAGCTAGGGTGTGGATCTCTGATGCTCTGATGTCGCGGTGCTAGCTGCAGCGGCCAACCAAGCGTCACCTGCACGATTTGTGAGAACAATAAGTTCTGCGTCAGGACCTTCTGGACGTAGGAACCTCTCTAGATCTGCAGTTACACAGGGGCGGAGCGTCTGATCGTCTCCGCGTGCGGAGCTTCACCAAAGAAGCATTGTGCTGAGCTAATTTCAAATTTGGTTCGGACGCAAAACCCTTGGTAAACTTGGCTTTTGTAGGCCCCCGGACCGTCAGTTGCGTTCTGTAGCCGTTTCAGCACGAGCTTGGACAAGAACCGCCATATTACCAGGCTTGTGCTGGTTTCTCCACATCTTCATATGAGCGTGCGGAAGATGCTCCCAATTGAATGCTTCCGACATGCAAGGCTTAATGCGCTTCTCCACAACGAGGCGGTTTGCTTTCCACACTTGATACGGATTAGCGAAATGGCTGCCCTGGATCCGCTTTTGTCGCATCCAGATGAACCGCGCATCCATCGTAAAGTTGTATCCTGAGGTCCCCCCACAGAACACGACCATCCCGCCGCGCTTTGCAACATAGCAACTAACTGGAAATGTCGACTCTCCTGGATGCTCGAAGACGATGTCTACATCGACGCCGTTTCCAGTAATCTGCCAAATGGCTTTACCGAAGCGGCGCACCTCGTTCATGTAATCACGATAGCTGGGCTCATCGATTTCAGGAAGCCGGCCCCAGCACCCGAACTCTTTGCGATTGATCACGCCCTTTGCGCCCAATGACATCACATAATCGGTTTTGGAATCGTCCGATAGGACGCCTATCGCGTTCGCTCCGGTAACCGCGACAAGCTGGACTGCCATTGAACCAAGTCCGCCAGCTGCGCCCCAGACCAGAACATTGTTACCGGGCCGAACCTCATGGGGTGGATGACCAAATAGCATTCTGTACGCGGGGGCAAGCGTTCCAGTATAGCAAGCGCTTTCCGCCCAGCTTAGATGCTTTGGGCGGGGTAGTATTTGGCGCGACTGAACGCTCGCGAATTGCGCAAATGAGCCGTTGGGGGTTTCATAACCCCAAATCCTCTGTGAAGGCGACAACATGGGATCGCCGCCATTGCACTGGACGTCGTCTCCGTCGTCCTGGTGGGAATGAAGAACGACTTCGTCACCTACCTTCCATTGCTTCACTCGATCGCCGACCGCCCAGATGATCCCGGCGGCTTCCCCTCCACAGATGTGGTAGGAGTGGCGGTGAATGTCTAGTGGAGAGACTGGTTTGCCGAGAGAGGCCCAGATTGAATTGTAACCGATCCCCGTAGCCATAATCATGATGAGCGCCTCCTCAGGACCGATGGAGGGGGTGTCAACTACCTCTACCCGCATTGCAGTATCGGGATGCCCATGGCGCTCCTTGCGTATTACCCATGCATGCATCCGCCCTGGTACGTGGCCCAATGGCGGTATTTCACCTATGAGGTACAGGTCCTTCGCAGAAGCTGCCCCGGACGAGGCGTGAAATTGAACTTGACCGGTTCCGACCATGTGTCTCCTCAACCTCATTGAAAGAATCGACGCTCGGACAGATCTGGTTTCTAACGTTTAGCTGGCGCGCGGCGTAAAACGAAAAAGCAGCTGTCCGGGCACGTAAAATATTTCATCAATCCCCAGCATCTCGCGGTCGTGAAGCTTGGCATGTCGTTGGCCTACAGTAGCTCTCGAGCTCCAGGAAAGTTAGATGTTAACTTCGGACGTCACCGAAACCAGCCTGTTCGATCTGCTGATTGTTGGCACAAATGCCCGCTTAGCATCACATACTCACGTTGGTAGTTGACCACGGTATGCGGCTTATCGGCACAAGTACCGTCATGCTCTGAAGGACCGCATCACCGAATAGGTCACAACCCACCTGTCCATTGATCGAAGCCTTCATCTGCTCGGAGTACCGTAGAGATGGCTTTGTCAGGAAAAGAAGCGGCCGATGGAAGGGGCGCGGCGGGATTGACTACCAATAAGCACGCTTCCCGATTAGCAAACGATCCCTACGGCCCGCGATGAGCTCGGCGATGATCCCGTTCGGGCACGCTGACGAAAACGCCGGGATGAGCCGCATTTCAGTACGTCAACTGGAGGCGAGATAATCCATTCTCCCGCCGTCTACCACCAGCATTTGGGCCGTGAGCCAACCCGCGTCGGGAGATGCCAAGAACATTACGGCATTCGCAATGTCCTCCGGCTCCCCAATGCGGCCCATGATGGTCCGCTCCCGAATTCGCTTCTCGACAATCTCCCACTCCGTGCTGCTGAGCCGACCTTGCGTCATATCGGTGCGGATAAAGCCAGGCGCGACTGCGTTCACGGTGATCCCGTAGCCGCCCAGTTCCATTGCGAATCGTCGGGTAAGGATCATCGCTTCTGCTTTGCTGGCAGCATAAAATGCGTTCCCATGCAGTGTAGAGCCGATCGCGGCGATGGAAGTGAGGTTGATTATCCGGCCATAGCCACGTGCGCGCATGCTTGTCATTGCGGCGCGTGTTGTATGAATAAGGCCGTCTGCATTGACCCTGCGCATATACTCAAACTTATTGTAGTCGAACGTGTCGAGAGTTGCCTGATACAGCACTCCCGCGTTGTTAACGAGGATCGTTATCGGACCGAGCTGCGTCTCTGCCTGCGCGATCATCGCGCGAACGGATGGTGCATCCGCCACATCCAGGCCCAATACCAAGGCACGGCTGCCAGCAGCCTGAATCTCGGCCGCAACTTGTCCGGCCGCCTCGGCGCGCCCCCTATATGTCACACAAACGGCAGCGCCGCGCTCCGCCAACAAGAGCGCGATTGCTCGCCCTATGCCTCTGGAACCGCCTGTGACGACAGCCACCTGATCTGACCACATATCCGTATTCCCTAGTTTCGCCGGGTTTCGTCCGGGGTTTTTCGTGGAGAATAAGCTGATCTCCTAACTCGGCGCCTGTTCCGGCTTTGCGCCAGCTCCCTAACGACACCTTGCGAATGCTGGGGTATCCGCTCTGCAGCCTAGCGTTTAGATGTTAGCTCGACCCTTTAGCCTACAAACCAGCTTATCCCGTGCCCGACAAATGCGTGGGGCGTCAACTGCCGTATATGGTAGCGTCGAATAACGAGCCATCGCAATAACGACATGCTTTGGCTCTGCGTGGCGCTCCGCGGCGGCTCCTTAGCGAGTGTGTCCCTCCGGCTGGATGAGCATCCGTCTCATGGCCTCGCAGACAAGGCGTATCGATTGATCCAAGTTTGCGGTCGCGCATGGTCTTCATCTCATTGCGCAAAGCGCATGTGAGCCGCCTCACCGGCTCTCAGACCTGTGTAGAAAACAGGGCGGCAACAGATCGTCAAATGATGTCTTTGCGGCAACGCACTTGCCCGCGATCAGAGTCAGGAACGGCATACCATTGAAGATCCTGTCTCGCGCGTGGATATATGTCGCTCGGCTCGACGCAAGGTGACGCGCAGTGAAAACGCCGTCAGCTCGCTTGCATGGCCTACACCGTCGCCGGGCCGCCGGCAAAGAACCTTCGAGGATTGTCTTCCAAAATAGACACTATGTCCTGCTGACCGACACCGCGTGCCCGTATCATAGGAATGAAGTCGGTGAACATATAGGTGTGCGCTTGATAGAGACCCTTCGACTTCAGGTGTTCGACCTTAGCCGTATATTCGGGGGTGGCATGAAAGCTAAATTTTCCGAGTCTAGCGCAGAATCGATCCATGCTCATGATCATTTGGGCAACGAAGCCGTCGCGCACGAGCTTCACCAGATTGTCGGCGCGCGTCTCATCACTTAGATGATAGAACATCCCGATTTGATCGAACCCAATGTAAGAGCCAGCATCGACGATACGCCGGTGGTAAGCGGGATCCGGGTTGCAACAGCTGTGGCCGATGAGACACCGATGAAGGGCAACCCCGGCCTGCGCGAAGAGCTGCTGCTGCTCCGGTCCAGCACATCCGCGCGTCGTGTGGGTGATAATTGGAACACCCGTTGCCTTGTGTGCGATGCAGGCGGCAGAGACGAATTTCGCCTCTTGTGCTGTGATGCTTGGCGCGCCGGTAGAAACCTTGATCGCGCCTGCCTTCACACCAGTGTCCCCGATCCCTTTGGTGATCTCGCTGATGTAAAGCTCAGCAATTTCATCGACGCTGCGTGCGCGCCAATAGCTCGGAAGGCCCATCTCCTCATAGTAAAATCCAGTGGTGCAGACGATCTGCATCCCTGATCGTTCAGAAATCTCCTTGATCAGGGTGGCGTCACGACCGAGTTCAATTGGGCAGGGGTCGACGAAAGTATGCACACCATACTCGAGGCGTAATGCTATCAATCGCTGGACTGCATCTTTGATAAGGACGGTGCGGTCGAATTTTGCCCGAGGATCGTAGGATGCTCCGGGAAAGGCGATGAACAAGTGTTCGTGCATCAGTGTGCGACCAAGGCGCTCCGTTGGGATTGGTCCTGTCACGGTTTGCACGATCATGCGCTGCTTTTCCTCGTAACGTCTTGCTGCACAGAAGTTGAGCGTAACTAGCCAGAAGACCCCACATACCCCGCGAGATCATGCAAGCAGCCTTTTATCCTTTCGGGCGAAAGCGTGCCTCAGGCGGTCCAGCGAATTGCATCAGGCCATTTGATGCCGATCGTGTCAGCCGCGTGCCACCAATACAACTATTCTTTCTTGTAGTTACAATGTGTCCGCTTTGTCTCGGATCGCAAGAGGAAAGCGCGACAGAAGGCGGTGTGCCGCTCGTTCGCTATTCGGCGCAAAGTGTGCCGGGGAGTTGCTATACGCGTGATTTCTCGATGCGGTCGAAGCCAACACAGCATTGTCAGACTAGTTTGCGGTGCGTTCCAATCCCGGAAGAGTTGGGACAACATTAGAGCTGGAGTAGTTCGGATGACGTGCCCAGCACTCTCTCACAACAAAGGTATCCAGCTGGCAAGACTACCTCTCACCATCAGTTAGGACGCGATCGTGCGTGATCCGGAGTACCAAATAGTGGGCCTCATGATTGGCAAGTCCGTCCTGGGGAACGTTCTGCGTTGATGCGGTCGCCGGTACAAAAACAGTGAAGGGGAATCAAAAACCTAGTCGATCTAGTAGCTGCCAAGTCGCCCAGACAGTGGCAAATCCAATATTCCGCGTCGCGGATTTGCAGGCTTGTGAATCGCCTGGGTTGGAGGAGAGGACACATGTTGGGACAATTCCAAAATAGGCAAGATATGACTCGCCGCTTTCCCAGTGGAGCGAGGCGATTCCGCAATACACCCTATATGATCAGCGAAAGCCGCGGATACTTCGACGCGGCCCACGCAGCTGGTCTCATGGGCATACACGGACGTTCTACGACCGGGCGCTCCTTTGCTTTGGGTGCAGGGCCGCCCGACGGGAGACAGCGGATAGTCGACTTTGTGCGCTGCTCGTACCTGGGGCTCGACAACCATCCGGCTGTGGTCGCGGGCGCCATTGAGGCCATCGAAGCCCATCATTCGTTGCACTGGTCATGTGCTCGCACTCGCCTCAATTTCGATCTTCTTGGACAGCTTGAGGAGAACCTGTCGCAGATGTTCGACGCCCGGGTAATTGCCTTTTCGACGGTTATGCTCGCCAACCTCGGCATGATGCCCCTCCTCGCATCGGGCCAGCTAACAGCTGGAAAGAGGCCGGTCGTTGTGTTTGATCGGAAAGCCCACATATCGCTGGCCTATCACAAACCGGTTGTGGCTGACGAAACGCAGGTAGAAACTATCGCTCACAATGATATCGGGGCGCTCGAGGCTATTTGCCGGGAGCATCCGGTTGTTGCTTATCTATGCGATGGCGTTTACTCGATGGGAGGGAACGCACCCATACAGGAGCTGCGCCATCTTCAAGATCGGTATGGGCTCTTCCTGTATATCGACGATGCACATGGGATCTCCCTGTTCGGCCGCAATGGGGAAGGCTTCGCTCGCTCTCAATTTCCTAAAGATCTCGGTGACCGGACGATCATAGCAGCCTCTTTGGGAAAGGGCTTCGGCGCGTCGGGCGGTATGTTAATGCTCGGAACCCACGAACAGGAAGCGTTGTTTCGGCGGTATGCAATCCCCTATGCTTTCTCGGCGGCTCCCAATCTCGCGGCGGTTGGGGCTGCACTTGGGTCCTGCAAGATCCATCTCTCCGCAGAGCTGAAGGATCGACGAGCCCGCCTTGCCGAACGCATCGAACTGTTTGACCTTAAATGTGCCACCAGCGAGAGAGGTAGTTCGCTCCCAATCAGAATGATCACGACAGGATCGGAAACGAATGCAATTGCAACAGCTAGAGAACTTCTAGACGTGGGTTTCTATACCTCGGTTACATTTTTCCCGACGGTCGAGCGAAGTCGAGCGGGGATTCGTGTGTGCATAACGGCCGCTCACGAGGCGCACGAAATAGAACGGCTCTGCGACTGCATTTTGCGAGCAGAAGCGCTGAATGAAGGAGGAGCCTGACTAGCCCTTACAGTACCGATAACGACAAATTACTTGGTCGAGATGTAGGTCCAGAGTAAAGCAAACTGCGAGTTGCGGCACTCAATGCTCACCATCAGAGTTCTTTGTGATTGCAATTTTGAGATCTTGACCAGAAAGGACCCACCTGGGCCGGTTCAGTCGCCAAACCAGGCTCCTCGCTCGGCACTCAGCATCACCTGCGCGGTGACCACATCCTTCGTACGCATCCGGTCAGCACCCCGGGCAGGCGCGCCGGTCAGCCGTGGCGCTCAGGCGGCAGCCGATCTGGACTGTTGGGTCGCCTTCCAATTCCACGGGAGCAGGTCGGCGACTTTGTTGACGGGGTGATCTGGAAGCCTGGCCAACACATCCGCGAGCCAAGCTTGTGGATCAACGTCGTTCATCTTGCAGGTCTCGATCAGGGTATAGACGGCGGCGGCGCGATGACCGCCGGCGTCTGAACCGG
>NZ_JADPKH010000026.1:0-7584 GCF_023073835.1 Bradyrhizobium sp. 153 | reverse complement strand
ATCGGGGCATTCCTTGAATCATCGCAAAGTCCTTCTCGCAAAAGAACTTTCGCTGATTCGCGCCCCGATGCGCCTCAATACTGTGAGAAATGCGGGCTAATCTAGTGGATCGCATGCCGCCTGAAGAACGGCTGTTTGGGAGGCGGTGACGTTGTCTCGAAATCCTGATCAGGTTGCCGTAACGACCCTTTAGACTCCTTCTCGGAGCCATTTTGGATAACGCTCATCGCGGTGTCATCAAGCGCAACGAGAGGCGCTAGGGCGAACACATCTGCGCAACTGAGTTGGTGCAACTCCATAGGTAAGGCGCTGGGTTAGCGCTGGTTCGGCAGCGGCCGCGACCAGCTCGACAGCCTGCTCGACGAGACGGCGCGCGCGAACCTGTCGGCGCGTGAGACGCTGATCCTACTGTGCGAGCGCGAGATCGCGCGCAAGGATCATCGCCGCATCGAGATGGCGCTGAAGCTCGCACACTTCCCGGCCGTGAAGGAGCTTGCTGGCTTCGACTTCGAGGCGCAGCCGTCAATCGATCCAAAGCAGATCCGCGATCTTGCCGCGTCACCTTGGATAGCCAACGGAGAGAACGTGCTGCTGCTCGGCCCGCCAGGCGTGGGCAAGACGCACTTGTCGATCGCTTGGGCGAGAGGCAATCCTGGCCGGGTACACGGTGCAGTTCACCACGGCGACGACGCTGGTCGCTGGCCTCGCCAAGGCGCACGGCGAGCGAGGCCTGGACGAGAAACTGCTCGCGCTGTCGAAGCCAAAGCTGCTCATGGTCGACGAACTCGGCTACTTGCCACTTAAACCTGACGCGGCGCATCTGTTCTTCCAACTGGTGAGCCGGCGCTACGAAACCGGCGCCATGCTGATCACGTCGAACCGCAGCGTTGCTCCTCGGCGACGCCATCCTGGATCGCCTCGTTCACAACGCTCACCGCCTCCAACTCTCCGGAGAAAGCATGCGAAAGCAGAACGGCCGCAACCAAACTCTTGGCGTCAACCCAAACCCCTGAACCAATCACCATGTCGGTCAAAGCCGCTGCTCACCATCGGCAAATGCGCACAGGTGACCTTAGCGGACGACGCGCTGGTGATCGTCCCGGGTCTTCAAATCGGAATGCTGGCCGAGAAAGTCTGCAACCTCGGCCTAGACCGCCTGGGCAAGCAGGACACGCGCCCCATTGCGCAAGACTTCTGTGAGTTGATCGTCGAAGATTCCAGGCTGAATCAGATGGATGACGTTATCGTTGGACAAGGCATATCGCTCCTTCGGTGGAGAAGTGGAGGCCTCAAGCACCCCCACGATATGCCGCCTTTCCGATTCCCGCCGTCACCAACTTTGGGCGATAGCTCTTTTGGTTCTTCACGGACGACTATCATCTATTGCTCGATCTTTTCCTCCCTATTCCAGGAAAACGTGAATGTCGTTCTGCTTGCCTGATCGCCCCAGAGTGGCCGTGTAGGGCACATCATGAATCCTGATGTGGGTCTGTGGTCGGTCCGGGCTCGGCAGCACGTTATGCCAGTGCATTCCGCGCCGGAGGTTCTCCGGCGCCGGTTGATTGCCGTGTTGCCAACTCGGAGGGACGAATCCTCCTAAGTCTTGCGCTGGCGGCATGTACTGTGGCGCGAAGATCGATGTCCCGAAGCTTTGCTCCCATGATGGTGGCGGATTGACGCTTTGCACTGGCGAATGGGCGGGTAACGACAAATCCTGCCAGAAGTTCGCTGTATTCCAGCTGTCGGCGGGAGGCTGGCCGGCTTGATCCACTCCACGCCAAAACTCTGGCGAATCGACAAATTGCGTTGAGGGTCCCGGTCGATCCGCTATCGATGTCCCGAAGCTTTGCTCCCATGATGGTGGGCTTGGCGGATTGACGCTTTGCACTGGCGAATGGGCGGGTAACGACAAATCCTGCCAGAAGTTCGCTGTGTTCCAGCTATCGGCGGAAGGCTGGCCGGCTTGATCCACTCCACGCCAAAACTCTGGCGAATCGACAAGTTGCGTTGAGGGTCCCGGTCGATCCGCTGCAGCCGCCGCTCGCGCACTGCTGGGAGCGGTCCTCAAACGTCGTTGGAGTTGCTGCCGATCGGCGACGAGGTTGTCGAGGTGCAGCACGGCTGGCGGCCGTCTTTGCGCCAGTCGCCTAACAAGCGCCCGCGTGCCGTCAACCACGAAGACTCCGCAATCCCAACCGTTCCCCTGCCGGGTCATGCGGACAGGCTCCAGACGCGTACCCAGCCTTTGTGCGAGCATTTTTGCAAGCTTGTCGTTGTATCCTAGGAAGGAGTCATAATGATAGGCAACCGGCCGTTCCCGGTCGCTGCGATCAACGAACAGCAGCGACCAATGGGTGCCACGACGATGACGATCCGTAGCACTGGCATCGTTCACTGGCACGAACAGGAAGTCGGCTGTGTCGTTACCGTTCTGATTATGGACGATGCGCTGGAATGCGCTTAGCGCGACGCTCTCGGGGCCCAAGCGCAGATGATAATTGGCTATGAGGGGATCCACGAACCGCGTCCGGGCGGCGAGATCTGGATTGTTCCCCTGCAACTCCTGTTCCAGGAGCTCGTAATCCCTCTGGATATGCTCGTCGCCCAACCAATCCTTGGGGCCAAGCGATAATTCGCTGCGGCCTTGAATCGATGGATCAACCTGCTGCAGCGGCCAGGTTGATCCGAACCCGGTAGGTTGATCCAAGCGGCCCTTCGGACCGGCCGATTCCCGCCCACTTGCCTGCTGAGGGGACAACCCCGACGCCGCGTTCGCCTCAACGACCTGTAGGTACTGCCCAAGCCGCTTGAGACCCACGGAAAATCCTCTGAGGGCTTCGGTGCAGTCTCGGAAGTCTTGGTAATCTATTTTTAACGACCATTTCTGCTGGTCACTGCCGTTGAGACGGCTCGCTATGCTCTCCCTACCCCTTGTTTGCAGCCAATCACTAAACCTACGTTGATTTATGGCCATATTCCGGACAGCTTTCCTCTGGGAAGTCGAGTCCTGTCCGAGCTTGCTCAGCTCTTCGTTGGCCAAGCCATCAATCATGCGGGCGTCGTCGGGATAAGGATAAGGATGATGATGCTTCAATTGGGGCTCGGTGCCTAGATACTGCCGAAGCCGATCGAAACTCACGACCACTTTTCCCTCGGCTTTGGTAAAGGCCCTGTAATCCTCCATCAACGACCGTTGCTGCTGATCACTGCCGGTGAGTCGGCTGACTATGTTCCCCCTACCCTCCCTTTGGAGCCAATCACTAAACCTACGTTGTTTGCTGGCCCGTTCCGAGACACCTCTCCTCTGGGAAGTCGAATCCGATCCCAGCTTGTTCAGCTCTTCATTGGCCAGGCCATCAATGAGGTGGGCGTCCTCGGGATAAGGATAATGTATTTGGCGCCCCATCAGGCGCGGCCCGGGCCCGACGGCTTGGAGTTCTTGCTCGTTGGGCGCGAACCTCCTGAAATGAGACAGTGCCGACTTGAGACGGTTATGATTGTCCCCACCGCCCGCCCTGTAATCCGTGATATCAGCGGCTAGTGACTCTGGATCGTTTAAAAGCCGAGAAGCCATCGAACCCCTGTTCTCTGCTCGGAGCCAACGAGCAAACCCCCTAAGAAGCCCTAAATTGGTCCTGAGGGTACCATCGCAAACCCTTCCGTCCCCTCGGCCGGTACTACCGTCGGGGAGAATTTCATATCCTCGGACTGCTTCCGCGAACTGCTCGATGCGGGCCTCGTCTTCGGGATGCATGTCCTGGCCAGCGGGGCGACCACGCTTGGCGAAATCCATCCGAAGCTCTGAAGAGGCCACCTCGGACGTCGAGCCGCCGGACGACTTTTCGCCACCACTTCCTCCGAAGACTTTGCCGAACCCTGACTTAACACGAGAAAACAGTCTACGGCTTTTGCTATCCTTCGTCCGCGCCGCAGGCTGCGGTTCCGATGGCGCTGTGTAGCGCGTGCTACTGAACAACTGGTCACGCAAGCTAGACTGCGAGGCCGTCGCACCCGCGCCAAGGTGAGCGCTAGGAACATCGACACTGTGACGCGTGCTGCTGAACGAGTTGTCCCGCAGGTTGGACCTTGGCCGCATTCGCATCGAACCACCAACGTCCGTACGCTGGATGTTTTCATGCGACCGTGCGGCTGGAGTGTCGGGGGAACTAACCCCGGAACTCTCCTCAGCAGAGCGGAGTTGCAGCTCGCCCAATTGCTGCTCGAAGCCAGCTTGATCTGCAGGGTCAACGTCGGTCTGTTGCCGCTGCAGCTCGGCGTACCAGCGCATCCAATCGTCCGGATTGTTATAGACGGGTTCCACACGACTCTCCCTAGATGAGGTGACTCTTCATAGCTGCCCCGCGGCCACACTCCGGTGCACTGACCACAGAGACCGGATTCAAAAAGCCGGACGTCAAGATTCGCCAAATTGAACAAAAAGGGACCGTTAGTGCCGCTCCGAGCTCGTGCATTACTCACACCTGCCCAGCCTTGGCTGCTGCAGAAGAGCGCCCCGGCTTCCTGGGCAACAGGTAACCGCTCGCCAAACCTCAAAACGATCCAGGAGAACCGAAACCCAAATACTCGCACAATCCAAAAGCCACCTGTTGCCGCCCTCCTTCCGGGCAAGTTCGCATGCGGCACATCGCGATCGAAATTGGGCCGCCCCATTGCTGATGGAAGGCGTCCGGGTTTCGATACTTGCACTGCAAGCTCTGCTTCCTCATCAGTTCTTCAGTTCAACGTCCTCACATTCGCTACAACCAACGAGCCTCTTCGAGTGATCATGACGCTTCAGAGCGAAGTCCGCATGTATGATTCAGACTGTACAACCTGACGCTACGTAGACTTCAAGCCCCAGTGCTGTCGCGTCGAGCCTGGTTGGCTTTCATACCCGTTTCAGGATGCGGCAAATCCTCGCAGCTTGGTGATCTACCGCCGCTTCAAGGACCTTAATGCGCCAGGCGCCGCCGATGAATACCAAAGACGTGTTGGCAGCGGCGTAAGCGCGAAGCTTTGGCCGTTCAGGCTTGGAAGTTCCAGGGCATGAAAGTATCGATCTGAGAGATCGGCCAGCGCCGCTTTATCGATGCGAAGTCCCCCGAACATCATACACCGACGCTGACCCAGCATAACGCTGCCGCGGTCGCAGCGATAGACAGCGGGTAGTCACGACTGTAAAAACCCTGACGACGGCCTTGCAGTTATCCGCAGCATGGCGGCCGGCCGCGGTCCAGGTCTTGCGCATCCGCGCATGCCGGCGCGCGGTGTTCATGAAGCGCTTGTGACTGCCAATAAGACTGCTCGTTTTCCTCGTCATCGGCTTCTCCGCCCGGCTGCTCTTCACGCTCGCAGTCTTCGCGCTGCCCGTCTTCGCAGGCGTGACGATTGGCCTTTGGGCCTTCTACACGGGGGCCGGCGCGCTCGGCGGCATCGTGGTGGCCGTCGTGGCGGGCGGCGCGAGGTTCGGTATAGGCCAACTCGCGCTCGCCTTCGTGACGTCTACTTGGCTCCGGCTCGTGATCACCGTTGTCTATGTCGCGCCCGCCATGTTCGCCGGTTACAACGCGACGCATGGAATCGCCCAGATGGCGAAGGCCTTCGCCCACCTGGCAAATGATCTTCGCGATCGTTGGCGCGACTGTCGTTACCCCTACGGCGTTCATCCGCTTTACGGCTATGGTCGCACCCGGACCAGCCGGACGGGATTTGGCGCAGGGCTACCACGTTAGCGGCGGCCATCAGGTGGGACAGATCAGGCGCCCAGAGCACTCGCGATGCTCATCCTCGATACTCGATTGAGAGCGGCCCGAGCGTCGAGGCTCGAATCATCGAGGGGTGGCCGAGCTAACGGAGATTGTTGAGACGCAGTGATCTAGACGGTGACGTCTCACGAACACGCCCGACAACTCAAGTCGTTGGGCGTATTGCTGCGTGTTCCAGCCGATCGTGATCACGGAGTCAGGGCATCGTGATCACCCATTCCAGAGCATCGTGATCACCATTTCCAGCCGATCGTGATCGCTATTTCCAGCGATGCGATCGGGGCAATTAGGAGGCGCGCGCCGCTGACAGTCTGCCACCCGGGTAGCTTGGTCTTTTGCCTAACCGCAGAGGACCGAGATGCCGACCGAGAGACTGTCCATGCGCCACATCCGTGAAGTTCTACGCCTGCACTACAGCGTCGGCATGTCGCAACGCGCCCTTGCCCGCAGCCTGGGCTTGGCCCAGGGCACGGTCAGCAAGTACCTCAACCGAGCCTGCCGCGCCGGCCTGACCTGGCCGTTGCCGCCGGAGCTGGATGACGATGTCCGGCTCGAGAACCGCTGTATCCGCCACCATCCGATCGGCCCAGCGACGAGCGCCCGCATCCGGATTGGGCGCTCGTGCATCGCGAGCTGCGGCGGAGGAACGTCACGCTGATGCTGTTGTGGGAGGAGTATTGCGACGCAAACTCCGACAGCTTCAACTATGCGCGGTTCTGCGAACGCTACAAGGAGTGGACGGGCCGCCTCAAGCCGACCCTGCGCCAGGTCCATGTCGCCGGCGAGAAGCTGTTCGTCGACTATTCCGGCCATACCATGGAGGTGGTTGACGGGCTCAGCGGCGAGGCGCGCAGCATGCAGATCTTCGTCGCCGAGCTCGGCGCCTCGAACTACACCTATGCCGAGGCCAGCTTCAACCGATCGCTACGACAAGGGATCGCTGTTGATCACGACTCAGGTGCCCGTGTTGCAATGGCACGATGTCATTGCCGAGCCGATGACTTCATGATGCCTCCGTCTTTGAACGCTTGGTACGTCGTATCCGATTGCGCAGCCGACTGATTTGTTCGTCTGAGAGCTCGATCTGTCATGGCTGGCCTTTGGCTAACTGACGACCTGCCAGCATTCCGCGCGCAAGATAATCGAAGATTGTTTGCGGGGTTACTCCAAGCTCAGCCGCTGCGCACTGAATCGAGAAGCTGCCGTCGGGCCAGCGCATCGGATTCTTGTCCACGCCGTTGATTTTGACGGTGGGAATGCCCCAGCGGGTGCGCAACAGCCAGACGTTCTCGCCTTTGAAGGCGCAGCCTCGGGCCGCGACAAAGCCTTCCTGATTGAGTATTGCCGCGATCTCGCCATCCATTTTGTGTTCAGCATTCAACTCGACGATCCGTCGCCGCAACCGATCAATGTCGATATAGTTGCGGTAGGTATGAACGCGCCGTTGTACGTGATGCTCGCTGGTTGCGCCGGTCTGCCAGACGATCCTGAGCCACACCTGACCTCGGGTCCGCTTCTGATCAAGAACGACTTCGCGGATGACAAATCGCAGAATGCGCTTGCGATCGGCTGCCGACGTGGTGGCCGCATTCCAAATCCGCGGCAGGTTCTCGCCGAGCGCTTGTAGCCCTGCGCGTTCCGCCGGGCCAATCAGAAGCGGCTCTTGCGCGCGCCAACGCGCATGCTGCTGCTCGACCGTCTCGACGACACGCAGCTTCTCTTCCCAAGCCCGCTCAAGTGAGCGCGCCACAAGACGGTTCTCGGGCTCGACGGCGTCATACTGACGCCGGGCGCGCTCGGCCTCGTAGCGGGCGCGCTC
>NZ_JADPKH010000015.1:0-261828 GCF_023073835.1 Bradyrhizobium sp. 153 | reverse complement strand
TTGCGCTCAATCGTCCGGTCATAGCTGTTGTCGCGCATCGGATCGTCCTCCGCTGGAGCGATCCAATCAGCGAATTAGTGAACATGCACAGCAATGACGAGCTTGGGGGCGTCGCGCGCGCGATATCCAATGCCGTTGGCTGTGAAGGCAAGCCTTACCGATCCGATCCGCCGGTGCGGGTGCGCACCGTCGGGCTCGTGCCCGGCTGCACGCCCGGCCGCGTCTGGCTTGCGCCTGTACGCGCGCGCTGGCGCTCGCCGTCATGCAGCGAAGACTGGTACTTTGCGCGGGTGACGGCGAGCGTCGAGCCGCGCCAGGCCGCCAGCATCACCAGCGCCGAGCGCTCGCCGAGCCGGTCATAGAGCCGCGACAGCCGGTACACGTCGTTCACAGAGGTCCCGATCTCCGGCTTGAAGAACAAGAGGATGCGCTGGAAGACCGGGCTCGGCATGTCGAGTGCGCGCGCGGCGACCGCGAGCGCTTCGCCGCCGGCATCGTCGACGATCTGGGCCGCGACGCGCGAGGGCAGGATCAGGCTGTCGCCGAGCTCGAGGGTGAAGTTCTCGATGTCACCCGCGATCGCCGCCATCTCCAGGATCTGGATCGCGCGCTTGGCGCGCACGGCCGGAATCCGCGGCGCCGCTTTGAGCGGGGTCTGCGCCAGATTGTGCAGGATCAGCGCGCGCTCGGAGGCGCCGGCGCGGAAGAACATGTCGTGGATCTCGGCGGCGTCCTTCGGCTGCATCGCCATGTTCGAGGCCAAGCGCTGCTCGGCCTCGGTGGGCGTGCGGACCGGGGCGGGTGCCGGCGGCTGCGGAATCTCTCGCGCCAGCGGAACCCTGCGGCCTTCCTGGGCGGCGACCAGTCCGAGCTTCTGGAGGATCGGGACCGGCGTCGATGGATAGACCGCGAGCCGCGCCTTGACGGCGGCGCGCGTCGCGTCGTCGACCTGGTCGATCAAACGTGTGGCGAGCTCGACGAATTGCCGCTGTTCGTCATCGCTGTGGACGCGCGTCTGGACATAGAGGTCGGTCAGCACGCGCAGCAGCGTCGGACGGATGTCGACGCCTTCGCGACGGGAGAGGGTCATCAGCCCGTCGAATCCGGGAAACAGCGACTTGGTCATTGAGGCGTACGCAACTCGGGAGAGACACTTGTCACGAGCCTATCGCAGGTTCTTTTAAAGTCTCGTTAAGGAAAACGAGGCGTGAAGCCGGCTCGGCAATTTATGGCATTGTCGTGCCGCAACGGGACGGCGCGGCACGGCCCGTGCGGTTACGGTCCGGAAAGCGCGTTTACATCCCGTTAACCATGAACTGATCTTAATGAATGCATGTTGCATGAGCGGTTTGGTCGCGCGGCAATTGATAGAGAGCTGGATATGGGGACGATCATCGAATTTCCGGCCGGTCGCCGGGCAGGCTCGTCGGGGGATGCCACACCGCGCACGGAAACGGGAATGGTTCTGATCCTCCCGGTGATCCGTATCGAGCGCGTGGCGGACGAAACCAGCGGCGATCGCGGGCCAGAGCAGGGCACAGCGCCGGGGCGCCGTCGTCGCCGCCGCTGACGTCCGGCTTTGCAATGCCGGACACCATTCGCCAGATCCGGCCTTTCGTATCGGCCGTCCTGCTCGCGCTGCTCGGCGCGACGCTCGGCGCCTGTAGCGGCGGCGATTTCGGCCGCACCCGCGCCGACATGCGCAGCGACGACATGCATCGCTGGCTGGGTGCGGAGGTCACCTCCAGCGTCGGCCTGAAGCCCTCGCAATTCCAGCTCACCGACGAAGAACGCCAGCTTCGCGACCTCGCCTATCCCATGATCGAGCCGCCGTTATCGCGCCCCGCCTGGAAGACCGTGTTCGGCGACTACAAGCCGCTGCCATCGCCCTGGCGGCAGAAGATCGTGTTCGACCGCACCATGTACGGGCGCACGCTGATCGACGAGCCGCACCGCTCGCATTCCTCGCGCTATGCGCAGCTGATCGAGGACGTGCGCAACGACATCACACGCTTCGAGCCGTTCTTCGCCAGCGCCATCCGCGTCATCGATCTCGACAGGAAGCGCGATGCCAGCATGGCGCGCGTCTCCGCGCTCTCGCCGAGGGAGAAGGACGACGCGGTCGCGCGCATGCAGGAGAACTCGCTGATCGTGCAGTGGGTGCAGCAATGCCTCGAGCAGCGGGTTTCATCCTACCGCTGGGCGCTGGAGCGGCTGGTGATCCAGGCCCCCGACGGCATGGCCGCCGACGCCGACCGCCTGATCGGCGAGCTCGCCGCCCAGACCGCCAACCCGCCGGTCGCAGCGCAGCCGCCCTACGGCCGCGCGCTCGTCTCGAAGGGCTGACGTACAAGCTCGCCGCATAAACTCGCTGCCTGTCGAGCGCGGCCATCTTACCTCGCGGCCAATCGGCGCGACGAGGTTGAGCCGCCTGTCGTGCGCGATCCTAGGCACCTTATGCCGGCGGTAGCCCGCTAACGCTCTTGTGGCATCGGGAACCGCATTGATTGTGCTTGTCCTTCCGGGCCGTCTGGATAGGATTATCTCGTTTCTTCAAGTCATTTTACCCAAAGGTCCTTCAAGATGAGCTTAGACGCCACGCGTCCGTTCAAGAGCCGTCTGGACGTTTCACCACACCACCTGCTGGCACTTGCCATTCTGCTTGGATCGACAGGCTCCGCAGCCGCGCTGACCAAGGAGGCGGCGATCGAGAATTGCCGGATGACCGTCGGCAGACCGATCGTGCAGGGGTGCATGCGTGCAGGCGGAGGCCCCGCCGGGGGCGCCAATCTGGAAGCTTGTCGCGCCAAGGCCACGCCTCAGGTCCGGGCCTGCGTGCAAGCGGCGCTGAATGCCGCCAATGGCCGCGCCAATGTCGCAGTCGAGCTTCCGAAGGAAGCGGCGCCCAAGCTCGAGCAAGGCGCTGCGCTTCCGAAGGACTTCGTTGCGCCGCCGCGCAGCATCGCCGACATCACGGCGATCCTCGACGGCGACAAGCCCGACGAGAAGATGATCGCCGAATTGAAGTCGGATGCCGATGCCGCACCGAGCGGGAAGGAATCCCGTCAGGATCTGGCGCAGTTCTATTTCGATCGCGCCAACGCGCGCGCGCAGCTCGGCCGGCTCGGCGAAGCCATCGCCGACGCCGACAAGGCCGTGGAGGTTGGGCGCGGCGCCGTCAGTCCTCATTTGCTGGGGCGGATGTTGCAGCTCCAGTCCCTGCAGCACGCTCTTGCAGGCGATCCGAAACGCTCGCTTGAGATCATGCAAAGGCTCCTGCGCGAATCGGCCAGCATGCCGGGCGCCAGGGGAATGCAGTTCAATACGAACCGCGCGATCGCATCCGTCCTCATTCAGATGGGAGACGTCGCGCAGGCGGAGGCCTATCTTCGCCGCACCCAGACCGCGATACAGGAGGCCCGCACCAGCGGTCATCCCAATTGGCGATCCGCCTATGCTCGATTTGGCCAGAGCTGGGAGGGCGAGCTGGAGATCGCTCGCGCCTTGATCTTCGAGGCACGCGGACAGTTTGCCGAAGCCGAGGCTGCCTATCGCACGGCAGAGCTTCGCAAGCGCGCAAGCACGAAGGCCGTCATGGAATCGGACAATCCACCGGCCGAGACCCTTCTGCTGCAGGCGATCGACGGGACCGTGTTGAACCAGGCGCGCATGAAGGCGAAGCAGGGCAGGCTCGCCGAGGCCGAGGTGGACGCGCGCCGCGCGCTGCTCTCGCGCCTGAAGGATACCGGCAAGTACAATCCCGTGACGCCGCGTTTCGTGATGGCGCTGGCGGGCATTCTGGTCGATCAGGGCCGTTACGAGGAGGCGGAGAAGCTCGGCCGTGTTGCCCTCGACATCAACAAGACCGTGGGTGTGCCGGAGGATTCGCACGCGACGGTGCAGCTGCTGTCGCAGCTTGCCGGCATCTTGACGCTTCGGCGCAACAACGCCGAAGCAAGCGCGATGTTTGCTCGGATCGACAAGGCTGTGGCCGGCTGGGAGCCGCAGCGCCGCCAGGTGTTCGAGCTCAATCCGGCCCGGATCCTGTCGCTCTATGGTTCCGGGCAGCTCGACGCAGGCATTGCCGCCGCCGAGCAGCTCGTGAAGAAGCAGATCGCCCGGGTCGGCGAAAATCATTTCGACGCGGCTTCGGCGCGTGGCACGCTGGCGGTCGGATTGATGCGCGCTCGGCGCGATGCCGATGCCATCAGGGAGTTCAAGGCCGCCATTCCGGTCATGATGGCGAGCGCCAACGAAAATGCCGATGACGAGAACACGACCGTGGTGGCTGCGCGGAGTCAGCGGCTGCAGACCATCGTCGAGAGCTATCTGCTGCTGCTCGGCAGGGCGGAAGGAGCCGGCAAGGAGGTCGGCGAAGAGACGTTCAGCCTCGCTGACGCCGTCCGTGGTCGCTCGGTGCAGCAGGCGCTGGCGGCGTCGAGCGCGCGTGCGGCGGCAAAGGATCCCGCCCTCGCCGAGCTCGTGCGCAAGGAGCAGGACCTGACCAAGCAGGTCAATGCCCAGCTCGGCACGCTCAACAACGTGCTCGCGCTTCCCTCGGCGGAGCGCGACGAGAAGGGCGTTGCGCAAATCCAGGCCTCGATCGCCGCCTTGCGCGGCCAGCGCGACAAGGCACGCCAGGAGATCAAGCAGAAGTTCCCGACTTACGCCGATCTCGTCTCGCCCAAGCCGCCGAGCGTTGCCGAGATTCGTGCGACGCTGGCCGACAGCGAGGCCATGCTGTCGTTCTATTTCGGCCAGAACGGCAGCTTCGTCTGGGCCGTGCCGAAGTCGGGGCCGGTGGCGTTCGCGGCCGTCCAGGCCAGGATCGGCGACATCGAAACGAAGATCCGCAAGCTGCGCGAAGCGCTCGAGCCGCAGGCCGCGATGATCTCGGACATTCCGCCCTTCGATCTCAAGCTCGGCCATGAACTTTACGAGCTGCTGCTCAAGCCGGTCGAGAGCGGCTGGAAGCCGGCCAGGAACCTGATCGTCGTGACCAATGGCGCGCTGGGACTGTTGCCGCTGGCGTTGTTGCCGACGGCACCGGCAGAGGTGGCTGCGGATGAGGACCCGCTCTTCATCGGTTATCGCAACGTGCCGTGGCTGGCGCGAACCCATGCCGTATCGACGGTGCCGTCGGCGGCGGCGTTGCGCACATTGCGGCAGCTGCCGCCGGGCAAGCCCGGCCGCGGCGACCTCGTGGCCTTCGGGGATCCCTATTTCAACAGCGATCAGCAGGCCGAGGCGGAAGGCGGGCAGAAGATTCAGGTCGCCGACGCCAGCGGCAACGTCACGCGCGGCGGGCCGCTGAAGCGACGCAACAGTCCCAAGCTCGAGGGCGTCGACAGCGCCGAGCTCGGTCTGTTGCCTCGTCTGCCCGATACCGCGGACGAGCTCAAATCGATCGCGCTGGCGCTGCAGGCGGACCCCTCGAAGGTGCTGTTCCTTGGCAAGAGCGCGACCGAGAGCGCCGTGAAGACGATGAATCTGTCCGGCTTCAGAATCCTGGCCTTTGCCACCCATGGTCTGGTCCCGGGCGAGCTGAACGGATTGACGCAACCGGCGCTCGCGTTGTCGTCACCGGCGGTGACGGGCGAGGGCGGCGACGGGCTCTTGACCATGGAGGAGATCCTCGGTCTCAAGCTGGACGCGGACTGGGTCGTCCTGTCAGCCTGTAACACCGGCGCCGGCGCTGGCGCAGGGGCCGAGGCGGCATCCGGGCTCGGGCGCGCGTTCTTCTATGCCGGAACGCGGGCGCTGCTGGTGACGAACTGGTCGGTGCATTCGCAGTCGGCACGGCAACTGGTGACAGACTTGTTCAAGCGGCAGGCCGAAGATCCCAAGCTGTCGCGCAGCGAGGCGCTGCGCCAGGCGACGATGGCTCTCATCGATGGTCCCGGCTATCTCAACAGCGAGGGCAAGACCGAGTTCGCCTATGCGCATCCGCTGTTCTGGGCGCCGTACACCATCATCGGCGATGGCGGCTTGCGTTGACCAACCGGGGAAGGGGTGCACGGACAATGAAGCGGAATGTCTTGCTGGGCCTCATGGCCGCAGGTTTGCTGTTCTCCGGACCAACGCGCGCCACGCCATTGATTACGGAAGAGGAAGCGAAGCTGCCGCCGCCGAAGGGCGCGGTTGCCGTCGATCAGCGCGGCATCATGCGCGGCCCCAAAGTCGAGTTCGTCTCGCCGGGCGACTCGGCGAGTTCACCTCTGCGACTGGTATTGAAGTTTCAGTCTTATGGCGGCGCAAAGATTGATCCGGACTCGGTCAGGGTGATCTTCCTCCGGACGCCGAATGTCGACTTGACTCCGCGGGTCAAGCCCTTCGTCCAGCCCGACGGCATCAACATGCAGGATGCGGAACTGCCGCCGGGCGAATACACGGTGCGCGTCGATATCAAGGACAGTGATGGTCGGCCCGGCACGACCATCTTTACGCTGAAGGTCGCACCCAAGTGACGTGCCCCTACTGCCAGTCCGGAACTGCAGAGGGTGCGCTGGTTTGTGCGTCCTGCGGGCGCGACATCGCCGTTCCCGCCACGCTGATCGCCGAGCGTGACGATCTCCTGCGCAAGCGCGAGGAGCTGCGTGATGAACTGCGGAAGGCCAGAGACGAGGTCGAGGCCATTATGAGGCGAAGGAAGTCGCGCTAGCGATGGAATGTCCGTTTTGCGCCGAGACGATCAAGGACGAAGCCATCGCGTGCAAGCATTGCTCGCGGGACTTGCGCGTCGTGCGGCCGACGCTTGTCGAGATTGACGAGATCGTTGCCGATCTGGACAAGATCAGGCGCGATCTCGATCGTGTCAATGTCCGCCTCGAGCGCTACAACAATCCGCTGCGCTATTACGGAACGCATGCGGTGCTCTATATTGCCATTCCGTCCCTGCTGCTGGTGATCGCGCATGTGCTCGTGACCATCACCTTCAACGTGTCCCCGATCCCGCTTCGGATCGCATCGATCGCCATACCGCTGCTGTTCGGTTTCGTGGCCTATCCACTGCATCGGGTCTTCGCCCTGACGGCATTTGTGCTGGGGTTCCTGGCGGCTTGCGTCAGCATCTTCGCGATGCTGACGGTGACCGGGATCCACGATCACGTCCCGATCCTGCCGACGATCTGGATCGAGTGGCGGGAAGTGTTCGAATATGGCGCGAGCATCCTGCTGGCCTTCGTCTCCGGCAATATCTTGAGCGTCGTGATCTTCCAGGTCTTGCCGCGTGTGCTGTCGCACGGGGGCAAACCGAACGCGTTCGCCTTCCGCGTGGCGCGCCTGCTGGGACAACATGTCGGCGAGGAACAACTGCGCCGCCGTGCCCGCTTGATCCAGGACCTCATGCAGACAGCCGGGCCGCTGGCCGGTGTCGCCGCAACCGCGGTCGGCTCGATCTACGCCGGCTTGAAGGGGCTGCTTGGATAGCGTTGCGAACGGTGCGGGGCGGCCGGCGAGAGCAGCACCTGCCTATCGCGATTCCACCACCTCGCCGTCCTCCTTCACGAACCGGCCAACGGGATTCTCCAGGAGATCGATGACGGCTTCCGAGGGACGGCACAGTCGTGTGCCTTTTGGGGTCACCACGATCGGACGGTTGATCAGGATGGGATGCGCGAGCATCTGGTCGATCAGCTCGTCATCGGACCATTTTGGGTCATCGAGGCCGAGGTCGTGAAAGGGCGTGCCTTTCTCCCGCAGCAGCGCGCGAGCGGAGATCCCCAAGCCTTTGATGAGCTCGACCAGCGTTTCGCGGGATGGCGGCGATTCGATGACGACAGGTTCGACGCCGCTCTGCCGGATCATCGCAAGCGTGTTGCGCGAGGTGCCGCAAGCCGGGTTATGATAGATCGTGACGGTCATCGGGTTGCCTCCGCAGCAGGGATTGGGCTGGCCGTGCGAGTGTCCGAGCAGCCAATTCATCAGCAGCATATCTGCAAACGCGCCACAAGGCTCCGCAAGGATGAAGCGGGGCGGGTCAGCGGGGCGAAAGGCCGCAAAGGTGTTTGCCAGGGTCGCGCGACCGCCACGGCCGGATGGCGGACGAGGTCGGCGCACGCTTATTGGTCCCGACAGTTTCTGTCAGCCGCAGCGCACCTCCTGAGCGCGCAGCAAGCGGTGCCTGACTGTTCGCGCGATCGCTGCCGGCGCCTCCTCGGGGATGGCAAAGCAGGAACTCGCGTTGATCTCGCACAGAACGTATGTGTCGGCCCCTGACGCATCGCGTGGCCCGTACAGGAAGTCCGCATCCCAGATCACCGGCAGCGAAGATTCATCGATGCCGAGCGTCTCCATCATCTGCGGGGTCCATTCGTGCTCCATGGCCCTTCGCAACGACTGGAACGGCGGCGCATCAGGCCCGTGCATGATTCGCGGTCCCGGTTGCGCCTCAGCAGCATCCGGGCCTCCCTGCGGCGGCGGGATCAAGCCCTTGATCAATTGATGCCCAAAGCCTGCGACCCTGGCGCCGCTCATGTAGCAGCGGATCATCCCCTCGGGCAGACGAGGTTGGAATGCCTGGTCGATGATGCAGCCACCCCAGCCGAAATATTGCTCGCAGCGCGCGATGAGGGCATCGAGCTGGGTGTCCTCAGGCAGGCTGCCACGTTGGGCATGGAGCACCCGGACCATGGCGTCCGTGTTCGGAAGTGCTTCGACCTTCCAAACGCCCTGGCCACCATTGCCGCGATTTTGCTTCAGCACGCGCGGGCCGCTTGCCCGCAGGCGCGATGGAAATTCGGCGCGAAAGGCCGCCACGGTATCATAGCGGTGCGTGTCGGTGCCCCAGCCCAGGTGACGCGTCCGGTAGAGCACCTCTTTGACGCCCATCTTCAGGATCACGTCGGGATGTGCGCTCACCCATGTACCTTGCGCTGCAACGTCGCGCAGCAGGTCGTCGAGCTCGGCGCGGGTTTTGCCTTGATGGATCGGATCGATCCAGACGAGCACGCCGTCGGCGGCGAGCAACTGGTCGCGCACCGCATCGGCGAAGCTTTCGTCGTAGATCACCGGTTGGGCTTCGATGCCGATAGCGGCGAGTGCTTCGAAGACGCGAACGAAGCGGCTGTTTTGCGCCGTCGCCTCCCGGCGCGCGGCAGCATCGCCGCGCGAGAGAATGGCTACGGTGTTGCGGGAAGTGGGGTGTTCCTCGGTGTCCATGCGCAAGCTCCACGAATTGCGTGCTGCGCAGAGCTTGGACCGGAGTCTCACGGGGAGTCTGCTTCATCCCCACGCGGGCAATCTACGTGAGATGGTTCGCATGTTTCAAGACCCAGGTTCGGCCGGTTCCGTCGGAACGTTGAACATTTCTTGACCGGTCGCGGGCATGCGCGCGTTGACAGCTCGTCCGTCGAGGCTTTTACTCGCTGCAACGGGGACATGCGATCTCCCCGTGAGGCGACATGCCCAAGCATCGCGTCCTGATCACCAAGGGCGCCGCATGTCATGATTACCCGATCTCATCCGAACAATTCTTGGTTCATCGTGCGCACGCCGAAGCGCATCGATGGCCGCATCGTGTTGCGTCTCCCGGGTTCATCCGGGCGCCACGTCGCAAGCCGATCTAACCTGGGGCAGGGATTTCACCTGGAGAGAAAGACCATGTGTACACGCATCCTTCATGCCGCCCTGTTTCTCGCGTTCGCGTCAGGGCTGTCGAGCGCACACGCTCTGACACAGGAGGAATTCATCGCCAAAATCCAGGCTGCCGGCTATTCGCAGGTCAGCGACGTCAAGTCGACCGCCGAGGGCACGACCGCAAAGGCCGTCAAGAACGGCAAGCAAGTGCGGCTCGTCGTCGACAGTGGCGGCCAGATCAAGGAGCAGAAGTGAGGCACTGGCGGACGAAATCCAGATTGAGGGAGCAGTTCAATGAGAAAGACAATCCCGGTTCTGATGCTCATCGGCACCTGCTTCATGGTGGCGGCTCACGCCCAGAATGTCGACTGGCAGAAGGTTGATGAGACGCTGGGCCGCAAGCCCACTGTTACGGACGATGTCCATCGCTACGGCTTTCCTCGCACCGATCTCACGGTGACGCTCGACGGCGTGACCATCAAGCCGGCGCTGGCGCTTGGCGGTTGGGTCGCGTTCAAGCCGGCGCATGGCGGCGCCATGGTCATGGGCGACCTCGTGCTGCTCGAGACCGAGGTCAATCCCGTCATGGCGAAGATGATCGCGAGCGGTCTCGAGATCACCGCCGTACACAATCATCTGCTTCGCGCGAGCCCGGCCACATTCTACATGCACATCGCCGGACACGGAGATCCAGTCAAACTGGCCTCGGCCATCCATGATGGGCTTGCCGAAAGCAAGACGCCGCTGACGGCCGCGGCGCCAGGGAACGCGCCGCCTGCCATCGAGCTCGACACGGCCAAGCTCGACCAGATCATCGGCGTCAAGGGGCAGGGCAATGGCGGCGTCTATCAGTTCAACGTGAAGCGGCGCGACCCGATCACGGAGGACGGCATGCCGCTGACTCCGGTCGGCGCTATGGGCGTTGCGATCGCCATCAACTTTCAGCCGACCGGCGGCGGCAAGGCGGCCATCACAGGCGATTTCGTCCTGACCGGCGACGAGGTGAACCCGGTCCTCGCGGCGCTGCGGACGCATGGCATCGAGGTGACGGCGCTGCACAGCCACATGCTGGACGAGCAGCCGCGGCTCTTCTTCATGCATTTCTGGGCCAACGACGATGCCGTCAAACTTGCAGAGGGCTTGCGGGCGGCGCTCGACAAGACGGCCAGCACGAAGAGCTGACGCCCGGGAGGGAGCTGCGCACGATGATGTTCGTCGGGCCAGTCGCGTGCTTGACCGAGTCCAAGTCATCCGAAGCGCTGGTCCAATGCATGGGCGTGGAGCAAGGCACTTGTCGTGCCTTGCCCCGCCGTGCAGCGCCAAGCGCTGCGATCCTTTCTGAACTCATGTGCGGACCGGTTGTTACCGTTCATCGAACAGAGGAGGAAACCATGCGCGTTCTTGCGATGATAACGGCAGTTCTGCTGTCCTGCGCTGTCGGCCCCTTACTTGCCGCCGAAATGGAGAAGGTCCCGACGCAGTCGGGTCCGGCCGCCGTTCCAGTGCAACCGGATCAAACGCCCGGGCAGGCCGAGCAGGCCCGCGAGCAGGACAGAAAGGATGCTGAAGACGTTCAGATTGGCCGTGATTGGAAAGCGCAAGGCGGCAGCGAAGGCGAACGCGCGGGTCGAGCTGACTCATCCGGGCAGGAGCATCAAACCGTGGGCCGAGATTGGCGAGCTCATCCTGACGATCGTGAACGGCGGTGAATCGACAGCCAACCTCCGGACGCTCGCAAGCGCTGGTTGTCTACGAGTCAGTTGAAATATCCATCCGCTGGTCAGAGCGGAGTGCGGAGGGCATTTGACAAATCCGCCTGCTGCGCAATAGTTGCGGGTACGGGGAAGCGATCTCCCCGTGAGGCGACATGCCCAAGAATCGCGTCCCTTTTTCGATAAGGACGCTGCATGTCTGCCGTTTGCCTATCCATCTCCAAACCCTTCTATTCCTCTCGCGTCAGGACCTCGCGGTCGGCCGGTCGCCGCGCGATCGCAGGCTCGTCAATCAGTGGGCGTCGGGTCACTGACAGCCTGCCGGCGGAACGCCGATTCTGGCGCTCAACATGTACGAGCACCTGTCACGTCGATTATGGCGCCAAGGCCAGCAGCTATGTGCTCGCCGGCATCTTGCAGCATATCGCGAGGACGGGAGGTAAGCGGGAGAAGCGTCTGACATAACACCTGATGATTTCGGGGGTACCGCGAGCTCCCCGTGAGATGGATTCCCATCCAAGCGCTCGCCACCTCGTTCCGGGGACGGTCATATGGATGTTCTTGTCTTCACTGTCTTTGCTCTTGCCGCCCTCGTCGGCGGTTTCGTCAGCGGCTTCTCGGGCTTTGCGATGGGTCTGGTGGTTTCCGGCGTCTGGCTGCACATCATCACGCCGATACAGACCGCCACTCTGATCGCTGGATACGGTCTGCTCACCCAGGGTTACGGCATGTACAAGCTGCGACATGTGGTGGATCTGCGCAAGGCATGGCCGCTCGCGCTAGGAACCGTCATCGGCATTCCGATCGGCGTTGGAATTCTCGCCTATCTCGATCCCGTCTATCTGAGGTTCGGCGTCGGATTATTGTTGCTGGTCTACTCGATATATGGCCTCACAAGGCCGGTGTTCGCGCCGATGAAGATCGGGACCGGCGCCGATATCGCGATCGGCATCTCAAACGGGATGCTTGGCGGGCTGACAGGACTCGGCGGCGTCATCTCCACGATATCGTGCCAGTGGCGAGGTTGGCCGAAGGATGTGCAGCGGGCCGTCTTTCAGCCGGTGCTGTTCGTCGCCTTCGTGGTCATCTCTCTGTCCCAGGCGGCGGCCGGCACGATCACCAAGGAAACACTGATGCTGTACGTACTCGGCGTTCCCTTCATGGTCGCCGGCCTTTGGTCCGGATTCAAGCTGTTCGGAATGATCGACGACGAGACCTTTCGCAAGTCTGTGCTGGCATTGCTGCTGATCGCCGGGCTCTCGCTGATCGCGTCGACACTGCCGTTTTCCTCCCGCTGACCATGAGGCTTCATGCCACTGAAGAGCTTGGGCTTCATCCCGGTCCCGAATGGCCTGAACAGCGATTTCGATGACGCCGCCTTCGATCCGAAGACGCGCGGCGTCTTCATTGCGCACACGGCGCCCGACTGCCTGGAGGTGATCGCCTTCTGGTATTCTCCGGCGAACGATGACTGCAGATGAGCCGAGGCAAGCCGCACGCCGATCCGATGGACCGAAAAGTTGATGATAGGAAAATTGATGATAGGCACCGCCACAAACTTTTCGTTGCGACCTTCCGCATGGGCGTGGCTTGCTCTTGCATCCATGCTGATTTGGTTATTGGGAGGGAACGCCATGGCCGAGACCCTGAATTTTGACAACGTTCCGGCCGGAATGCCGCCGGAAGGATGGACTTTAACGAAGACCGGTCAGGGAGAATCGAAATGGACCGTCGAGGCCGAGCCCACAGCGCCAAGCAAGCCGAACGTCCTCAAGCAATCCGGACGGGCGACTTTTCCGGTCGCCATCAAGAGTGGTACCACCATCCGCGACGGTTTTGTTGAAGTGAAGTTCAAGGCGGTTACCGGGTCCGAAGATCGCGCCGCGGGAATCATCTGGCGCGCCAAGGATGCCGACAATTACTACGTCGTGCGGGCCAACGCACTGGAGGACAATGTCGTGCTTTACAAGACAATCAACGGCATTCGAACGTCACTGGAGATTGTCGGTCGCAAGGGCGGATATGGCGTCCGCACACCGGTGGCGTCCGGGCAATGGCACGCGTTGCGTTGCGACTTCGCGGGACATCGATTCAAGGTGACCTTTGATGGAAAGCCGTTATTCGAGGTGGAGGACGCCACGATTACGAATGCCGGGATGATCGGCCTGTGGACCAAGGCGGATAGCGTGACCCTGTTCGATGATCTGGCATATGGTGAGGTCAAATAGCATCTGCCCAACCTCGCCGGAGTTAGCCATGAACGCTCGATGTCTGTCGGTCGCGACCGCCCTGCTGATCGCGTGCATCAGTCCAATGGAGGCGGAAGAAGCCCTCGTTGCCTACAAATCGCTTAGTCCGGAGCTGGCGCTCGATCTCGCGCGTGCCGCGTTGGATAGCTGCCGCGCCCGTGGCTACCAGGTTGCCGTCGCTGTCGTCGATCGCTCCGGTCTAACGCAAGTGATGCTGCGCGACCGCTTTGCAGGTCCTCACACGCCAATAACGGCATCCGGCAAAGCGTGGACAGCTGCGTCGTTCAAGACCAGTACGACCGATCTGAATGCGATCAGCCAACCCGGCATGATGCAGGCGGGCATTCGAAATCTTCCCGGAACAGTCATCATCGGAGGCGGGCTGATCGTCGAAGCAGGCGGCTCTCTGGTCGGAGCGGTCGGCGTATCCGGCGCTCCGGGCGGCGACGCGGACGAAGCGTGCGCGAAAGCCGGGATCGAAGCCATACGCGACAAGTTGGAGTTTTGAGGCGCGGATCAAGCTCGCGGCTGGAATGCCTTAAACGTTGGCGCGAAGCCGGATCGACGCCTGTCGCTAGGGCTGCGGAGGAAAGCGATCGAACGTCGGCAGCTCGTGTGCACGCTCCATCCAGCGCAGACGCTCGGCGACCTGGATGTGCATCGTGGCCGGCACGGCATCGGGATCATCGTAGGTCGCACTCTGGACGTCGATGATCCCAGGCATGTTGGCGTTGACGTAGAACAGGCCAGTTCCGCAGTCACCGCAGAAGCGCCGCCGAGCATGTTCCGAAGACCGGTACACCTTGGGCTCGCCCTTGGTCACCTTGACCGCATCCTCCGCATACATCGTCCAGCCGACGAGCGGAGCGCCGGCGTGAAGCCGGCAATCGCGGCAGTGGCACAGCGCGTGCACGATTGCTTCGCCCTCGATTTGATAACGGATTGCGCCGCAGTGACAGCCGCCGGTGATGGTGCTCATGCGTTTCTCCCGCTTAACGCAAGTTTTTCAGATCGATAGCGCTGGAAACGTGCTGCTTCAACGGGCGCAATCGATTTTCGATTGCGTCCTACTGTCGCCTGACATCTCCCGCCATCGCGGCTGCGGTCAGATTACTGGGGAGCAATTGTCGGCCGCGCGGTTCCGCACGCGCAACGGCCGATCCCTCGATGATGGCATTGTGCCGGTGTTTTGCCCGACGTGTCAAAAGGACGTTTGGCCCGAGCCCAGCGCCTCGCGGCCGCTATGGAGGAAATGCCGACATGAAAACGGTCTTGACTTCAGTAGCTTGGCTACTGTGCATGGGGTTGTTTTCGCAGTTTTGTTGCTGCGCTGCCGAAGCGGCGCGCTTCAGCGCCGGCTGCGCGGCGCTTCGGCTTTGGCCGGCGGCTCGGTCTGGGGGGCGCAGGTCGCGGCCGCGAGCGAGCCTTGCGCCTGCGGCATCAGGCCGGGCTCGGGGGCGAGCGCCTTCATCACGATCAGCCCGGTGGTAGCAGGGGAATCGATGATCAGGCGGTCGGCCGCGGTGACCTCCTCGTCCTCGGGCAGCTCGTTGTGCTGCGCCTCCGTCATCAGGTCGAGCTCGATCACCTTGCGGCCCGCGGAGCGGTCGTTGATGGCGTAATAGGCGATCTCGTTACGGGTGTAGAACGACACCGAGGTGTAGGCCGGGCTCACCGGCACGGTCAGCTTGATCGGCCCGCCCGACAGATCGTAGCGGCAGATCGCGAGCGCAAAGGCCGGATCCATGAACGGCATCGGTGAGGTCTGCGGATCGGCGAGGGGAAGCTGGGTGACGGCGTTCACCTTCGTCATCGGCGTCAGCCGCGAATAGGCGTCCTGCGTCGCGATCCGCGGCAGCGCCAGCACGCTGACGAGATGGACCACGAGACCTAGAATGATGCCGGCAACGATGGTGAACAACAGGCGGATCATAAGCAGCCCACCGTCGTGATCTGCGGCATCGGCGCATCGCGCTGGGTGCGAGTGGCGACGCCGACGGGGGTATCGTAGAGGCGCAGCATCAAGGCGTAGCGCTCGATGCCGCCGGTCGGCAGCCAATTGCCGGCGCGCGAGCGCGAGGCGATGCGGATCTCGAACGAGCCGTCGGACTGGCGCACGATCTCCTGGCTGGTGAAGCCGTAGCGCTGCAGCGAATTGGCGACGAGGTGGCCCTTGCGGTCGTACAGCGTCAGCGTCCAGAACCGCGCCGGCGGTGTCACGCCGGAGACGATCACGTCGCAGCGGCCGTCGAGCGCCTTCTTCTTGTCGTCGGTGGTCGCGGTGAAGGCGACGCCGTCGCCGGTGCCGATCGGCAATTCGCCGTTGCGCACAATAGTGGCGCGCGAATAGGGATCGACGTCGGCGGTGCCGGTGCGCGGGCGCGCGGTCCAGGCGCCGATGGTCAGCGCGCCGATCTCGGTGCCGCGCGTCGTCGTCATCCAGGTGGCGCCGACGCCGACCACCGTCGCGAGCAGAAGGGCCGTCAATGTGATCAGGATCAGCCGCACGGGTTTCGATCAGTTCTTGCGCGGGGCGGAGGCGTTGGCGTTCTCTTCCGCATAGTTCTGCGGGAAGGCGAGCGCACTCGTCGACGAGGCCGGCTTGGTGTCGGCGGCCGATTTGTTCGCCGTCTTGGCCGCATCATCCAGCAGCTTCTCGACGCGCACCAGAACGTCGGCGCCGCGCTTGGTCAGCACGGGCGGCGGACCGGGCTTGGTCTCCAGCACCTTCGGCGCCGCATTGGCCTGCGCGTTGCTGACATGCTGCGGCGGCAGCTTCTGACCCATGCCGATGCCGGCGATCTCCCGCACCTCGACGCCCTGATGCGCCGCGACCATGATGTCGTGCCAGGTCTGCGCCGGCAGCGAGCCGCCGGTCATGCGGTTGGTGGGCGAGTAGTCGTCGTTGCCGTACCACACCGCGCAGGTGAAATTGCCGGTGTAGCCGACAAACCAGGCGTCGCGATACGCGTTGGTGGTGCCGGTCTTGCCCGCGGTCGGAATGCCGTCCAGCGCAGCGCGGCGCGCGGTGCCTTCGCTGACGACGTGGCTCATCATGCCCGCCATGTCGGCCGCAACGGAGGCGGGGATCGCCTGGCGCGGCTTCGGACCGTCACGGTCCCAGCGCCAGACGAGGTCGCCGGCGCCGGTACGCACCTCCAGTACCGAATGCGGCGTCACCGCCTTGCCCCGGTTCGGGAACGTCGCATAGGCGACGGCATGCTCGAGCACCGTGACTTCGTCCGAGCCGATCGGCAGCGACGGCGTATCGGGCAGCGGCGCCTTGATGCCGAAACGGCGGGCGACCTCGACGATCTTGGCGCGGCCGACCTTGGCCGGGTTCGGCGCCTTCGGCTGATCCCGCCGGCCGATCTCGATCGACAGCTTCACCGGCACGACGTTGATCGAGCGCGTGATCGCCTGGGTCAGCGTCACCGAGCCGGAATAGGAATGGCCATAATTCTGCGGGCACCAGTTGCCGATGCAGACGGGGCCGTCGACCACGACCGAGTTCGGCGTGTAGCCATTCAGCAGGGCGGTGGTGTAGACGTAGGGCTTGAACGAGGAGCCGGGCTGGCGATAGGCGTCGGTGGCGCGGTTGAACTGGCTGGCGCCGTAGTCGCGGCCGCCGACCATAGCGCGGATGCCGCCGTCGAGATCGGCGACGACGGTCGCCGCTTGTGTCGCGTGATAATCGCGGCCGAACTGGCGCAGCTGGTTCTCGATCGCGTCCTCGGCGGCCTTCTGCACATTGGTGTCGATCGCAAGGCGTACCACGAAGACACGCTCGGTGTAGGACTTCGGGAAGGTGTCGACGAGCTTGCGCATCTCGTCGAAGGCGTAGTCGAGATAATAGTTCGGCGACGCTTCGTCGCGGCGGTCGACCGCGAAGGCCGGATTGCGGCGGGCGCCGAACACCTGGCCCTCAGTCATGAAACCGGCATCGACGAGGTTGTCGAGCACGACGTTGGCGCGGGCGCGGGCGGCGGGCAGGTTGATGTGCGGGGCGTATTTGGTCGGCGCCTTGAACAGGCCGGCGAGCATCGCCGCTTCCGCCAGCGTCACGTCGCGCGCCGACTTGTTGAAGTAGAAATGCGCGGCGCCATCGACGCCAAAGGTGCCGCCGCCCATATAGGCGCGGTCGAGATAAAGCTTGAGGATCTCGTTCTTGCTCAGGCGCCATTCCAGCCAGATCGCGAGGAAGGCCTCATTGACCTTGCGCTCGATGGTGCGCTCGTTGCTCAGGAACAGGTTCTTGGCGAGCTGCTGGGTGATCGAGGAACCGCCCTGGCGAACGCCGCCGGCCTGGGCATTGGTGACGAGAGCGCGCGCGGTGCCGGCGACGTCGATGCCGAAATGGTCGTAGAAGCGGCGGTCCTCGGTCGCCAGCGTCGCCTTGATCAGCACGTCCGGAAAGTCTTCCAGCGGGATCGAGTCGTTGTGCTTGATGCCGCGGCTGCCGATCGGGTTGCCGTAGCGGTCGAGGAAACTCACCGCGAGGTCGGACTTCTTCAGCCAGTCCTCGTCCGCGGTCTCGCGGAAGGCGGGGATGGCGAGCGTGAGCATCACGACCAGGCCGCCGAGGCCGACGGTGGCGGCTTCCGACAGCGGCTCGATGAACACCCAGCGCTTCCACCGCCCGACATAGAACCGGTCCATGAAGGTCGAGTAGCGCTCGTAGAGCTCGCGGATGCCCTTGGCCGAGGAGAATAGCGAGGAGTCGATGCGCGCATCGAGATCCAGGAGGAAATTCCGGATCTTCTGCTTCCAATGCGGTGGTATGATCTGGCGCACCTAGAACCCTTGCGGCTTGCTTCGAAAGCGTTCAAGCACCCGGCCGGGGCGGCATCGAGACGTCTTGCGGGAATGTTGCGGCAAACCCAAGGCGCCCGGTTCGCGTCCTTTGGGGACTTGCTGTTCGTTCTAGCCGAGCAGGGCCCATAAACCAATGGCCACGCTCGCGATTTTGAACAACAGGCCTAATTGACCCCGGGTCATTACGGGCCTCAAAGGGCCTCTGCTTGCACCTGCACAGCCGCACGCCGTAGATGACATCGCCGTAGCTCTTTCGAACTCTTGTTGAGGCGCATGACCGCAGCTCCCAAACGACCTTCCGGCCAGGAAGGATTCTTCTGGAAAACCAAGACGTTGGAAGAGATGTCTCAGGATGAATGGGAAAGCCTCTGCGACGGCTGCGGGCGCTGCTGCCTGAACAAGCTCGAGGACGAGGACACCGGCGAGATCTATTTCACCCATATCGGCTGCAAGCTGCTCGATGGGGCGAGCTGCGCCTGCAAGGACTACCCGAATCGCTCCGACAAGGTTCCGGACTGCGTCCGCCTCACCCCGGCCAATGTCCGCATCCTGAACTGGCTGCCGCCGAGCTGCGCCTACAAGCTAGTTGCCGAGGGGCGCGACCTCTATTGGTGGCATCCGCTGGTGTCAGGCGATCCCAATACCGTGCATGAGGCCGGCGTCTCCGTACGTGGCCGGGTCGAGGGCAGCGAGGAGGAGATCCCGGACGAGGATCTCGAGGACCACATCGTGCAATGGCCGGCCGCGCTGCCGAAACGAGCCCGCCTGAAGCGACGGCCGAAGAACTGACTGCCGCAGACTCCGGATCACGGGTTCGGGATGACCCGGCGGCGGGATGCACCCATGCGCCCCGGTGCCTGCCCGGGAAGGATTTTGCTGTCTACATTGGGCTGCATAGAACGAATCCTTCGCGGCGTTGCGCCGCCACACGACGTCCGAGCGAGATGAACAAGTTCGACCGGCAGAGCAGTTCTGCCGACATCCAGGCGTTGCCTGACGACATTGCCGAAGAGCTGTCCCGCCTTCCGAGCGAAGTCATCAGCGTCGATGACGCGCCATCCGTCGCCCCGCCAGTGCCGCTGTCACAGGACGAGGTCCGCACCATCGTCATCAGCCTAATGGTGACGATGTTCCTGGCCGCGCTCGACCAGACCATCGTGGCGACCGCGCTGCCGACCATCGGACGCCAGTTCCAGGACGTCTCCAGCCTGTCCTGGGTGATTACGGCCTATCTGCTCGCCTCGACCGCGGTCGCGCCGGTGTTCGGCACGCTCAGCGACATCTACGGCCGCAAGGCCATGATCATCACTTCGCTCAGCCTGTTCGTCGCGGGCTCGGTGCTGTGCGCGATCGCGCCGAACATGCCGATGCTGATTCTGGCGCGCGGTCTTCAGGGCCTCGGCGGCGGCGGCATCATGCCGGTGGTGCAGACAGTGATCTCTGACGTCGTCTCACCGCGCGAGCGCGGCCAATACCAAGCCTATTTCTCCAGCGTCTGGATGGTCGGCGGCATCCTCGGCCCGGTCATCGGCGGCGTGTTCGCCGAGCATCTGCACTGGTCGATGATCTTCTGGATCAACCTGCCGCTGGCAGCCGCCGCGATCGCGCTGCTGCTGCCGAGGATGAAAAAGATCCCGGTGTTCCACCGCAAGCGAAAGGTGGATTGGCTCGGCGGCGTGTTGCTGATGGCGTCCGCCGTCGTGTTCATGCTGGTGCTGACCTGGGGCGGCACGCGCTATGCCTGGCTGTCGCCGGCCGTGCTTGCGATGCTGGGTGGCGCCGTCGCGCTCGTCGTGACCTTTGTCTGGCACGCGCGGCGTGCGGACGAGCCGTTCCTGCCGCTGCCGCTGCTCGGTGGGACTGTCGCGCCGTTCGCCCTGACGGCCGGCGGTTGCGGTCTCGGCGCGATCACGGGCCTCACCGTGCAACTGCCGCTTTATTACGAGCAGGTCTATCATCTCACCGCCAGCGAGGCCGGGCTTGCGCTGATTCCGCTCGCGGCGGTTTCGACCTGCGGCGCGGCGATTGCCGGCCGCACCATGGCGCGCGCCAAGCACTACAAGCGCGTCGCCATCATCGGCACGTCCTGGGCTGCGCTGTGCGGCCTTGGCCTCACACTCACGACCTTGCCGCTATGGGGCCTCCTCACGCTGATGGCCGCGTTCGCGCTCGGTCTCGGCACGACCTTCCCGGTGTGCGTGGTCTCGCTGCAGAACTCGGTCGCGCGTCCGCAAGTCGGCACCATCACCGGCGCAATGAATTTCTTCCGCTCGCTGATGTCCTCGTTCACGGTCGCGGCGTTCGCGGCGATCCTGCTGATCGCGCTCGGCACCGACGTTCCGCTCGCGGGCGAGCATCACGCCGCAGGCAGCGTCGCAATCCCCGCCGACGAGATGCGGCACGCCTTCCGTTACGTGTTCGGCGCCGCCACCGCGCTGATGACCATCGCCGCGCTCTGCCTGATTGCGATGGAGGAGCGGCCGCTCGCCGGGCCCGCCACCGCGCAGCCGGTCGAGATGGCGGAGTAGGGAATCGCAGCCAGTTAGGCGCGGCTTCGCTCCGGAAAGCTGCTCTTCCGCGGCAGCAGGATCGTGAACTCCGTGAATGCGCCGGGCTCCGTCGTGACGTCGATGGTGCCGCCGTGCTGCTTCACCACGATGTCGTGGCTCATCGACAGCCCGAGGCCGGTGCCTTCGCCGGCTGGCTTGGTGGTGAAGAACGGATTGAACATCTTCTCCCTGACCTCGTCCGCAATGCCGGTGCCATTGTCGCGGATGCGGATCTCGATGCTGTCGCCGCGGTCGCGCGTCGCAGCGATCACCACCGGATCGTAATCGGCTGCGCCCTCGGCCTTGCGCTTGGTGACCGCGTGGAAGCCGTTCGAGATCAGGTTCAGCAGCACCCGGGTGATCTCCTGCGGAAACACTTCGGCTTGCCCGGCCGCGGGATCCAGTTCGCGCTTCAGCGTCACGTCGAATCCCGGCTTCTCGGCGCGTGCGCCGTGATAGGCGAGGTTGAGGCTCTCCTCGACCAGCGCGTTGATGTCGCTCAGCCCATGGTCGCCGCCGCCTTCTCGCGAATGCAGCAGCATGTTCTTGACGATGGAATCGGCACGTCGTCCGTGCTGCACAACCTTTTGCAGATTGCCCTTCAGAAGCCCCGTCAGCTCGTCGACCTCCGCGCGGATGTCGTCTGCGAGCATGACAGGCGCAAGCACCTCGTTCAGCTCGTCCGTCAGCTCGGCGGAGAGAGAAGCAAAATTGTTGACGAAGTTGAGCGGGTTCTTGATCTCATGGGCGATGCCGGCGGTGAGCTGGCCCAGCGATGCAAGCTTCTCGGTCTGGATCAGCCGGTCTTGCGCGGCGCGTAAGTCGTCGAGCGATTTTGCTAGCTCGCGGGTACGGTCCTGCACCTCGTTGAACAGGCGCGTGTTCTCGACCGCGATGACGGCCTGATCGGCAAAGGTCTTGAGCAGATTGATCGCCTTCTCCGGAAAATGACCGGGCTCCCGCCGCGTCACCGCGATGGTGCCGATCGCGATGCCGTCGCGCAGCATCGGCACCACGAGGATGCTGCGATAGCCCCGCGTCCGCGCCAACTCCTTCATGGCCTCGGTGAGATCGGGTTCGCTCTGCATGTCGCTGCGGAAGGCATATTGTCCGCTTCTTGCCACCCGGCTGTGAATGCCTGACGCCGACAGCGGCGTCGGGAAGGAGCTGAGCAAGTCTGCGTTGCCGGCCTCAACGTCCGTGGTGAAGGCTGCCAGATGCAGCATGCCGTCGACGACGCGTGTGACGGTGGAGGAGTGCCCGCCGATCAGCGCCTTGGCGCTGTCGGAGATGGCCTGAAACACCGGCGTCACGTCGGCAGGCGAGGCCGCGATCACCTTGAGGATGTCGGCAGTCGCGGTCTGACGTTCCAGCGCTTCCCTGGTGGCGTTGAACAGGCTCACATTCTTGATCGCGATCACCGCCTGGTCGGCGAAGGTCTGTAGCAGCCGCACGTGATGCTCGGCGAAGCGGCCGGTCGCCCGGCGCGTGGCGATGATGATGCCGATGGCTTCGCCCTCGCTCATCAACGGCGTGAACAGCATGCTGCGATAGCCGCGGGCGCGCGCGATGTCGCGCGCGGCCGGCTCGAGCTCGGTGTCGGGCAGTTGCGCCGCGGCGCCATTGGCCACGAGCGGGTATGGCGGGAACTGCGCAAAGGGCACCGGAAAGGAATTCTGGAGCACACGATCCCCGGCCGGATCGGTCGGGGTGAATGCCGCAAGGTGCGCGGCGCCGTCGATGTAGCGCAGTACCGCCGTGGAGAAGCCGCCGATCAGGCGATTGGCATTGGCGGCGATGGCCTCGAACACCGGCTGCACGTCGGATGGCGAGGCGGCCATCACCTTGAGGATGTCGGCGGTTGCGGTCTGGCGCTCCAGCGCCTCGCGCGTCTCGTTGAACAGCCGTGCATTCTCGATCGCGATCACGGCCTGGTCGGCAAAGGTCTGGAGCAGCTGCACGAGATCGGGCGCGAACGCGCCAGGCTCGGCGCGCGTGACGCTGATCATGCCGACCGGGGCGCCCCGGTTCATCAGCGGCATGAACAGCACGCTGCGGAAGCCGCGCAGCCGCGCCAGCCTTCGGTTCAGCTCCGGGACGTCGGCAGCCTCGCTGTCGGGAAACTGGATCGTCTCGCCATCGCGCACGAGGGCAAACGTTGGGAAGTCCGCGATCTTGCGCGGGAACGACGCCTTGAGCCCTTCGTCCGCCGCCGGACTGGTCGGCGTGAACGCCACGAGGTGCAGCTCGTCGCCGATGAACTGAAGTACGGTGGCGGAGAAGCCGTCGAGCAGGCGTTTCGAACTGGACGCGATCGCCGCGAAGACCGGCCGGGCGTCGGAGGGCGAGGCTGCGATGGTACGAAAGATCTCGGCGCTGGCGTTCTGGCGATCCCGCGCGACCGCAAGCTCGCCGCGCAGCCGTGCATTCTCGGTTGCGGCCGACTGCAATCGCTGTTCGAGTTCTTCGATTTCGTTGGAAGGGACGGTCATTCCTAATCCGGCTTGATGCCGCGACAAGCGCGGCACCGGGCCGGATTATCACATCTTCTGCGGCCGGAGCCAACGCCCCGCCGCTGAAGCCCGGCCGGGCTCACGTGCCCGGCCGCGACACCTCCGTTTCCTTGCTGGTGATGAACTCCAGCAGCACTGGTATCCCTTCCCGCGTTTTCTGGATCCCGCGCTTGATCGCGGGCACGATGTCCTCCGGCCTCAACACACGCTCGCCATAGCCGCCGAAGGCGCGCGCCATCGCGGCGTAGTCACCGGAAATGTCGGTCGAGCGATATTTCTCGGTCGAGACCGGCATCACCTTCAATTCGATCGCCATCGAGAAATTGTTGAGCAGGATCGACATGATCGGGATGCGCTCGCGCACCGCGGTCTCGAAATCCATGCCCGTAAAGCCAATGGCCGCATCGCCCCAGACATTGATACAGAGCTTGTCCGGCTTCGCGAGCTTGGCGCCCATCGCGAGCCCAAGCCCATAGCCGAGCTGCGTCGTCTTGCCCCAGCCGAGATAGCTGAGAGGCTCGACCGATTTCCAGAATGGCGAGAGCTGGTCGCGCGGGCTGCCGGCATCATGCGTGATGATGGTGTTGTGGATGTCGACGGTGTGCTGCAGGTCCCAGAGTACCCGATACGGGCTGAGTGGCGCATCGTTGCTGGTGAGTTTCGGCATCCATTTCGCCAGCCACTGCTCGTGTGAGGCCGCAATCTCCGCCGCGACCACGGAGGCATCACGATCGGACGTAACCGACCTGCCGATCTCCTCCAGCAGTGCATCGAGCACGAGGCCGGCGTCGCCGACGAGGCCGATCCTGGCTTCCACATCCTTGTTGAGATGGTTCGGGTCGAGCGTGGAGTGGATGACGGTCTTGCCCTTCGGCATCGCGATGCCGAAATTGGTCTCGGTGAAGGAGCAGCCGACGCCGAAGATGACGTCGGCTTCAGCCAGAAACTTCGGGACCGCGCGCGGCACCGCGAGCCCGCCCGAACCGAGCGAGAGCGGATGTGTTTCCGGAAAGGACGACTTGCCGCCAAGACTGGTGGTGACGGGGATAGCCAGCCGTTCGGCCAGCCGTCTCAGTTGCGGCCACGCCTGCGCGTAATGCACGCCCTGGCCGGCATAGATCACCGGCCGTTTTGCGTTCACGAGCAGGCTGGCTGCTTCCTTCACGTGAACAGGATCGGCGCCGTAGCGCGTGCGCAGCACCGGCGTGTAGTCGAGCGGCTCCGGCACCTCCTCGTTCCACATGTCGGCCGGTATCTCGACGATCACAGGCCCGCCGCGGCCGTTCTTCAGCTTGGTGAAGGCGCGGCGGAAGATGTTGGCGACCTCGGCCGCGAGGTTGATCGGCTCGGAGGATTTCGCAAATGGCTTCATCGCCTCGCTGGAATTGAAGTTCGGCTCGATATGCGTAAGCCTGCGCGGATAGCCCATCGGCAGCACCAGCACGGGAACGGACTCGCCGAAACACTGCGCAACGCCGCCCATCGCGTTCTCCGCGCCCGGCCCATGCTGCATGCAGAACGCGCCGATGCTGCGCCCCGATGACACCCGCGAGATCGCGTCCGCCATGTGGATGCCGACGCGCTCCTGCCGCACCATCACGGGCCGGATCTCGGCTTTCGCCGCATGCTCGATCAGATGGTTGACCGGATAGCCGCAGAGGATCTCGATGCCCTCACGCCGCATGATTTCCGCGATTGCGGTGCCGAGTTTCATGGCGTCTCTCTCCTGAGGCTTGGCCGGTTGGCCCGGCTGATTGGAGGAGAGAGGATCAGGAAATTGGGTGAGGGTAAAGCGCGAGCAGACGGTAGTCGCGGTAGGTCAGCCATGCGGTGTGCTGCGGTAGCCCGGCTGGCGTGCAGTCCGGAAAACTGCATCCGCGGAGCCACTCCCGGTGTTCAAGCGGGCTGCAATCTTGCCAGCCACTCAGCCGTTTTTGCCAACGGCCGAGAAACTTCCCTATTTGCAATTCTTGCAAATCGTCAGCTTTCGCTTCAACGCCTCATCGTCCTGATCAATCGATGATTGCCCCGCGAGGCCATTTGTCTCCAGATTGGAACTGGAGCCCTTTGCTGCACGTGACCTCACGGGCGGCGTCACCTGACTTTGGGTGTCATGGTCGTCGGCGGCGCCTATGCTGAAGCCATCGTAATCGGCGGCCGGATTCGGCACCTGCGGCGCACCGCCGATCACGGGGGGCGAAGCTTCTCTGCCGGATGGCGCCGGCGGAATTCTGGAGTTTGTTGCGCTCCCGCGTGGCGGCGATGTATTGGGGGGAGCAAGCGAAACCGGTGGCGCGGCCGAACTCTGTCCTCTGGCGCTGTCGCCCGAGCAGACGCCGACCAACATAAGACTGAGAGCCAAGAGCGCCACGCTTCTCATCCGCATCCTTCAAGCAGCTCTGGTTCATCCATTGACGGCATGGCTCGTCGAGCCATGTCGTGCCGAAGGATATCAGGACTTGCATGGCCGTCAAAGCGCGGCGCTGCGAAGCGTCGCTGCGCTCGGAATGACGAGATGGGGAAGGCATGCTCCGGCAAGGCGCCGCGAGCCATGCTGAAGTCAGTGCCCGGGAAGTCCGCCGCCTCGGGCGACGGCGGCCGTTACTTCATCGACGAACTGATCGAGTTGAACTTGTTGTTGAGGAGCTGGCTGCCCGTGTTGTTCACGACGGTCACGATGGCCAATGCAATGCCGGCGGCGATCAAGCCGTATTCGATGGCCGTGGCGCCAGTCTCATCGGCAAGGAAAGACCTAAGCAAACTCATTGCCAACTCCTCTTCATCCGATCCAATGTATGGCCGCGTCGTTTTCGAACTCGTCAATCGATCGAATAGATTTTCTTCGCGCCAAAACAATTAAACCCAGGCGAGCGCGCCACTGCTTCATACGTTGACATTCATTAAATTAAAGTTCCCTCATCCCATCCAAATGCGCGCAATTCGGCGCACTCTCAGTGGCAGCCGCAGCGTCCGCTAGGACGGCCTCGTTGTGCCGGCAGGCGGCGTTTCAGCACGGCGGCGAGGGGGCCGACAAAGTCCCATCGTGCCCGGCTGCGACTGCGCCGTGTGCGCGGCCCAGTGCTCAACTTCGTCTCCCGCAGGAATATCCTGGTTCACGCGCAGAGCGCCGCAAATCGGAAAACGAGGGTCTCGCTTAGCGGATTATTGAGCCTGTTCGTCAAGAGGTCGGCAAGCATGCCAACCGAAGGTGGCGACCATCGCTCTCATGCGCGCCGGCCGTCCGCATTCAGCGCCCGCAACATGGCGATGCGGGCAAACATCACCCAGCCGCCGCCGGTCTCGGCCGCATTGATCAAGGTTTCGATGGCAGTCTGCCAGTGCGCCTCGTGCTGCGCGTCGTCCGGCAGCTGCATGATGTAGTCCGCCGCCTCCTGAAGCGTGAGCAAGTTGCGCTTGTTGCTCACACGAACTGGATCGTCGAACGCCGTCGACCAGGGCATGTCAGTCCGGCCGACCGGCGAGGGGGGACATCACGCGAGATCGTAAGTGTGAGGTCGCTAACCGGCCTTCTTCGTTCGCGCTGGCGCGCGTACCGGCTTGTCGGCCCTTTTCGAAGCCTCTTTGGGCGCGGTTTTCGCCGCAGCGTCCTTGCCGCTCTTGCCGGCGATTGGCAGCAGCATCTCGCGCTGGCCCTCGACGCGCTTCTTCGGCTTCTTGCCTTTGACGGTCTCCTTGGCGACCCCCGCCGCGGGAGCTGTCTCCCGCTCGCTCGCGAGACTCTTCTTCAGCGCGTCCATGAGGTTGATGACGTTGCCGCCAGTCTTCGGTGCCGCCTTGGCCGTGATCGGCATGCCGCTGCGCTTCTTGTTGATGAGATCGATCAGCGCGGTCTCGTAGTGATCCTCGAACAGCTCGGGCTCGAAAGCGCCGGACTTCTTCTCGACGATGTGCTTGGCAAGGTCGAGCATGTCCTTGGTCAGCTTCACGTCCTGGATGTCGTCGAAATATTCTTTTTCGCTCCGCACTTCGTAGGGATAGCGCAGCAACGTGCCCATCAGCCCGCTATCGAGCGGCTCCAGCGCGATGATGTGCTCGCGGTTGGTCAGCACCACGCGGCCGATCGCGACCTTGTCCATGCTGCGGATGGTTTCGCGGATCACCGCATAGGCGTCATGGCCCACCTTGCCGTCGGGCACGAGGTAATAGGGACGGATCAGGTAGCGGTTGTCGATGTCCGCCTTCGGCACGAACTCGTCGATCTCGATCGTGTGCGTGGAGTCCAGCGCGATCTCGTCGAGCTCGTCCTTGGTGACCTCGATATAGGTGTCGGTATCGACCTTGTAGCCCTTGACGATGTCCTCGGACGTCACCTCGTCACCGGTCTCCGCATCGACCTTGAGGTACTTGATGCGGTGGCCGGTCTTGCGGTTGATCTGGTTGAAGGAGACCTTCTCGGTATCCGAAGTGGCGGGATAGAGCGCGACCGGACAGGTCACGAGCGATAGACGCAGAAAACCCTTCCAATTGGCGCGGGGGGCCATGGGCTACTCCAAACGCAACGGGGACAGGCGACTAGGATACCATCAGGGAACAACGAATCATAGCAAGGCGGGTTACTGAATCTTGCAACTGCGTTAACCGGCCGCTGGGCCTGCGCTCCTGCCGGATCGAAGCGTAAAGGCCGGAACATCATATTCAATCACGCGTTGGCTCGAGACATCGGCTGCGAGGAGGTCGCGGCTATCGAAGCGACGTCCAGAGATTGAGGGCATTATGGCAACCACGCGAGAGCGGCATCAGATCGTGGAAACTCCGACCGAGGCGCGCCAGGGCGAGCCCGGGCCTTCGGTGGCGGCGCTGCTTGCCATCTCGACGGGCCTTGCCGTCCTGATCCTCGCCGTCGTCTGGTTCGTGTTCTTCCGGACTTGACCCGGCTGGATCCGAACGCCACGGATCTTCATATTCGCCGCGTGACGCAGCACTTTGCGCCCGCCATGCCCCCGGCTCGCCCGGTTGCGTGGCGGGCGCAGTCGCGTCGGCGCGTCAGAGGTCGTATATGACCAAAAAGTAACCTGGCCGGTTCCCCGCGTTCATATTCGGTTCACGCCGGAATTGCTCATCTCTGGCCGTGGTCATGCAGCCTGTTCTGGCAGCCAATCTTTGGAGAGAAGCGTGCGCCTGCTCGTTGTTGAGGACGACCCCGATCTCAATCGCCAGCTTACCAAGGCGCTGACCGACGCCGGTTACGTCGTCGACCGCGCTTTCGACGGGGAGGAGGGGCATTATCTCGGCGACAACGAGCCTTACGACGCCATCGTGCTCGACATCGGCCTTCCGAAGAAGGACGGCATCTCGGTGCTGGAGGCCTGGCGCCGCAACGGCCGTACCATGCCGGTCCTGATCCTCACCGCGCGCGACCGCTGGAGCGATAAGGTGCAGGGGTTCGATGCCGGCGCCGACGACTATGTCGCCAAGCCGTTCCATTTGGAGGAGGTGCTGGCACGCATCCGCGCGCTGCTGCGCCGCTCGACCGGCCACGCCCAGAGCGAGCTCAGCTGCGGTCCCGTTACGCTCGACACCAGGACGGGCCGGGTCAGCGTGTCAGGCAATCCCGTGAAGATGACCTCGCACGAATATCGGCTTCTGGCCTATCTGATGCACCATTCCGGGCGCGTCGTCTCCCGCACCGAGCTGGTCGAGCATCTCTATGACCAGGATTTTGACCGCGACTCCAACACAATCGAGGTCTTCGTCGGCCGCATCCGCAAGAAGCTCGACGTCGACATCATCCAGACCGTTCGCGGGCTCGGCTATCTCCTGACCCCGCCCAGTCCCGGCGCTTGAAGCGGCTTGACGGGCGGCCCGCCAAGGGCCTTGGTCCGGTCATGACCGATGCCCTGCCATCCTGCGCCTCCCGGGATCGTTCCGATGCCCGCTAGCTCACTTGCGAACCGCCTGTTCCTCTCGGCGACCGCGTGGCTCGTGGTGATCCTGGCCGTTACCGGCGTCGTGCTGTCCTCGGTCTACAAGAACGCCACCGAGCGCTCCTTCGACCGCCGTCTCAATCTCTATCTCCGCACGCTGATCGCCGAGGTCGCCACCCCCGACGAGCCGCCCGACCGCCAGTTCCAGTCGCTGGGCGAGCCCTTGTTCGACCTGCCGCTGTCCGGCTGGTACTGGCAGATCACGCGGACCGACACCGAGAAGCCGGAAGTGCGCTCCTCGCGCTCGCTCTGGGACAAGAAACTGCCGAAACTGGAAGAGCAGGGTGCCGAGCTCACCGCCGCCGGCATTCGGCTCGCTTATGTCGACGGGCCGGAAGGGCAGAACCTGCGCATGGTGGAGCGGCCGGTCGATCTCGGCGCCGACGGCAAATTTCTCGTCAGCGTCGCCGGCGACGACACCGAGATTTTCGACGAGACGCGGAGCTTCGACTATTACCTCGGCGGCACGTTTACAGCGCTTGGCATCGTGCTGCTGCTGACGACCGTGTTCCAGGTCCGCTTTGGTCTCGCGCCGCTCAAGCGCATCTCGGAATCCATCGCCGACATCCGCTCGGGTCGGGCGGAGCGGCTCGAGGGTGAATTTCCTGTCGAGATCGCGCCTTTGGCGCGCGAGACCAATGCGCTGATCGATGCCAATCGCGAAATCGTCGAACGGGCGCGCACCCATGTCGGCAATCTCGCCCATGCGATCAAGACGCCGCTCTCCGTCATCGTCAACGAGGCCGGCGCCCACGGGGCCGATCCGTTCGCGGCCAAGGTGATGGAGCAGGCGGACGTGATGCGCGACCAGGTTGCCCATCATCTGGAGCGCGCGCGCATTGCGGCACGGGTCTCGGTGGTCGCGACGGTGACGGAGGTGGCGCCCGCGATCGAGGCGCTGCGGCGGACGATGGAGAAGATCCACCGCGACCGCGGCATCGTGGTCGAGGCCAAGGCCGATCCGTCTGCGAGGTTCCGGGGCGAGCGCCAGGATCTGGATGAGATGGTCGGCAATCTGGTCGACAATGCCTGCAAATGGGCAGCCTCACGCGTCTTCATCGAGGTTGCGGTCGAGACGCCGCAACTGGCCGGCGCCGGCCCGCGTCTGCGGATCATCGTCGACGATGACGGCCGCGGCCTGTCGGAGGCCGAGCGTGCCCAGGTCTCCCGACGCGGCCAGCGGCTCGACGAGTCCAAGCCGGGCTCGGGGCTGGGACTGTCGATCGTGACCGACCTCGCCGCGCTTTATGGCGGCAGCCTCTCCCTCGGCGGCGCGCCGATCGGGGGCCTGCGAGCCGAACTGGTCCTCCCGGGATTATAATCTCTTGTTCTCATTTGATTTTTCGCCGTGGCGGATGCTTCTGCGGCAAAACCGGGGGGCATTCGAGGCGACTTCCTAAACGGCTTCTTAAGTGGGAAGCTCCTAAGATCGCGCCCGGACGCATCCCATGTCCGCCATTTTACCGTGCATGACCCGGGCGCATGAGCCAGACATCGATCGAGCGGCTGAGGGAATATCTCGCGCAGCTCCCGCCGCAGTCGCAGGCACTGCTGATGCGAGAGTTCGAGCGCGCGCTGGAGCGCGGCCAGGACACGGCTGTCGCGACCCTCGTGCTTGAGCAGTTGCGCAAGATCGTCCGCAAGAGCGAAGCCGACGAAGCCCCGCCACCGCGCACGGACGATCTGTCGCGGCTTCTCTTCCAAGTGCTGGAACCGTTCCTGGTCGAGGCGGGCACCCCGGTCCGGGTCGGACAAATCCGCCGCTCCTCGCTGCATCCAATCTGGCAATGGCTCGGGCGTGACGGCGCCCCGGACAAAGTCAATGAATTCGAGGCGGCGCTGGCCCGCATACCGCTAGACAGTGCAGGCCAGGTCGAGGCGCTGGCCTCCAGGCTCCAGGCGGTGGCGGCGGACGCCATCTTCGAGCTGACGGGGCCAGGCGGCGGCGACAAGTCGCGCGCGCTGGCCCGTGTCGGCCCGCCCAACGTGATCGAGGACCTCTATTCAATCGGTGCGGTGCTCCAGGTTCGGGAAGCCATCGCCGCCCTGAACGAGAAGTTGCCGCGCTTCCTGCGCGCCTTCGGCGATTCCCAGATCGCCTCGGTGACGTCGGCGCTCAACATTCCAGTCCTCCAGACCCCGCAGATGCTGCCCTTCGCGCTGTCCATGGTGGTGCAGCGGATGACCGCGCCGTGGCAGATCATCCGCCTCGCTATCAAGATTGCCGCCTCGGACGACGAGATCCGCGTCGCGGCAACGCCCTACGGTGTCGCCGTCACGATCGCCCTGCACGATCTGTCCTGTGTGGCCGCGGTCCTGCGCATGGACATCAAGCGCGGCAATTTCGACAACGTCGCCGGCAATCTCAAGGCGCTGCATGACGGCGTGCGCGGCCTGCGCACCGAGCTCGACCTGCGCAACGATTCCGCTTGGGGCAAGCAGCTGGTCTCGATCCGCGCCGACATCTCCAATGCGCTGCAATCCGAGATCGACAGCGTTCCCGGCCGCGTTCGTCGCATCCTGCGCCAACGCGCCGAGAAGGACATTCCGCCGGGGGCGCGAATCGACAGCACCGAGGTCGAGGAAACCGTGGCGCTGATCGATTTCGTCGCGGCCTGCCGCAACTATGCGAGTGAGCTTGCGATCAACGAGGTGACGCTGCGCACCTATTCCGACCTCCAGCAATATGTCGAGCGCTCGACCGAGCAGCTGGTGCAGTCGCTGCGCTCCGCCGATCACAAGGTCCGCACCTATCGGCAGCAGCAGGTGCAGGCCGCGATCCGCTTCTGTCAGGTGCTGTTCGGCGACGATTACGCCTCGCTGATGAGTCGCGCGGCAGAGAATGCGGCGACGGGCGAGCGCAAATCGTCGCGCGCAAGCTGATCCGAGCGCATAATTTCGTTATCACAATTTCTGGTTGACGGTGCCGATATCGCGCCCTACAGTCGCCATGCAAGTCCGGGGAATTTCTATTTGTGGGCGCATGAAACCCGTTATCAGCTCCATCGAAATCGAGAACCGCGTCGTTGTTGCCAAATATCAGAGACTGATGGTCGGCGCGAAGGTGGTGCTGGTCGAGAAGGCAAGCGGCCGACAATTGTCTGAAACGCTCACCAGGGTCGCGTCTCCGGTTCCAGTCGGGGCGCTGCGCATCCGATTGCCGGATGCGGTCAGGCCGGGAACATATTTCCTGAAGGCCTTCAACGGGCACGGCGAGGATGCCGCGCAAAGTGCGGACTTCGACATCGGCTAAGCTGTTGGAGTTTCATCGTTTCGGACCGGGCGCGGTCGCGCCGAATTGACAATTGTCAATTGCCGCCTCCTCCGGCCGTGGTGTAAAGCCACCTATAGGCGCGGATCGCGCGCCGCCGGAAGCTTGCCAGATGACGCTATGGTTCGTGTTCGCGCTGATGACAGTCGCGGCGATTTTCGCCGTGCTTCTGCCGCTCGGCCGCAGCGGAGCCGCGCAAAGTCAAGGCAGCGAGATTGCGGTCTACAAGGACCAACTGGCCGAAATCGAGCGTGATCTCGGCACCGGACTGATCGCCGCTCCTGAAGCCGAGGCGGCCCGCGTCGAGATCAGCCGCAGGCTGCTCGCCGCTGCCAGCGAACCTGCCATGGCGCCGAAATCGAGCCTCAAATGGCGCCGCGCGGCCGCGGTGCTGGCGTTGACTGGCCTGCCGATGGTTGCGATCGGGGTTTACATGCCGCTGGGCTCGCCCAGGCTTCAGGACTTTCCCTTGGCGCAGCGCGAGCGCGGATCCGGATCCGGGGTGGCGCAATCGCTCGAGAATCTCGTCGTGCAGGTCGAGCAACATCTGGAAAAAAATCCGACTGACGGTCGCGGCTGGAACGTGCTCGCGCCGGTGCTGGAGCGGCTCGGCCGCTTCGACGATGCGGTGCGTGCCTATCGCAACTCGCTCACCTACAACGGCGAGAGCGCCGAGCGCCGGTCCGATCTCGGCGAGGCGCTCTCGGCGGCCGCCGGCGGGGTCGTGACCGCCGAGGCCAAAGCGGAATTCGAGCGTGCGCACGCGCTCGATGCCGATGATCCCAAGGCGAACTACTTCCTGGGGCTCGCCGCCGAGCAGGACGGCCGCAAGGATGATGCGGCCAATATCTGGCGCGCGCTGCTGGCGAAGGCGCCGGCGGATGCGCCGTGGCGGTCCCTGGTGCAGTCCTCGCTGGCGCGGGTCGGCGGCGGCACGGTGCCGGCGCTGTCGGACGAGACGATCGCAGCCTCCAGGGATATGGCCGAGGGCGATCGCAACGCGATGGTGCGCGGCATGGTCGAACGCCTCGCCACCCGCCTCAAGCAGAACGGCGACGACGTCGAGGGGTGGCTTCGCCTGGTGCGCGCCTATCTCGTGATGGGCGACCGCGGCAAGGCGGTGGGGGCATCGGCCGATGCCCGCCAGGCGGTTGCCGGCGATGCCGAGCGGCTGCGCCAGCTCAACGAAGGGCTCAAGACTCTCGGGCTCGACGGATGACGATTTCGGGACCAGACGAGCGGAGAACGGATACGCCATGACGCGCAAGCAGCGACGTATGACCATCATCGGCGGCTCGCTCGCCGTGCTTGCGCTCGCCGCCGCGCTCGTGCTCAACGCATTGCGCGACTCCATCGTGTTCTTCTCGACACCAACCATGGTCGCCGAGAAGCACGTCGAACCCGGCAAGCGGTTTCGTCTCGGCGGGCTGGTGCAGCCCGGCTCGCTCCAGCGCGGCGACAATCTCGCGGTGACCTTCGAGGTCGCCGACGGCAACGCCAAGCTGCCGGTCGCCTACAAGGGCATCCTGCCGGACCTGTTCCGTGAAGGGCAGGGCGTCGTTGCCGAAGGCGCACTCGACAGCAACGGCGTGTTCAAGGCCGACACCGTGCTCGCCAAGCACGACGAAACCTACATGCCCAAGGACGTTGCCGATGCCCTGAAGAAGCAGGGCCACTGGAAGGACGATTACGACGCCAAGGCCTCTGAAGCCAAGGCCTCTGACGCCAAGGCTTCGGGCGGCAGCAAGCCCGCGGCCACGGCGGCGCAGGGCAATCCGCAGGGAGCCGTGCGGTGATCGCAGAATCCGGACATTACGCGCTGGTGCTGGCGCTCGGGCTTGCACTGATCCAGTCCGTCGTGCCGTTGATCGGTGCACGCCTGCACGACACCGCCCTGATGAACGTGGCGCGGTCCACCGCGCTGGCGCAGCTGCTGTTCGTCGGGGCATCGTTCATGGCACTTGTGATGCTGCACGTGAGCTCGGATTTCTCCGTCGCCAATGTCTACGAGAATTCCCACTCGATGAAGCCGCTGCTCTACAAGATCACCGGCGTGTGGGGAAATCACGAAGGCTCGATGCTGCTGTGGGTATCGATCCTCGCTTTGTTCGGCGGCCTGGTTGCCGCTTTCGGCAACAATCTGCCGCTGTCGCTGCGCGCGCACGTGCTGAGCGTCCAGGGCTGGATCGCCAGCGCCTTCTATCTCTTCATCCTGATGACCTCGAACCCGTTCCTGCGCATCACGAGCCCGCCGCTCGAGGGACGCGATCTCAATCCTGTGCTCCAGGACATCGGTCTCGCCGTGCATCCGCCGATGCTCTATCTCGGCTATGTCGGCTTCTCGATCTCGTTCTCCTTCGCCATCGCGGCGCTGATGGAGGGGCGGATCGACGCGGCTTGGGCGCGCTGGGTGCGGCCGTGGACGCTGGTGGCCTGGATCTTCCTCACGCTCGGCATCGCCATGGGCTCGTACTGGGCCTATTACGAGCTCGGCTGGGGCGGCTGGTGGTTCTGGGATCCGGTCGAGAACGCCTCGCTGATGCCGTGGCTCGCCGGCACCGCGCTGCTGCATTCGGCGCTGGTCATGGAGAAGCGCAACGCGCTGAAGGTCTGGACCATCCTGTTGTCGATCCTGACCTTCTCGCTGTCGCTGCTCGGCACCTTCCTGGTCCGCTCCGGCGTCATCACCTCGGTGCATGCTTTCGCGACTGACCCGACCCGCGGCGTGTTCATCCTGCTGATCCTCTGCCTGTTCATCGGCGGCAGCCTGGCGCTGTTCGCGGGCCGTGCCACCTCGTTGAAGCAGGGCGGCCTGTTCGCGCCGATCTCCCGCGAGGGTGCGCTGGTGCTGAACAACCTGCTGCTTACCGTCGCCTGCGCGGTCGTGCTATTCGGCACGCTCTATCCGCTGGCGATGGAGATGCTGGCCGACTTCAAGATGTCGGTCGGCGCGCCCTTCTACAACCTCACTTTCGCGCCGCTGTTTGCCCTGTTGCTGTTCGCTGTACCGTTCGGGCCGATGCTGGCGTGGAAGCGCGGCGATCTGCTCGGCGTGACGCAGCGCCTGCTCGCGGCGGGCGTTGCCAGCCTCGTCGCAATCGCCATCGCCTGGGCCTGGGCGCGCGGCGGCAGCGCGCTGGCGCCGCTGGCGATCGGGCTTGGTGTTTTCGTCATCGCCGGCGCTGTCACCGACATCGTCGAGCGGACGGGCCTGGTTCGCCTGCCGTTCGCCACAGTGCTGAACCGGGCGCGTGGCCTGCCGCGCTCGGCCTGGGGCACCACGCTGGCGCATGCCGGCCTCGGCGTCGCGCTGATCGGAATCGTCTGCGAGACCACCTGGAACAGCGAATATATCGCGACGATGAAGCAGAGCGACGTCGCCCATGTCGCCGGCTACGACGTGAAGCTCGATCGGTTGTTTCAGCGTCAGGGCCCGAACTACCGGGAGATGATCGCCGAGTTCAATGTCAGCCGCGACGGCGAGACGCTGAGCATGATGACGCCGTCCAAGCGCAGCTTCACAACGCGTGGCTCGTCCACCACCGAAGCGGCCCTGCTGACGCGCGGCGCGAGCCAGCTCTACGTCTCGCTCGGCGATGCCACCGCCGAGGGTGCCATTGCCGTGCGCATCTATTACAAGCCGATGGTGCTGCTGATCTGGTGGGGACCGGTGCTGATGGCGTTTGGCGGCGTGCTGTCGCTGTCCGATCGCCGCTTGCGGGTCGGTGCGCCGAAGCCGGCGCGGGCCAAGCAGCGGCTCCAGCCCGCGGAGTGATCCGATGCGCCGGATGTGGTTCGTGATCGTCGCGCTAATGCTGCTGGCCTCGCCTGCGGCGCATGCCGTGCAGCCCGACGAGATCATGTCGGATCCCGTCAAGGAGGCGCGTGCGCGCGAACTGTCGCGCGAGCTGCGCTGCATGGTCTGCCAGAACCAGTCGATCGACGATTCCGACGCGCCGCTGGCGCGCGATTTGCGGCTGCTGGTGCGCGAGCGGATTGCCGCCGGCGACAGCAATTCGCAGGTGCTCGACTTCCTGGTCGCGCGCTATGGCGAGTTCGTGCTGCTGAAGCCGCGTTTCGAACGCCAGACCCTGCTGCTATGGCTGCTCGCGCCGCTTCTGTTGGCTGGCGGCGGCCTGGCGCTATGGCTGCAAATCCGGCGCCGCGCGCGGAGCGGTGCAGATCTGCCAGCACCGCCGCTCACGCCCGAGGAAGAGGCGCGGCTCGCGGGATTGATGTCGGACGATGCGAAGTCGCAATAGCGTGGCGCGGCTTAGAATCCCAAGTCCAACGGCCTTAAGGGGTGCCGCTGCGGAGCAATCTAGGTCGCCAAAAGCTGTTCTGATGCGTTTCACCGGAACCCGACTAAGTTCCTGTAGGACCAGAACTTTTAGCCTGCGTTAAACTGCCGCATCGCCGCTGCCTTCATTACGAAAGTTTAACCCTGCCGCCAGCGCGCGGTAAGGCGGGAGCCCCCATGTTCAGGTCCGTAAGGTGCTGGCATCCGGCACCAAAAGAAATTCAAGGCCCTGGAGATCTCTGCATGACCGACCGTTCCGACCTCTCGCACCTCCCGTCCTACCGGCAGCCGCGCCGGTCGGTATTCTCCGCGCGCAAGATCGCGCTGATGGCCTCGGTCATCGCCGGCCTCGGCGCGGGCGTCTATGGCTTGAGCCCGTCGACCTCGCCGGCCGACCTGTTCTCCAGCCCGGCGCATGCGCAGGTCAATCAAGAGGTTCGGAAGGTCGAGCGTCCGATCGGCTTTGCCGACATCGTCGAGCGCGTGAAGCCGTCGGTGATCTCGGTGAAGGTCAACATCAAGGAGAAGACCGCGAGCAACGATGACGGCGACGATTCCTCCTCGCCGTTCCAGCCGGGCTCGCCCATGGAGCGCTTCTTCCGCCGCTTCGGTGGTCCGGATGGTTTCCCGGGCCTGAAGGGCGGCCGTGGCCGCGTCGTTCAGGGCCAGGGCTCCGGCTTCTTCATCTCGCCCGATGGCTATGCCGTGACCAACAATCACGTGGTCGACGGCGCCGACAAGGTCGAGGTCACCACCGACGACGGCAAGACCTATACCGCCAAGGTCATCGGCACCGACCAGCGCACCGACCTCGCCTTGATCAAGGTCGAGGGCAGCTCGAATTTCCCGTTCGCCAAGCTCGCCGACGGCAAGCCGCGGATCGGCGACTGGGTGCTCGCGGTCGGCAATCCCTTCGGCCTCGGCGGCACCGTGACTGCCGGCATCGTCTCGGCCAGCGGCCGCGACATCGGCAATGGCCCCTATGACGATTTTATCCAGATCGACGCGCCCGTGAACAAGGGCAATTCCGGCGGTCCGGCCTTTAACACCGAGGGGGAGGTGATGGGCGTCAACACCGCGATCTACTCGCCCTCCGGCGGTAGCGTCGGCATCGCCTTCTCGATTCCCGCCAACACCGTGAAGAGCGTGGTGGCCCAGCTCAAGGACAAGGGTTCGGTCAGCCGCGGCTGGATCGGCGTGCAGATCCAGCCGGTGACGTCTGACATCGCCGACAGCCTCGGCATGAAGAAGGCCGAAGGCGCGCTGGTCGCGGAGCCGCAGGCGAACGGTCCGGCGGCGAAGGCCGGCATCGAGTCCGGCGACGTGATCACCGCGGTCAATGGCGAGCCCGTCAAGGACGCTCGTGAGCTTGCTCGCACCATCGGCGGCATGGCGCCCGGCGCCTCGGTGAAGCTCAACGTGCTGCACAAGGGCCAGGACAAGGTCGTCAATCTCACCCTCGGCCAGCTGCCGAACACGGTCGAGGCCAAAGCCGACACCGACAATGACAGTGGCAAGGGTGCGAGCCGCGGCACCGACGTGCCCAAGCTCGGCATGACCGTTGCTCCAGCCAATTCCGTGGCCGGCGCCGGCAAGGAAGGCGTCGTGGTCACCGAAGTCGATCCGAAGAGCGCCGCGGCCGAACGCGGCTTCAAGGAAGGCGACGTGATTCTTGAAGTCGGGGGCAAGAGCGTCAGCACCGCCGCCGAAGTCCGCGATGCCATCAACACGGCGCGGACCGATAACAAGAACAGCGTCCTGATGCGCGTGAAGAGCGGCGGGCAGTCGCGCTTCGTCGCCGTGCCCATCGCCAAGGGCTGAGGCCTCAGGAGGCTTACGAGATGAAGGGTGTCGCCGGCATCAGTCGCCCCCGCCGACGGCGCCCTTCGGGGGAGCAGCGCAACGTTTGCTTCCCCTGTCTACCTTCCGGTGGAATTACGCCCCCCTCCGTCGGAAGGCCTAGGGCGGTGAAGTCCCCCCAGCTTCACCGCCCGCCTTTTCCCCGATCCGAGATCGTTCCGCTCGGCTTGCATGCGATTGCCGCTCGCGCCATGTTTAGAGAAGGTTCACTCCCTTGACTGCCGCCGAACGCACGATGCGCCTCCTCATCATCGAAGACGACCGCGAATCCGCCGACTATCTCGTGAAGGCGTTTCGCGAAGTCGGACACATTGCCGATCATGCCGCCGACGGCGAGGAAGGTCTCGCCATGGCCGAGAACGGCGATTACGACGTGCTGGTGGTCGACCGCATGCTGCCCAAGCGCGACGGCCTGTCGCTGATCGGCGCGCTGCGCGACAAGGGCAACACCACGCCGGTGCTGATTCTCTCCGCGCTCGGACAGGTCGACGACCGCATCAAGGGCCTGCGCGCCGGCGGCGACGATTATCTGCCAAAGCCTTATTCGTTCGCCGAACTGCTCGCCCGCGTTGAGGTGCTGTCGCGCCGCCGCGGCGGGCCCGCCGAGGACACGCTCTACCGCGTCGGCGATCTCGAGCTCGACCGGCTGTCCCACCGCGTCGCCCGCGGCAAGGACGAGCTGACGCTCCAGCCGCGCGAATTCCGCCTGCTCGAATACCTCATGAAGCACGCCGGCCAGGTGGTGACGCGCACCATGCTGCTCGAGAACGTCTGGGACTATCATTTTGATCCGCAGACCAACGTGATCGACGTGCACATTTCGCGGCTGCGCTCCAAGATTGACAAGGGCTTCGAGCGCCCGCTGCTGCATACGATCCGCGGCGCCGGATACATGATCCGTGACGGCATTCGGTAAACTCGTCCGCACCACGGCATTCCGGCTGACGCTGGTCTATCTGCTGCTGTTCGCGATGTTCGCGGCTTCGCTGCTCGCCTATTTCGCCTGGAATACGCGGCGGCTGATCACCGAGGAGATCACGCAGACGGTGAATTCCGAGACCTCGGAGATCAACGAGATCTACGGCCGCCGCGGCCTGCGGGGCCTCGTGCTCGCGATCGAGTACCGGGCGCTGCGGCCGGGCGCAAACCTCTATCTGGTGACTACGCCGACTGGGCAGGCGATCGCCGGCAATGTCGGCTCGCTCGCGCCCGGCGTGATGGCGACGCGCGGCTGGTCCGAGACAGCCTATCGGCGGATCGAGGATGCTGACGAACGCGATCATCGCGCGCTGGTGCGCGTCACGGAGCTGGAGAACGGCTTCCGGCTTCTGATCGGCCGCGATCTCGACGAGCGGCGGCGCCTGTTCGGCATCGTCGCGAAGGCGGCGCAATGGTCGATCCTGATCGTCGTGGTGCTCGGCCTCGGCGGCGGCGTCTTCGTCGCGCGCCGCGTGCTGAGGCGCATCGATGCCATGACCGGCACTGCGCAGCGGATCATGACTGGTGATCTCAGCGAGCGCCTGCCTGTGGGGCGCAGCGGCGACGAGCTCGACCGTCTCGCCGAAAACCTCAACGCCATGCTGGAGCGGATCGAGGCGCTGATGGCTGGGCTGAAGGAAGTCTCCGACAACATCGCCCACGACCTCAAGACGCCGCTGACGCGCTTGCGCAACCGCGCCGAAGAGGCGCTGGCGAAATCGGGCTGCGAGGCGGACTACCGTGCAGCGCTGGAGCGCACCATCGAGGAATCCGACGGGCTGATCCGCACCTTCAACGCGCTTCTGATGATCGCGCGTGCCGAATCCGGGCAGGCGCGCGGCAACATGGACGATTTCGACGCTGCCGAGGTCGCGAACGGCATCCACGAGCTCTACGAGCCGCTGGCTGAGGATGACGGCATGACCCTGAAGGTCAAATGCGAGCCGGCGCCGGTTCACGCCAATCGCGAACTGATCAGCCAGGCGCTCGCCAATCTCGTCGAGAACGCGATCAAATACGGCAAGCCGGCGGCGCAGACCGCGGGAACCGTGGTCAGCATGGACGTGAGGCAAATCACGATCGAGGCGAGGCGCGATGGCGACCAGGTGCTGCTCAGCGTCACCGACCGTGGTCCGGGGATCCCCGAAGCGGATCGCAAGCACGTCGTCGAGCGATTCGTGCGGCTGGAGGCCAGCCGCACGCTGCCGGGCTCCGGCCTCGGCCTCAGCCTCGCCTCGGCCGTTGCGACATTGCATGGCGGTGAGTTGCGCCTAGGCGATGCCCATCCCGGTCTCGTTGCCACGCTGGTGCTGCCGGCGCGCGCGGGCGCCGGCGACAGGGTTGCTCCGCCAATACCGGATGTGCCACAGAAGGTGGCATGAACCACTCCGCGCCGGGAAACGCGGACAAACATGGTGAGAGCCTCGCGGCACGCTTCGCCGAGGCTCCCTATGTTGCCGCTTCCACAACCGACCAAAGACGCTTCGAAAATTGGCTGGCCGAGCTCGAGCCGGTGCAATCGACCCGTCTCGAATCCCTGCTGGTCCGTCCCTTTGCGCGGGATATTCTGACCGGCATCGCGCAATTCTCGTCCTATCTGTTCGATCTGATTCGCGCCGATCCCCTGCGCCTGATCCGGTTGCTCGAATGCGATCCGGAGGTGCATCTTGGGGCGCTGATGGCGGAGGCGAGGGGCGCCGTGCTCGCGGCGCCGGATGAAGCCGAGGTGATGCGCCTGCTTCGCCGGATGAAGGCGGAGGCGGCGCTGCTGATCGCGCTGTGCGACATCGGCGGCGTCTGGCCGGTGATGCGGGTGACGGCGGCGCTGACGGATATCGCGGTGTTCTCGGTGCAGGCGGCGCTGCAGTACTTGCTGCGGCAGGAAGCTGCACGCGGCAAGCTCTCACCGCCCGATCCCGAGGCGCCCGAAGAAGGCTGCGGGCTGATTGTGCTCGCGATGGGCAAGATGGGCGCGGGGGAGCTGAACTATTCAAGCGACATCGATCTCATCGTGTTCTTCGATCCCGATGCGACGACGCTCGCGCCCGATATGGAACCGCAGCCGTTCTTCGTGCGCGTGACGCAAGGCATGGCGCGCATTCTCCAGCAGCGCACCTATGACGGTTACGTGTTCCGCGTCGATCTGCGGCTGCGGCCCGATCCGTCCTCGACCCAGGTGGCGATCTCCCGCGATGCCGCGCTGAACTATTACGAGCGGGAAGGGCGCACCTGGGAGCGCGCCGCGATGATCAAGGCGCGCGCCTGCGCCGGCGATCCCCGCGCGGGTGAAGCGCTTTTGGCAGAGATCGCGCCCTTCGTCTGGCGCAAGCATCTCGACTTCGCCGCGCTTGCCGACGTGCACGAAATGAAGCGACAGATGCAGACCTATCGCGGTCAGAGCGAGGTCGCGGTCGAGGGCCATAATGTCAAGGTCGGGCGCGGCGGCATCCGCGAGATCGAGTTCTTCGCGCAGACGCAGCAGTTGATTGCGGGCGGCCGCCATCCGGAATTGCGGGTGCGGCCGACGCTCAATGCGCTCGACGTGCTCGCCTCCAGCAACTGGATCACGTTCGCGGCGCGCGACGAGCTGACCACGGCCTACGAATTTCTGCGCCGGGTCGAGCATCGCCTCCAGATGATCGCCGACGAGCAGACCCATACACTGCCCGAGGACAAGGAGGCGGTCGAGCGCTTCGCCTGGTTCTTCGGCTACCCGGATCGGGAGGCCTTTGCGCGCGACCTGTTGCACCAGCTCCAGATCGTCCAGGGGCACTATGAAAAACTGTTCGAGGGCGATGATCCGACCGGGACGGCCAAACTGCCGGCGCTCGACTACAGTGCCGGTCCCGACGATCCGCGCCTGCTCCAGCACATTGCGGCGCTCGGCTTCAAGAAGCCGGCCGCCGTCGCGCAGACCGTGCGCGACTGGATCACCGGCGACTATCGCGTGTTCCGCAATGAGGCGACGCGCAACGCGTTCGTCGAATTCGTGCCGGCCCTGATCGACGGTCTTGCCCATGCCGAGGAGCCGGACCGCGCGGTCGTGGCGTTCGATCATTTCCTCGGCGCGCTTCAGCGCGGCGGCCGGCTGATCACGCTGCTCGGCCAGAACCGCGATCTGGTCGCACTGGTGGCGCTGGTGCTAGGCGCGGCGCCCCGGCTCGGCGAGATGCTGGCGCGGCAGCCGCAGCTCATGGACGGCCTGATCGATCCGCGCTTCTTCGGCGCCATGCCGGACAGGCAGGAATTGTCGGGACGGTTAGCTGCGACCGTGCAGGACGCGGGCTCCTATGAAGAGTTCCTCGATCGCCTGCGCCTGTTCGGACAGGAGAGCCTGTTCCTGATCGGTACGCGTATCCTGTCCGGCACGGTCTCGGCGCAGCAGGCGAGTACCGCTTTTGCGGACGTCGCCGAGGGCATCGTCCACACCGTGCATGGCCTCGTTGCCGAGCGCTTTGCCGCCCAGCATGGCCGCATTAGGGATCAGCAGACCGCGATCATCGCGATGGGCCGGCTCGGCAGCCGCGAGATGACGGCGTCGTCCGATCTCGACCTGATCCTGCTCTACGATTTCGACAGCGACAATCCGGACTCCGATGGTGCGAGATCGCTGCAAGGTGCCCACTATTTCGCCCGCTTTACCCAGCGTCTGATCAGCGCCTTCACGACGCGCACCAATTACGGCGTGCTCTATGAGATCGACATGCGGCTGCGTCCGTCGGGACGCGCCGGTCCCGTGGCCTCGAGCCTGGTTTCGTTCGCGGACTACCAGGCGAACGAGGCCTGGACCTGGGAGCACATGGCGCTGACACGCGCGCGCGTGGTGTCGGCCTCGCCCGAATTCCGGGAACGAATCGAGCGCGTCATCCGCGACGTCTTGACCCGACGCCGCGATCCCGCCATCACCGCCAACGACGTTGCCGACATGCGGCGCGCCATCGCCCAGGAGAAGGGCGAGGCCGATTGCTGGGATCTCAAACATGCCGCCGGCGGTATGGTCGACATCGATTTCATCGCGCAATATCTCCAGCTCGTGCACGCCCACGACAAGCCGGAGATCCTCGACGTCAGCACCATGCAGGTGTTGGAAAATGCATGCAGGCTCGGCGTGCTCGCGCAGTCTGAAACCGAGATATTGCGTGCCGCGGCCCGGCTCTATCACGACCTGACGCAGATCTTGCGGCTCTGCGTCAGCGATCGCTTCAAGCCGGAGACGGCGGGCACCGACCTCTTCCGTGTGATGGCACGCGCCGGCGATGCGCCGGATTTCTCGTCGCTGCAGGCGCGAGTGAAGGAGACGCAGAGCGAGGTGCGGCGCGTGTTCAGGGCGCTGCTGGAAGGGTCGTCGTCTGCTTCAGCGAGGTGAGGGCCTCGCGGACATCAGGCGCAAGGTCGGCGCCGCCCGCATCGAGATGGGCGAAGATCGCGCGTTTCATACGGGGATCCCAGAACTTCTTGATGTGCTCGGCGATGCCCGGCACGGCCCTGTCGTGGCCTTGACTCTGGAAGAATGTGCCGATCTGGTTGGCCATGTAGATCAGACGGTCAGGCGACATCGGCAACCTCCCTGGCATGGCGGGCGACGACCCGGTCACCATGCGAAAACACTTCGAAGCCGTCTTGGCGGGCAATGGCAATCAGCGTGATGCCGGCGGCTTCCGCCGTGCGCACCGCGAGCGCGGTCGGCGCCGACACGGCAACCATCATGGGGGCGCCGATCGCGGCTGTCTTCTGCACCATCTCCACCGAGACGCGGCTCGTGAGCAGCACTATGCCGCCGCGCGCATTGGTGCGGCTGCGTGCCAGGGCACCGGCAAGCTTGTCGAGCGCATTGTGGCGGCCGACGTCCTCGCGCAGCGCGACGATGTTGCCGGTAGGGGACCAGAACGCGGCGGCGTGTACAGCCCGGGTCTGTAAATTGATCGATTGTAGCGGCGCGATGGCCTGCATCGCCGTCATGACCTCTGCGGCCGTGAAGCTCTGCCCCTGCGGCACCACGGCCGCCGGCCGCACCGCCTCGGCAATGGACTCGATGCCGCAGATGCCGCAGCCGGTCGGACCTGCGATGTGGCGACGACGCTCGTTGATGCGCGCGGCATGTTTCGGCGCCAGCCACATGCGCAGCTCGATGCCGTCGTCGAGGCGGACGATTTCGAGCGATCGGATCTCGTCGGCCGATCCGACGATGCCTTCGCTCACGGTGAAGCCGACGGCGAAGTCCTCGAGGTTCTGCGGCGTCCCCATCATGACGGCGTAGGTGCCGCCATTATAGGTCAGCGCCAGCGGCGTCTCCTCCGGGATCAGCCGCGCGCCTTCAGAGGCCGTCCCGTTGCGCCAGATTTCACGATCGATAGCCTGGACCGCTACGTGCATGCCATTACTCCGCGGCCTCGGCCGGCACGATGCGGCGGGACTGCCGCGCCTGCGCGTCATAGGCCTTCTGCCAGTCGGACGGTCCGTTCGACGGCGAGACCTGCACCGCCGTAACCTTGTATTCGGGACAGTTGGTAGCCCAGTCCGAATAGTCGGTCGTGATCACGTTGGCCTGCGTGTCCGGATGATGGAAGGTGGTGTAGACGACGCCGGGCGCGACGCGATCGGTGATCTCGGCGCGTAGTGTGGTCTCGCCGGCGCGGCTCTTCAGCCGCACCCAGTCGCCGTCGCGAACGCCGCGCTGCTCGGCATCGTGCGGATGAATCTCGAGCCGATCCTCGGCGTGCCAGACCACGTTGTCGGTGCGCCGGGTCTGAGCGCCGACATTGTACTGGCTGAGGATGCGCCCTGTCGTGAGCAGCAGGGGATAGCGCGGGCCGGTGCGCTCGTCGGTCGCGACATACTCGGTGACGACGAATTTGCCCTTGCCCCGGACGAAGCCGTCGATATGCATCACCGGCGTGCCCTCCGGCGCCCTCTCGTTGCAGGGCCACTGCACCGAGCCGAGCTCATCTAACTTGGCGTAGGAGACGCCGGCAAAGGTCGGCGTCAGCGCCGCGATCTCGTCCATGATCTCGGAGGGATGGCTGTAGTTCATCTCGAAGCCCATGGCCTTGGCGAGGCCGATGGTGACCTCCCAGTCGGCAAGACCGTTCTTCGGCGTCATCACCTTGCGCACGCGCTGGATGCGGCGCTCGGCATTTGTGAAGGTGCCGTCCTTCTCGAGGAAGCTCGATCCGGGCAGGAAGACGTGGGCGTAGTTTGCCGTCTCGTTGAGGAAGAGATCGTGGACGATGACGCATTCCATCGCCGACAGCGCCGCCACCACGTGCGAGGTATTGGGATCGGACTGGAGGATGTCCTCGCCCTGCACGTAGATCCCCATGAACGTGCCTTCGACCGCGGCATCGAACATGTTGGGAATGCGAAGGCCAGGCTCCGGGTTGAGCTTGACGTTCCACAGCGCCTCGAACTGGTCGCGCACCGCGTCGCTCGAGATATGGCGGTAGCCGGGCAGCTCGTGCGGGAACGAGCCCATGTCGCAAGAGCCTTGCACGTTGTTCTGGCCACGCAGCGGGTTCACGCCGACGCCGGGACGGCCGATATTGCCGGTCGCCATCGCGAGGTTGGCGATCGCGATCACGGTGGTCGAGCCCTGGCTGTGCTCGGTGACGCCGAGGCCGTAATAGATGGCGCCGTTGCCGCCGGTCGCGTAGATGCGGGCCGCTTCGCGCAGCGCCCTGGGATCGACACCGGTGAGGATGGCGGTGGCTTCCGGGCTGTTCTTGGGCTGGGCGACGAAGGCGGCCCATTCCTCGAACTCGCTCCAGTCGCAGCGCTCGCGCACGAAGGCTTCGTTGACGAGCCCTTCGGTGACGATGACATGCGCCAGCGCCGTCATCACAGCGACGTTGGTGCCGGGCATCAGGGGCAAGTGGAGCGCCTTCACGTGCGGCGATTCCACCATCTCGGTGCGGCGCGGATCGATCACGATCAGCTTGGCACCCTGGCGCAGCCGCTTCTTCAGTCGCGAGGCGAATACCGGGTGCGCCGAGGCAGGATTGGCGCCGATGATGAGCACGACATCGGTGTCCTCCACCGAGTCGAAGTCTTGCGTGCCGGCAGAGGTGCCGAAGGTGGTGGCGAGACCGTAGCCGGTCGGCGAATGGCAGACGCGGGCGCAGGTGTCGACATTGTTGTTGCCGAAGCCGGCGCGGATCAGCTTCTGCACCAGATAGGTTTCTTCATTGGTGCAGCGGGACGAGGTGATGCCGCCGATGGCGTCGCGGCCGTATTTCTTCTGAATGCTCCGCATCCTGGCGGCGGCAAACGAGAACGCCTCGTTCCACGACACCTCGCGCCAGGGATCCTCGATCCGCTCGCGGATCATGGGTTTAAGGATGCGTTCCTTGTGGTTGGTGTAGCCCCAGGCGAAGCGGCCCTTGACGCAGGAATGGCCGCGATTGGCCTTGCCGTCCTTGTAGGGCACCATGCGCACCACTTCTTCGCCGCGCATCTCGGCCTTGAAGGCGCAGCCGACGCCGCAATAGGCGCAGGTGGTGACGACGGAGTGCTCGGGCTGACCGATCTCGATCACGGATTTTTCCGTCAGCGTCGCGGTCGGGCAGGCCTGGACGCAGGCGCCGCAGGAGACGCATTCGGAGCCGAGGAAGCTCTCGTTCATGCCGGGGGAGACACGGCTGTCGAAGCCGCGGCCGGAGATGGTCAGCGCGAAGGTTCCTTGCACCTCCTCGCAGGCGCGGACGCAACGCGAGCAGACGATGCACTTGGAAGGATCGTAGGTGAAGTACGGGTTGGACTCGTCCTTCGGCATCCATTTGTCGTTGCTGCAGCCATCCGTCTTCGCAAAGACATGATTCTCGCCCTCATAGCCGTAGCGCACGTCGCGCAAGCCCACGGCGCCGGCCATGTCCTGCAATTCGCAATCGCCATTGGCGCCGCAGGTGAGGCAGTCGAGCGGATGGTCGGAGATGTAGAGCTCCATCACGCCCTTGCGAAGCTGCTTCAGCCGCTCGGTCTGGGTCCGCACGACGAGGCCGTTCGTCGCGGGCGTGGTGCAGGAGGCCGGCGTGCCGGCGCGCCCCTCGATCTCGACCAGGCAGAGCCGGCAGGAGCCGAACGCGTCGACCATGTCGGTGGCGCAGAGCTTTGGAATCTGATGGCCGGCTTCCATCGCCGCGCGCATGATCGAGGTGCCCTCGGGCACCGAAATCTGCTTGCCGTCGATGGTCAGCGTCACCATCGTTTCCGATTTGGAAGCCGGCGTGCCGAAGTCGATTTCTTCGATCAGAGACATGGTCGTTCTCCTATTCCGCGGCCTGAAGCGTGGTCGGCGCCGGAAGGAAATCCTCCCGGAAGTGCTTCAATGCGCTGAGCACGGGATAGGGCGTGAAGCCGCCGAGCGCGCAGAGCGAGCCGAATTTCATGGTGTTGCAGAGGTCTTCGACGAGCGTGATGTTCTCGCTGACGCGCTCGCCCCGCATGATCTTCTCGATGGTCTCGACGCCCCGGGTCGAGCCGATCCGGCACGGCGTGCACTTGCCGCAGGATTCGACCGCGCAGAACTCCATGGCAAAGCGCGCCTGCCTGCGCATGTCGACGCTGTCGTCGAACACGACGATGCCGCCATGGCCGATCAGGCCGTCGCGCGCGGCGAAGGCCTCATAGTCGAACGGCGTGTCGAACAGGGCGCGGGGAAAATAGGCGCCAAGCGGGCCGCCGACCTGGACCGCGCGAACGGGACGGCCGGTGAACGTGCCGCCGCCGACGTCGTCGACGAGCTCGCCGAGCGTCACGCCAAACGCGGTCTCGAACAGCCCGCCATGGCGGATGTTGCCGGCGAGCTGGATCGGCATCGTGCCGCGCGAACGCCCCATGCCGAAATCCGCATAGGCCTTGGCACCCTCAGCGAGGATGAAGGGGATGGCCGCGAACGACAGCACGTTGTTGATGACGGTCGGCTTGCCGAACAGGCCGTGATGCGCCGGCAGAGGCGGCTTGGCGCGCACGAGGCCGCGGCGGCCTTCGAGGCTCTCCAGCAGTGAGGTCTCCTCGCCGCAGACATAGGCGCCGGCGCCGACGCGCACCTCGAGATCGAAGGCTTGCTTCGAGCCGCCGATATAGCTGTCGAGATAGCCGCTGCGCTTCGCCGCCGTAATGGCAGCGTTCATCGCCTCGACCGCGTGCGGATATTCGCTGCGGATGTAGATGTAACCTTTGGCCGCGCCGACGGTGAGGCCAGCAATCGTCATGCCTTCGATCACCAGGAAGGGATCACCTTCCATGATCATGCGGTCGGCGAAGGTGCCGCTGTCGCCCTCGTCGGCGTTGCAGACGATGAATTTGCGGTCGGCCTTGGCCTGCGCGACCGTCTTCCATTTGATGCCGGTCGGAAACCCCGCGCCGCCACGGCCGCGCAGGCCGGACGCGGTGACCTCGCTCAGGATCGCATCCGTGCCGAGCGAGAGCGCGCGCTCCAGGCCCCTGTAGCCGCCATGGGCGCGGTAGTCGTCGAGCGAGCGCGGATCGATCACGCCGCAGCGGGCGAAGGTGAGGCGGGTCTGGCGCTTCAGCCAGGGGAGCTCGTCGATCGCCCCCAGCCGTAGAAAATGCGGCGTGTTGCTGGCGAGCGCATCGAACAGGGAGGGCACGTCGGTTTCGGTGACGGGGCCGAACGCGATGCGGCCCTGCGGTGTCGCCACCTCGACCAGCGGCTCCAGCCAGTACAGGCCGCGCGAGCCGGTCCTAACGATGTCGATTGCAACGCCCCGCCTGGCGGCGGCTTGCTCAAGCGCCAGCGCGACCTCGTCGGCGCCGACGGCCACCGCGCCGGCATCACGTGAGACGTATAGACGCATGCTCATCGCTGCGCCTCCGCAACCAGCGCATCGAGGCGCTTCTGATCGAGCCGTCCGATCAGGCGCCCGTCGAGCATCGCGGACGGCGCAGTCGCGCACAGGCCGAGGCAGTAGATCGGCTCCAGCGTGACGCGATCGTCGGCGGTGGTGCTGCCGAGCGACACGCCGAGCTTCGCCTCGGCGCGCGCAGCGAGCGCATCGCCGCCCGCAGCCTGGCAGGCCTCGGCGCGGCAGAGCTTCAGCACATGGCGGCCGGCCGGCTTGTGCCGGAAATCATGATAGAACGTGAATACGCCGTGCACTTCGGCGCGTGACAGATTCAGCGCCTGAGCCACCATCGGAATGGCGGCCTCCGGCACATAGCCGAACGCCTCCTGAAGAGCATGCAGGATGACGAGCGTCGCGCCTTCCTGCCGAGCGTGTTCGGCGATGATCTCGGCGCCGCGCGTCTCGTCCCAAGGCTCGTAGCAAGGCTCGTAAACCGCTGTCATTCTTCGTTCTCAACTTGAGCGTTTCTGATCGCAAACTATTTGGAATCGCTCGAAGATCAATAAAGCTGTCCCGTGCTGCGATTGCGAATTCGGATCGATTGGCACCGGCGATCGGTCGATCCGAAAATGCAATTATGGGCATTCCGCTCGGCGGTTTTTGCGTGTTGCAAGGGGGCGAGCGTGCTAGCTTGCATGCCACGACAGAATTCGAGGGGACGACCGGTTGATCGACAAGCTTGAACTATTGCTGGCGCTGGCGAAGGAGCGGCATTTCGGACGCGCGGCGGAGGTCTGCGGCGTGACGCAGCCGACGATGTCGACCGGGCTCAAGCAGCTCGAGGAAATCCTCGGCGTGATGCTGGTCCAGCGCGGGTCGCGCTTCCAGGGCTTTACGCCGGAAGGCGAGCGGGCGCTGGACTGGGCGCGGCGGATCGTGGGCGATGCCCGCGCCATGCGCGACGAGATCAACGGGCTGAAGCATCAGCTCTCCGGCGAGATCCGCATCGCGGCGATCCCGACCGTGCTCGGCATGGTCGCCGCGCTGACGACGCCGTTCCGCGCCAGGCATCCCGAGGTGCGCTTCCGCATCCAGTCCACCACCTCGTCCGAGGTGCTGGGGCTGCTGGAAAATCTCGAGGTGGATGCGGGGCTGACCTATATCGAGAACGAGCCGATCGGCAAGGTGCGTACCATTCCGCTCTACAACGAGAGCTACCGGCTCCTGACTGCCCCCGATGCGATGTTCGGTGATCGCGAGACGGTGACCTGGACCGAGGTCGGGCAGGTGCCGCTGTGCCTGCTCACGCCCGACATGCAGAACCGCCGCATCATCGATCGCGCGCTGCGCTCGGTCGGTGCCGAGGCGACACCGACGCTGACCTCGAACTCGCTGCTGGTGCTGTTCACGCACGTCAAGACCGGGCGCTGGGCGAGCGTGATGCCGGCCAAGCTCGCCGAGACGCTCGGCCTGTCCGACACGGTGCGTTCGATCCCGATCGCCGACCCCGAAGTCAATTACAGCATTGGCCTCGTGATCCCGCAGCGCGATCCGATGACGCCGCTAATCGCGGCGCTGGTCAATGTCGCGCGCGAGGTCGCACCGACGCTGCAATCTTAAAGCGGAATGTGCTTCGCTTGAACCGAGGCGAGAGCCCAGATCACCTCTCCCGTAGGGAGAGGTCGGATCGCATCGAAGATGCGGTCCGGGTGAGGGGATCTGGTCTCACTGGATGCCGCGGCCCCTCACCCGGACCTCTCCCCGTCGGGGAGAGGTGATTCCGAACGCCGACCGAACCGGGCTCCATCATGCTTGAGGGCTTTACGCTGCAGCCGATATCCCGGACGCCGCCTTGACGGCGTCGCGCGGCAGCGTCACGCGCACCACCGTGCCGACATCGATTTTGGAACGCAGCCGCATCGAACCGCCGTGGAGCTGCGCCAGCGAGCGGGCGATCGCGAGGCCCAGTCCCGAGCCGTGATAGGTCTTGGTGAGCTGGCTCTCGACCTGCTCGAAGGGGCGGCCGAGCCGCGCCAGCGAATGCGGCGCGATCCCGATGCCGGTGTCGGCGATCATCAGCACGATCCGGTCGTCGAGCTGCCGGCTGCGCACCACGACGCGTCCGCCGTCGGGCGTGAACTTCACCGCGTTGGACAACAGGTTGACGATGATCTGCTTGGTGGCGCGGCGGTCGGCGACGACGGAGATGGATTTGGCGATGTCGGCATCGAGCGTCAGGTGCTTGTCCTGTGCCCGGCCAGTGACGACGCGCAGGGATTCCGCCAGCGTCCGCGACAGGTCCAGCTCTTCCATGTCGAGCTTCATGCGGCCGGCCTCGATCTTGGACATGTCGAGGATGTCGTTGATGACCTCGAGCAAATAGTGGCCGCTGGTCAGGATGTCCTGGCAGTATTCCTGGTACTTCTCCGAACCGAGGTCGCCGAACATGCCCGAGCCCATGATCTCGGAGAAGCCGATGATCGCGTTGAGCGGCGTGCGCAGCTCGTGGCTCATATTGGCGAGGAATTTCGACTTGGTCTGGTTGGCTTCCTCGGCGCGAGTCTTCTCGCGCTGGTACTTTTCGGCCAGGTCGGCGAGCTCGATCGCTTGGCGTTCGAGCGCGGCCTGCGAGCGCTTGAGGTCGATGACGGTGGCGCGCAGGCGCAAATCGTTGTCGACCAGCTTCTGCTCGTGCTCCTTGATGCGGGTGATGTCGGTGCCGACCGAGACGTAGCCGCCGTCTTTGGTGCGCCGCTCGCTGATGTGCAGCCAGCTGCCGTCGTCGAGTTGTGCCTCGAAGGTGCGCGCGCCCGGGCCCTGGCTCGCGGTCTCGTTATGGCGGGTGCGCACCTCCGGCATGCGGCCGACTTCGAGCACGGTCTCGTAGGAGGTGCCGGGGATCACGGCGGTGTCGGGCAGCTTGTGCAGGCGCTGGAAGTGCGAGTTGCAGAGCACGAGGCGATCGCTCGCGTCCCACAGCACGAAGGCTTCCGGAATGGTCTCGATCGCGTCGCGCAGGCGAAGGTCGGCTTCCACCGTTCTCTCGGCGAGGCTCTTCTGCTCGGTGATGTCGACCGCGATCCCGATCAAGTGCACGCTGGAATCGGTGGCCCCGCGCGTCTTCTCGCAGCGGACGCGGAGCCAGATCCAGTGACCGTCGACGTGCTGCATGCGGAAGGTCTGGTCGATGTGATCGATCTTCTCGGAGATGAGCTGATCGGCGATCTCGAACAGATCAATATCGTCGGACTTCACCAGCGCGTTGACCTCGCCGAAGGTGAGGAGCTCGTTGCGGCCGTCGAGGCCGAGCATCGAGAACATTGACTGCGACCAGAAGATCCGGCCGCGCGACAGATCCCAGTCCCACAGTCCGCAGCGGCCGCGATTGAGCGCGGTGTCGATGCGGCCGCGCACGGCGTCGTTGATGAGGTCGCCTTCGCGGGCGCGGGTCGACTGCCAGTGAAAGGCAAAGCCCAGGATCAGGACGACGAAGCCGGTGGTCGCCGACAGCGTCACCGAGAGCGCGGCATCCGAGCCCCAAATCGGCTCGTCGCGTTCCTGGATCACCGTGACGAAGCCGGGCAGCGACTTGATCTGGCGCGAGGTCGCCATCGCGGCGTTGCCGTTCGGCAGCGTCATGTCGGCGACGTTGCCGTCGCGCGGGGGCGCCGCGAGCAGTTGCGCCGTCGTGATCGCGTCGAGCAGGCGGTCGTTGCCGGAAGGGTCGCTGTCGACCGGTACGCGGGCGAGGATGCGGCGGTCGATGCCGGTCGAGGCGACAATGATGTGGCGGCCCAAGGCCGTGCCCCAGGACGGAATGAGATCAGGCAGCAGCGTCGGCAGGCTCTCGATGTTCTTGAGCCGCTCCTGTCGCACGGAAGTGAGGCGGTCGATGCGTTCGGCGAGCAAATCGGCGAGCGCCGAGATGTCGTGCCGGATCACCAGCCGCTTCTGGCGCGTCTGGTCGACGACCTGCACGAACGCGCCGAGGCAGATCGTGATCAGGAAGGCGATGATGAGCGTCGGCACGGCGCGGCGCAGCGCCGGCTCCGCGATCAGCAGCCGGTGATAGGCAGGTTTCGCGATCGATTGCGCCAATCCCTTGATCGAATCGGATTGAACGCATGCGTTCGCGGCGTCTGCACGCGCCATGCCTTCGGCCCCCTGAAAACCTGCTTACGACGAGTGTCGAAAGCGGCCCCACGTCGCTTTCGAATCACACCGATTTGAATCCAGTTTTCGCGGGCTGTCGAGAGTCAACGAATCCTTAACGCGAAATTATTCTTATCCAACGCGCAGTTTGCGCATCGCTTGTCCGTAAAGTGACGTGCGCGACGGGTCCGAAACGAGAACGTGTGACTCTTCGCACGTGTGTCACGCACGCGGGGGCTCGGCGTGGCTGATCACGCGCTTCACGCTCGGGAAGGCGCGCCGCAATGCGCGCTCGATTGCGTCGACATGCTCGTGCACCTTGATCACGCTCATCGACGGAGTGGCGCGGCAGTGAAAGTTGACGATCTCGCCGGCCTCAGTGTTGCGGACGCGCACATTGTGGATGTCGTGGATCTCGCCCTCGCCAGCAAGCTCGGTCAACGCGGCGGCAATGGCCTGCACGCGCTCCGCGGGGGCGTCGACGCCGAACGGCAGTTCCGGTTCCAGCGGCTCGATATGGACGTCGACCTCGACGTCCTCGCCGAATTCCTCCTGGATGCTGCGCTCCAGCGTGTTGGCGACATCGTGGGCGGCCTCGAGCTGCATTTCGCCATCGACCTCGAGGTCGATGCCGACGATCAGCTTGGCGCCGAGGTCGTGCACCGTGACGTGGTGGATGGCGAGGCCGGAATTGCGCGCGATCACCATGATGCGGTCGCGTACGGTCTCGTTGTTGCGCGCGACGGGGACAGCCGTGAAGGTGAGGTCGGCGTCGCCGAACGCTCTGCTGACGGCGGCTTGCGCATTGCGCTTGATGTCCTCGACGCGGTCGATCGGATAGGTCCGCGGCACCTTTGCGATGGTATCGATGAAATAGGTTGCACCGACCATGCGCACGCGCAGCCGCTCGACGTCGATCACGCCGGGCACGCTGCGGATCGCGGCCGTGGCCTGCTCATGGGCGCCCTCCGGCGCGCGATCGACCAGCGTCTGCACGGTCGAGCCCGCCATGCGCAGGCCGAGAGCCGCGATCATCACGGCGACGGCGGCGGCCGCGGCCGCGTCACCCCACCAGAAACCGAGTCCGGCGAGGATCAAACCCACGATCACGGCAGATGAGCCCATCACGTCGGAGGCGAAATGCAGTGCGTCCGCGGCAAGCGCTTGGCTCCTGGTCTCCCGCGCAGCGCGGTGCAGCGCGCGGGCGCGCCAGAGATTGACGGCGATGTCGATCACCAGCACGACAAAGGGCACGGCCGAAATGGTCGGCGGCGGGGTTCCCTCCCGCAGCCGGCTATAGGCCTCGACCAGGATGCCGCCGGCGAGCACGTAGAGCAGGGCGGTGACGCCCAGCGCCGAGACGCTCTCGAGCTTGCCATGGCCATAATGGTGCTCCTCGTCGGCCGGCTTGTCGGACACCCGCACCACCGCCCAGGTGATGATGGTCGCGACCAGGTCGATCGAGGAATGCAGGGCCTCGGAGATCAGCGCCAGCGAGCCGATCGCAATTCCGACCACGAATTTGGCCGCCGCCATGCCGCCGCTGGCGAAGATCGAGATCGCGGCGACCGAGGTCTTGTTGTGCTGGGAGATCATGGCGGGGATTTAGCAGGGCGTGGGTGAACATCAAGCGACGATCCACAGCCGTAGTCGCAAGTGACTTGCAGGAGCGACGGCGATGTCATTCCGGGATGGTGACCAGACCCGAATCTCGAGATTTCAGGTTCGGTTCTTCAAGCGCTCCGGAATGACGGTTAAGGCACCGTCACGACGATCTTCCCGAGATGCTTGTTCGCCTCCATGTGCGCGAACGCCTGATCGATGTCGTCGAATGTGAACACCTTGTCGATCGGCAGTTGCAGTTTTCGCGACTCGACCGCGCCCCAGATGTCCTTGCGCACCTCCTCGAAGATCTCGCGGACCTCCTCGATGGTGCGGGTGCGGAAGGTGACGCCGACATAGTCGATGCGGCGCGCGGCGTGCAGGTCGAAGTTGAAGTCGGCATGGGTGCCGCCGAGCCGGCCGACATTGACGATGCGGCCCTTCACCTTCGTCGCGGCAAGATTCTGGTTCGCGACCTTGCCCGAGACCTGGTCGACGATGAGATCGACGCCTTCGCCGCCGGTCGCTTTCAGGACCTCGTCGACCCATTTCGGATCGGAGCTATCGACGGCCAGATCGGCGCCGTATTCCTTCAGCCGGCCGCGGCGAGTGGCGTCGGTCGACGAGCCGATTACGAGCTTGGCGCCCTTGAGCCTGGCGATCTGCAGCGCCATCAGACCGACGCCGGAGCTCGCGCCCTGAATCAGCACGCTCTGGCCCGCTTGCACGCCGCCGACGGTGACGACGGCATTGTGCATGGTCGCGAGCGCGACGGGGAGGGTGGCCGCCTCCTCGAAATTCATGTTCGAGGGCGCGTGGAACAGCCGGCCGTGATCGGCCAGCGTATATTCGGCAAATGCGGCACTGCCCGACCCCATGATGCGGTCGCCGATCTTGACGCCCTTCGCGTCCGGCCCGAGCTCGGCGACTTCGCCAGCCCATTCCATGCCGAGCACGGTGCCGACGCCGCCGGCTGCGCCGTGGGCATGACCCTTGCGCATGCCGGTATCGGCGCGGTTCAGGGCACAGGCGCGGACGCGGACCAGCACCTGCGTGCCCTTGGGCTTTGGTTGAGCGACGTCGGAAATCGTAGCGCCGTCAAGACCGTAGACGTAAGCCTTCATGTCTTACACTCGCTTCTTACAGTGATTATTCCGCCGCTTCGTGTTGCCGCTGAACGATCATGCCCCCCAGCCGGCTGCGGATGATGGCTTCCGCCTCCCGCACGATGCGGGAGACCAGCTCGGCGCAGCTCGGGATGTCATGGATCAGGCCCTGCACCTGGCCGGCCGACCAGATGCCCTCGTCGGAATTACCCGTCGCGTAGACCATCTTGCCGCGGGCACCGGCGACGAGTTCGCGGATGTCCTCGAACTTGGCACCTTCCTTTTCCATGGCGACGACCTTGGTCGAGATCGCGTTCTTGGCCACGCGCGAGGTGTTGCGCATGGTGCGGAAGATCAGCTCGGTCTCGCGCTCGTCATTGGCGACGATCTTCTCCTTGATGAGCTGGTGGATCGGGCTCTCCTTGGTGGCCATGAAGCGGGTGCCCATGTTGATGCCGTCGGCGCCTAACGCCAGCGCGGCAACGAGGCCGCGCGCATCGGCAAAGCCGCCGGAGGCGATCATCGGAATCTTGATCTTGTTCGCGGCGGCCGGAATCAGGATCAGGCCGGGAGTGTCGTCCTCGCCCGGGTGGCCGGCGCATTCGAAGCCGTCGATCGAGAGGGCATCGACGCCCATGCGTTCGGCCGAGAGCGCGTGACGGACGCTGGTGCATTTGTGCACGACCTTGACGCCGTGCTTCTTGAATTCGTCGACATGCTCCTGCGGCTTGTTGCCGGCGGTCTCGACCACCTTGATGCCGCTGTCGATGATGGCGGCACGGTATTCGGCATAAGGCGGCGGCTTGATCGCGGGCAGGATGGTGAGGTTGACGCCAAAGGGCTTGTCGGTGAGGTCGCGGCAACGCGCGATCTCCTTGGTCAAGTCTTCCGGCGTTGGTTGGGTCAGCGCCGTGATGAAGCCGAGCGCGCCGGCGTTGGCGACCGCGGCAACGAGCTCGGCGCGCCCGACCCATTGCATGCCGCCCTGGACGATCGGGTGCTCGACGCCGACGAGCTTAGTGAACCGTGTCTGCAACATGATGTTTCCCCCGTCGGTGTGGCGCTCTGGTCTCGCTTGATGGAGGGGAGGATGCCGCCCGGACCGGGAAATGTCTATTGTCGCGCCGTGCGGTGCAGGCGGGGCGATCATGCGACAGGTGAGGGGATTCCGTAGGGCGGATAATTGGGTCGCCGCTGCCGGACGGGGCGAAGAGCTAGTCCGCCGACAGCCGCACCATCTGGCGGCCGCCGTTCATTTCTTTGAGGCGGTTGACGAAGTTTTCCGGGCGCTGCCAGCGGTTGGGGACTTGCAATCCCATGAACTCGGCGATGTCGCCGATGAAGCCGGTGCAGTTAGTGGTCTCGGCGTTCCACACGGGCGAACTCGCCTGCAATTTCTTGATGTAGGCGAATACGCGCTTGGCGTCAGCCTCGTTCAGGTACACGCGATAGCTCGCGGTCAGATATTCCGGATCGAGATCGCCGTAGCTGGCGCCGGTCTCGGAGGGCACAAAGGTGATGTGGCCGAGCACGTAAGCAAGCGTGTCGCCGGCGGGTGTGAGGCCCGCGACCTCGACCGCGCGTTCGCTGGTCTTGCCGTACCAGACGAAGGCGTGGCCCCAGCTCGCGGCGGTTCTCGCCCGGAAGTCGACGTAGTACGGACCTTTCTCCGCACGCGCGACGGGACGCCGCGTCGCTTGCGGGGCCGGTCGCGATGTGGTGTCGGTCGTAGCAAGCGCGTTCGCATCGGCAACGCGCTTGTTCGCTTCATGGGCCGAGGCCGAGGGCATCGTGCATGCGATCATGGCCGCGAGCGCGAAGCCCGCGAGGATGCAGGATCCCGATCGACCAGATTTGTACGTCACGCTGTGCCCCTCGACTCTCGCCCGCTTACGCAGCTTCGTGTTGCGTGTCAGTAGCGCGCTGCGACCGGGCCGGGCGCCTTGCCGATCGGGGCCTTTCCAACCGGGCTCTTGCCGATCGGCATCTTGCCGATCGGAGCCTGCTCAGCCGGATAGGCCGGCACGGGCTGGCGGCGCGGCAGATCCGCAGCGTTCGCAGCCGTGACCAGAGCAAGCGTGGCACCGAGAGCAAATACAATCTTCTTCACAGTCATACCCCTAGAAGGTTAGTCCAAACACGGCGGCGCCGTGCCCCCAGACACGCCTCACAGAAGGGCGGCCGAATGCGTCCAAGTTGCGGCACGCGCGGGACATGTTGACGGCATATGTCGGGCGTACGCAGATGTGATGTGTACGGATGTTTTCGGGGTGTGTGACGGCCGAGGATTGGGCTGTCGCTGCGCTCATCCGGGCTGCGGCGCCGCGCCGGCAGCTACAGCCGAAACTCGTTCGTTAGCTCGCCGATGCCGTCGATCGCGACAGTCACGGTGTTCACCGGCTCCTTCATCACGCCGACGCCGACCGAAGTGCCGACGGCAATGAGGTCGCCGGGCAGCAGGGTCATGTCGTGGGAGATCCTGCTCACCAGTTGCTGAGCGCTGAAGATCATGTCGGAGATCGGATAGTTCTGCCGCTCCGCGCCGTTGAGGATAGTGCGGACCGTGAGCTTGGCCGGATCAAGGCCGGTGGCGATGACGGGCCCGAACGGGCCGTAATCGTCGATGCCCTTGGCGCGAGCCCATTGCGGGAAAGTGGAATCGCTGGTCAGGATGTCGTTGGCGGTGATGTCGTTGACGCAGGTGTAGCCGAAGATGAAGCTGTCCGCTTCGCCAGGGGAGACGCGGGCGCATATCCTGCCGATCACGATGCCGAGCTCGCCCTCATAGGTGGTCTTGCCGTCGTAGTAAGACGGGCGGCGGATCACGGCGCCAGGCGTCGTGATGCTGGTGGTGGCTTTCAGGAGATACAGCGGCTCCGGCGGCTCGGGCTGGTTGAGCTTGGCCGCGAGCGCATGGAAATTATTCCAGAGCGCGACGATCTTGCTGGGCGCGCAGGGCGCGAGCAGCTCCACATCCGACAGCGCCAGCATCTTGCCGGTGCTGGCGTTGCGGCCGAACATCTCGCCCTCATGCACGCTGATGCCTGATGGCGTCAGCGTGCCGAAGCCGGTCGTGCCGCCATGGCGGAAGCGCAGCCAGCGTTTCATCTCGCCCACCATCACGCCACCGCCAGTGCGCGCGGATCTGATGGTGCCGAGACGCCGTCATAGAGGCCGGCGATGCGCGCGCGCTGGGTCACCATCGCCAGCACCGAATCGAGCACGGGCGTGGCAACCCCGGTGAGGCGGCCCATCTCCTGCACCACGGTGACGAGCGGGTCGATCTCCATCGGGCGGCCGCGCTCCAGATCCTGGAGCATCGAGGTCTTGTGCGCGCCGACCTTGCGGGCGCCCTCGATGCGGCGCTCGACGTCGACGCGGAACGTGACGCCGAACGTCTCGGCGATGGCTTGCGTCTCCACCATGATCGCGCGCGACAATGCACGCGTCGCCGGATCGGTGCAGATCACGTCGAGCGTTGCATGGGTCAGGGCGCTGATCGGATTGAAGCAGACATTGCCCCACAGTTTGAGCCAGATCTCGTCGCGGATGCGGTCGAGCACCGGCGCCTTCAGCCCGGCCGCGACGAAGAGATCGGAGAGGCGCTGCACGTCCGGCGTGATCTCGCCGGAGGGCTCGCCGAGCGGGAAATTGTTGCCGTAGATGTGGCGGATCACGCCGGGCGCCTCGATCTCGGTGGCGGGATAGACGATGCAGCCGATGGCGCGCTCGGCGCCGATCTCGCGCCACTGCCGGCCGCCGGGATCGATGCTCTCTAGCGTCGAGTTCTCGTATTGGCCGCCGTGCTTGTAGAAATACCAGTAAGGGATGCCGTTGACGGCGGTGACGATGCGGGTGTGAGGCCCGAGCAGCGGCTGCATCTTTTCGATCACACCGGTGATCGAATGCGCCTTCAGCGTGATGATGATGTAGTCCTGCACGCCGAGCTCGGCGGGATCGTCGGTGCAGCGCGGATGCACGGTGTGCTGCTCCTCGCCCGCGAGCAGCGTCAGGCCGCGCTCGCGCATCGCGGCAAGGTGTGCGCCGCGTGCGACCAGGCTGACGTCGGCGCCCGCGCGCGCGAGCTGAACCCCGAGATAACCGCCGATCGCGCCGGCGCCGTAGATGCAGATTTTCATGAAGTCCTCGCGAGGAGCAGAAAGCCGGAATTTGGCACGAAAGATCCGGTCCGGCTCGGAAGGGTCCGAGCCGGGGCCGGCAGTCGCAGGGGGTGTGTGGAGGGCTCTAGGCTGCTTGCGGCGTAGAGTTGGTGGCCTCGTCCACGGCAGCGGCGATGTCGCGCATGCTGATGACCGAGACGAGGCTGTAGTCGTCGATGACGGGCAGATGGCGGATGTGATTCCGGTTCATCAAATGGCGGACGTGCTCGATCGTGTCCGAGGAGGTGCAGGACACGAGCTGCTGCACCGAGACCAGCTGCGAGACCTTGACGTTGATAGCATTGGCGCCGTGATCGGCGACTGCGCGCACCACGTCGCGCTCAGTGAACATGCCGACCGCAGTATTGCCTTCCGAGCGGACCACGTCCTTCACAACCAGTGCGCTGATATTGTTGGCGCGCATCAGCTTGGCGGCGATACCCACCGTTTCGTTCATTCGCACCGTGACAACGCGCGGCGTCTTCTTGCGCAGAATGTCTCCGACCAGCATTGCAACCTCCCTGGGTGAATGACCAGGTGAAGTGTGGTATACATAATGCCAATCGTCAAGCGCTGGATTTGGCTGATCCGAAAAATCTTGCGGCAGTAGTGCTGACGTTTGTAGGGCGCCAAAAAGAAAGGGGCGCATCGCTGCGCCCTTTTCCAGCCTCTAAGCCGTATGGTGGCTTATGCCGTCTCGGTCTTGGCATTGCCGGTCGCGGCCTCAATGCTCTCGGCTTCCTTGCCGAGGATGAAGGAGCGACGCAGCGGCTTGATCACGAACAGCGCCATCAGCGCCGCCGTCGCATTCAGCGCCACTGCCACCACGAACACGGCCTTCCAGCCATAGGCAGTCGAGATCACGCTCGCGAGCGGGACGAGCAGGGATGCCGTGCCCTTGGCGGTGTACAGCATGCCGTTGTTGGTGGTCGCGAATTTCGCGCCGAAGGTGTCGCCGCAGGTCGCAGGGAACAGCGAGTAGATCTCGCCGAACACGCCGAAATAGACCGCGGTGGCGAGCACGAACACGACGGGCACATGGCCATAGGCCGACAGCGCCAGCAGCATCAAAGCAGCGGTGCCGAAGGCGATGAACATGGTGGGCTCACGGCCGATCGTATCGGAGACCCAGCCGAAGAAGGGACGTCCGAAACCGTCGAAGATGCGGTCGAGCGAAATCGCGAAAGTCAAGGCCGCCATCTGGAAGCCGGCGAGCGTGACCGGCGTGTCGGCGATCTTGAAGTCGTGCGCGATCGGGGCGATCTGCGCCGCGGTCATCAGGCCGCCGGAGGCGACCATCACGAAGACGAGATACATCACCCAGAAAACAGGGGTCCGCAGCACCTGCGGCGGGGTGAAGTCGATCTTGGTCTGCGGCAGATTGAGCTGCTTCTTCTTTGGCGGAATCGAGATCCGCGGCGGTTGGATGAAGAAGGCGAGCACGAACACGATCAGACCCTGGCCGATGCCGAAGGTGAGGAAGGCGTGCTGATAACCGCTCGAGACGATCATGCTCGCGATTGGCACGACGGTAAGCGCGGCGCCGGCGCCGAAGCCGGCGGCGGTCGCGCCGGCTGCGAGCCCGCGGCGGTCGGGAAACCATTTCAGTGCGTTGCCGACACAGGTGCCGTACACCGCGCCCGCGCCCATGCCGCCGATGATCGCGGCGGCATAGAGCAGGGTAAGGCTATCGGCGTAGGAGTTGAGGATCCACGAGAGCGCGATCATCGCGCCGCCGAACATGACGACAATGCGTGGACCGTATTTGTCGACGAACCAGGCTTCGACTGGCACCAGCCAGGTCTCGGTGACGACGAAGATGGTGAACGCGAGCTGGATCGCGGCGCGCCCCCAATGGTGGGCCGCATCGATCGGATCGACGAACAACGTCCAGCCGTATTGCAGATTGGCGATCATCGCCATGCAGACGATGCCCATCACGAGCTGGAGCCAACGGAAACCGGTGCGAAGTGGCGCGGCCGTGACGGCGCCATCCGGGCTGGAAATCATCAAGAACCTCCCAAGGCGCCTGATTGGCTGCGACGCAGGATCGCAAGATGACCTGATGTCGCAAATATTGTGGCTTATCGTCGCAGGCGCGGGCCGAACATTGGTATACGATATTCCAGATTGCAAGCCCTAACTTGGCGCCACATTGAAGAATGCGCGAGGTTCCATCGTGATTTCTGGGGGGCATCGCGGGGGCCTTCGCACCAAACGAAAACGCCCGGCCGTGAGGCCGGGCGTCCTGCTGAGTGAATTGTAGCGGAGCGGGTCAGACGGTCGATTTCGCGACCACGACCTTGCGCCAGGGTTTCAGCACCGCGATTGCCAGCAATGAAGCCAGAATGTTGGCGCCGGCCGCAATGATGAACACGCTGTCCCAGGTGCCCGACGATTGCTGCATGTAGTTGGCGATCGGCACCAGCAGCGCGGCGGTGCCCTTCGCGGTGTAGAGCAGGCCGGCATTGGTGGTCGCGAACTTGGCGCCGAACGTGTCGGTGCAGGTCGAGGGGAACAGCGAGTAGATCTCACCCCAGGCGAAGAACACGAAGCCCGAGAGCAGCACGAACCAGATCGGATCGTGGCCCCAGAGGTAGAGCATCCAGATGCCGAACCCTTCCATGCCGAAGGCGATGAACATCGTGTTCTCGCGGCCGATCATGTCGGAGATCCAGCCGAAGAACGGACGCGTCAGGCCGTTGAGCACGCGGTCGATCGTCGCCGCGAACGTCACCGCCGTCATCGTCACCGCCATCAGCGTGACCGGCACGTTGTCGACCTTCCAGTCGGCTGCGATCGGCTTCAGGTTCGCCGTCACCATCAACCCGCCAGCGCCGACGATCACGAACATGAAGTACATCAGCCAGAACAGCGGCTGACGCAGCACCTCGGTCGGTTGATAGTTGCGGCGGGTCTGGAGCAGATTGGCGTTCGCCACCACGTTCGGCACCTGGCCCGCTTTCGGCGCCAGCAGGAAGAAGGCGAGGATGCAGATGATGATGCCTTGCCCGAGGCCGAAATAGAGGAAGGTGGTCTGAAATCCACTGTCCTTGATCATGGCCTGGATCGGCGCGACGGTCAGCGCAGAGCCTGCACCGAAGCCTGCGGCCGTGATACCCGCAGCAAGACCACGCTTGTCCGGAAACCACTTCAGCGCGTTGCCGACGCAGGTGCCGTAGACGCCGCCGGCGCCGATGCCCGCGATGATCATGCCGAGATAGTAGCCGTTGAGCGTGGTGGCCTGCGCGTTGATTGCCCAGCCGATGGCACAGAGCACGCCGCCGACCAGCACGACGATGCGCGGACCGTATTTGTCGACGAACCATCCCTCGACCGGCACGAGCCAGGTCTCGAACAAAACGAAGAGGGTGAACGCCCATTGGATCGAGGCGCGATCCCAGCCGAACGTCTTCTGGATGTCGGGGACGAAGAACGTCCAGCCGTATTGATAGTTGGCGATCATCACCATCGCGCCTACGCCGATGGCCAATTGCGCCCAGCGAAAAGCATCGCTTACACGTGTGACACTAGGGGCCGCTGCTGACTGCACCATGTCCGTCATTAAAACCCTCCCGAACGCGCCGATCATTTTTTATGCATGCGCTGGCTCGCATCCTGGTATTCATTATGCCAAGATTCAAGCTAGGGACTGAGGGTGCGGCGAAATATCGCGGGCTTGCTCACATGCGCCTTGGCTGCGGGATTGTAAAGGCTGAATTGCTGCCGGCGTGCCGGGGGGCCTAGCGGTTGTGCCATTCAAACCATTGATTCAACGGCCGATTTCTGCAACGCGGCGAGCCGCAAGCACGCTGTGAAAAAGCCCGTGCCCTCGGCACACGACCACTTGTGCGCTGTTCGCACACAGCGCCGTCCGGTGGGTCGGTGACTGCAAATGGTGGAATTGCTTATCCCAGAAGGTCTGGAGGGCTTCGCACGGCCGCGCGCGGAGATCGCGCGTCACACCATCGACGTCCGCAGCCGGCTGTAGCCTTCCTGGATCGCGGACCAGAACAGGGCGACCAGACCGAGCGCCATGATGGTGCTGACGAGGCCGTTGGAGAAGAACACGCCGAGCGATCCTTGCGATCCCAACAGCGATTGGCGGAAGGCTTCCTCTGCCTTGTCGCCGAGCACGATGGCGAGCACCAGCGGTGCGAGCGGGTAGTTGCACTTCTTCAGGAGGTAGCCCAGCACGCCGAACACCAGCATCAGCATCACGTCGAAGGTGCTGTTGTGCACCGAATAGGCGCCGATCGCGCAGAGCACCAGGATGAGCGGCGCGATGATGCCGAAGGGCACGCGGAGGATCGCGGCGAAGATCGGCACGCAGGTGAGCACGACGATGAGGCCGGCGAGATTGCCGAGATACATCGAGGCGATCAGGCCCCAGACGAATTCCTTCTGCTCGACGAACAGCATGGGGCCGGGCTGCAGGCCCCAGATCAACAATCCGCCGAGCAGGACGGCGGCGGTCGGGGAGCCCGGCACGCCGAGCGAGAGCATCGGCAGCAGCGCCGAGGTGCCCGCGGCATGGGCGGCCGTCTCGGGCGCGATCACGCCCTCGATCTCGCCCTTGCCGAAATTGTTGCCGCGTCGCGCCAGGCGCTTGGCGATGCCGTAGCTCATGAAGGAGGCCGGCGTTGCGCCGGCGGGCGTGACGCCCATCCAGCACCCGATCAGGCAGGAGCGCAGCGAGGTCATCCAATAGGCGGGTAATTCCCGCCAGGTCTGAAGCACGACCCGAAGATTGATGGTGGCGTTGCCGCCTCGGAAAGCCAGTCCTTCCTCCATGGTCAGCAGGATCTCGCCGATACCGAACAGGCCGATCACGGCGATCAGGAAGTCGAATCCGTTGAGCAGTTCGGTGACGCCGAAGGTCAGCCGCAACTGGCCCGTGATCGAATCGAGGCCGACCGCCGCGAGCGCAAAGCCCATCATCATCGCCGCGATGGTCTTGAACGGCGGCTCCTTGCTGAGGCCAACGAAGCTGCAGAAGGCGAGGAAGTACACCGCGAACTTCTCCGCCGGACCGAATCGCAGCGCGAAGCCCGCGACGAGGGGCGCGACCAGCGTGATCATGATGACCGCAAACAGCGCGCCCACGAAGGAGGAGGTGAAGGCGGCGGTCAGGGCCTCACCGGGTTTGCCCTGTTGCGCCATCGGATAACCGTCGAAGGTGGTCGCCACCGACCAGGGCTCGCCGGGTATGTTGAACAGGATCGAGGTGATGGCGCCGCCGAACAATGCGCCCCAATAGATACAGGACAGCATGATGATCGCCGACGTCGGCGGCATGCTGAAGGTCAGGGGAAGGAGGATCGCAACGCCATTGGCGCCGCCGAGCCCCGGCAGCACGCCGATGATGACTCCGAGCGTGATGCCGATGATCATCAGCATCATATTGTAGGGCTGCAGGGCGACCGCGAAGCCGTGAAACAGGTTGGCCAACTCTTCCATATCGATACGTCCTGCAGCAATGATTGCGTGACGGCGCAGCTCTTACAAACCAAGCCATTCCTCGAGCGGGCCCTTGGGAAGCGGGACCAGGAACCAGCGCTCGAAAACGAGATAGGTCACGACCGGCATGCCGATCGCCACCGCGATGGTCGTGAGCCAGCGATAACCGCCGAGCCAGCGCATGAACCAGGCGATGAAGATCATCGAGGCGACGTAGAGGCCGATGAACGGCATCGAGCCGACATAGATCGCCGTGGGCACGACGACGCTCATGACCTGGCGAAGCTGTCCCCATTCTGCAAACAGCCGGCCGTCGTCGTGGCGCTGCGCGCTCCAGAGATTGATGGCGCTTGCGCCGACGATGGCGGCGCCGACATAGAAGGGGAAGAAGCCGGCACGCGGGCCCTCCGCGCCCCAGTTGATGCCGGCCTTCAGGCTGCCGAAGATCACGACCAGCCCGAAGACGCCGATCAACAGCGCCATGCCGATTTCCAGCGTCTTGTGTGCGGGGCCGGATTCGGATCCGGATCGTTCAGTCATGGGACCTCCAGGCGGACGCAGTCTTGCGCGGTCGCGGCAGATGGAGGACGACCCAGCGTCCTCAGCCGTCGATGTCGCGGGTCAGTTCCCCGATGCGAGGAAGCCGGCTTCCTTCATCAAGCCTTCGTGGCGCTTCTCCTCGGCCTCGACCCACTTCGCGTATTCGGCTCCGGTCAGGAACGTCGTGTTGAAGGCGCCGCTCTTCATGAAATCCTGCCATTCCGGCGTGGCGCGGACCTTCTTGAACAGCTCGACGTAGTATTCGATCTGATCCTTCGTGGCCTTGGGCGACATGAAGATGCCGCGCAGCATGAGATATTCCATCGCCAGGCCCTGCGACTTGCAGGTCGGAATATCCTTCCAGGCCTTGCCGTCGGCGATCGGCTCGTCATAGGCCATCGGCTGAGCGTCGAAGACGCAGAGCGGACGGAGCTTGCCGCCGCGCCATTGCGCGACCGCCTCGATCGGATTGTTGACCGTCGAATCGACGTGATTGCCGACGAGCTGAACGGCGACTTCGCCGCCGCCCTTGTAGGGGATGTAGGTGAATTTTGCGTCGATTGCCTTCTCGATGCCGACGGTGATGATCTGGTCTTCCTGCTTGGAGCCGGTGCCGCCCATCTTGAATGAGCCGCTCGGGGCTTTCTTCACGGCGTCGACGTAGTCCTTGACGGTGTTGTACGGTTTCTCGGCATTCACCCACAGCACGAATTCGTCGAGCGCCAACATCGCCACCGGGGTCAAATCCTTCCAGTTGAACGGAATCCCCGTTGCCAGCGGCGTCGTGAACAGGTTCGACAGCGTGATGATGATCTTGTGCGGATTGCCCGACGACGTCTTCACATCGAGGAAGCCCTCGCCACCCGCGCCGCCGGCCTTGTTGATGACGACGAGCGGCTGCTTCATCAGACTGTGCTTGGTGACGATGCCCTGGATGGTGCGTGCCATCTGATCGGCGCCGCCGCCGGTGCCCGCGGGCACGATGAATTCGACCGGACGGACTGGCTCCCAGGCAGCACGGCTTGCGGTGCTGTTGGCGCACGACATCGCGATTGCCGCCAAAGCGACATTCAGAACGAATGGCCTCATCTTGTTTCTCTCCCTGTCGAATCCTCAACGCAGCCGATCTTTGTCGGCTTGCGTCAGCCCATCTCGATTCAGATGCCTGGGGTCACCCTTGCGGTCGATCTCCCATGGCAGTCCGGTAGAAACTCTATGAGTAGGGACAACGCGCGGCATCCGCTCCTTTCGGCTAAGGCTCCGCCAACGCTCGCGGCAGGTGTGCCCCTCGGCCGCCCCGCCCTGCGGTGACTGTTTCCCCTCTTAGGCCTTTGATTACTCAATCGTTCGGGCGATGGTATGCGAGATGCCAGTAGACAAACAATCTGATCGGCGGGTCCCACCGGCGGACCAATCGTCGCAGTTGTGGTCGCGAGCCAGGGCGCGCGCAAAACGAAAAAATGGCCCCGACATGCGAGGCCATTTGATCAAACGTAGGGTCTGCGAAGTCTGCCATCCCGCCGTTCGGCAGGCGGGCAGGGCCTTCTTACAGGCCGAAACGGGGCAGGTCGCCGTTGTGATTCGAAATCTTGGCGCTCGCCATCAGGAGGCTGTCGATTGCGGCCATCAGGCGGGCGAACAGCGAGGAGGAGGGAGCCAGAGCAACGGAAGCAGTCTTGGACATCGGAAATCCCTTTCTTGAGAACAGTCAGCCTTGCTGTCTCATTTGAGGGCAATCTATGTATACCAAATACCACTGTCTATGGTCTTGGTTGCATAGCAGTACGCAACCTTTCGCATTGCAACATAAATGCTGAATTAACGGAGCCGTTTCGGAAATAAAATTGCTGGTGCGGCGGAGCAGATGGGTCGTTCCAGTGCCGAAGGTGCGAAAAGCTGGCTAAATCATCCCGGATCGCGCGTGATCTTGCAGCGATGGGACGCCAAGTTCCGGCCGCACTGCAACGGTGGGTCTTGGCACGGCCATGCAAAGCCGTTAGAGGTCCGCCCCCTTATCCAATCATCCGTCAGAGTGGTTCATGTCGAGCGCCTCGCCCGCCGTCTCGATCGGCATCGATTTTGGAACCAGCAATACGGTCGTCGCGCTCGCGGCGGACGACCGCCGGGTCGAGGCCATCCGCTTCGACCATGGCGGACAGCGCCACAGCGTCTACGTATCGGCGCTGTGCTTCTGGGAGGATCGGCCGGGAGCCGGCGCCCAGGCCGAGGGCGGTCCATGGGCGATCGAGCAGTTTCTCGAAGGGCGCCACGTCTATCGCTTCCTCCAGTCGTTCAAGACGTTTGCGGCGAGCTCCAGCTTCAACACCACCCAGGTGTTCCGCCAGCGTTACAAGTTCGAGGATATTTTGGCGGCGTTCCTGCGGACGCTGGCGCGCCACGGCGGGGACCGGTTCGGCTTCGAGGCCGCAAACATCACGGTCGGCCGCCCCGTCCGCTTTGCCGGCGGCAATCCCGACGAGGCGCTGGCGATGCAGCGCTATCGCGCCGCGTTCGAGCGCTTAGGTGCCGGCCACGCGCGCTACGTCTATGAGCCCGTGGGCGCGGCGTTCTCCTTCGCCCGCCGGCTGGAGCGGGATGCCACCGTGCTGGTTGCGGATTTCGGCGGCGGCACCAGCGACTTTTCCGTGATGCGTTTCTCGCGCAAAGGCGGCAGCCTTCGCGCCGAGCCGCTGGGACACGCCGGCATCGGCATTGCGGGCGACACGTTCGACTATCGCATTGTCGACCATGTCGTCTCGCCGCGGCTCGGCAAAGGTTCCAGCTTCCGCTCGTTCGACAAGGTGCTGCCGGTCCCCAGCGGCCACTACACCAACCTCGCTCGCTGGCACCAGCTCGCGATGATGAAGAGCAACGGCGATTTGCGCGAGCTGCGCGAGCTTGCGCGCACCGCGCTGAAGCCGGCTCTGCTCGAGGATTTCATCATCATCGTCGATCTCGACCTCGGCTTTTCGCTGTACCGCGCGGTGTCCGACGCCAAGGTGGCGCTGTCGGCGCAGGACGAGGTGGACTTCCGTTTTGGAGGCGGCGGGGTCGACATCGGCGCGGCCATCACACGGAAAAATTTCGAATCTTGGATTGCCGACGATATCGCCCGGTTAGGGGCCACCGTCGACAAGGTGCTGGGCGAGGCAGGCATTACCGGGCGCGAGGTGGAGAAGGTATTTTTGACCGGCGGCACGTCCTTCGTGCCGGCTGTCCGAAAGCTGTTCGCCGAGCGTTTCGGTAACGAACGGCTGATGTCGGGCGACCAGTTCGAGTCGATCGCGTATGGTCTCGCGCTGATCGGACACAGCCCCAACCCCGACAGATGGACCGCCGGCGGCGGCCTTGAATCGAGGGCGGGCGCGTAATTCGCAATCGATCGGATCTGCCTCGCAGGCAGCCGCAGCTCAATTGGGCTCCGTAGATATCTGCAGACTCGATCTGAGTTGTTCTCTCGGAGAGTTCATTCTACGTCATTGCGAGCGCAGCGAAGCAATCCAGAGTCCCTCGGCAGAACGATTCTGGATTGCTTCGCGGAGCCTGTCGTCGGGCCGCGCTTTCGCGCGGACCCGTTGGCTCGCAATGACGATGCGGGGAAATCTGCGGATTTGGTCGAACAGATCGCCCCGCTGCGTCAAACGCGGACCGGCTATTGGTTGATCTCGGGCTCGACGAGCCGTGCCAGGTTGCGCAGCGATTCCTGCCAGCCGAGATAACAGGCCTCCGGCGGGATGACGTCGGGGATGCCGGCCTGCGTGATGTCGACTTCGGTGCCGACCGAGACCTTCTTCAGGATCACGGTGACCTGGATCTCACCCGGCAGGTTAGGATCGTCGAACCTGTCGGTGTAGCGGAGGCGTTCGCCCGGGACGAGCTCGATATATTCGCCGCCAAACGAATGGCTGTTGCCCGTCGTGAAATTCCGGAACGACATCTTGAACGTGCCCCCGACCTTGGGCTCGAAATGATGCACGGTACAGGTGAAGCCGTTCGGCGGAAGCCATTTCGCCATCGCGTCGGCCTCCAGGAAGGCGCGATAGACTTTCTCCGGGCTGGTGGCCAAGACGCGGTGCAGACGGACAGTGCTGGGCATGATTGTTATCCTCAGTGAATTAATGGGCCCGAGTTTGGCGTCTATGGCCCATTCATGTCACGAGGACGACGGGGAGGCTGCCGATCCGACACGGCTTTGCAGATTTTTGTTAGGCGTCGGTGCCTGCGATGGTCCGCGCGCCGGCCCGGCCAATCAGGCTTGGCGTGTCTTGTCCGCCTTGGTCTTCGATGCCAGAACCGGAAGGACGTCCCCCATGCTCAAAGGCTGACCGTTGGGGAAGCCGGACATCCTCAGGCTCGAAAAATGCGTGGTCCCGTCGACCGGAGACACATAGGCGAACTTGACCTCGATCTTGTGCTTGATTTCGTAGCCCTGCCATTTCGGGTGTTCGCGCGTCAGGATTTCGGCCTGGTCACAGCGAAGCAGATCGGAGGTCGACGTCGTCTTGGAGAGAATGCCGCGCTCGACCTTCTCCAGGTAGCACTGATCGGTCACGGCGCTGACGCGCGCATCGACGCGTTGAAAATTCGCCTTCTTGTCGTACTGGTCGTAGGCAGCAAAACCGGCGATGCCGACGGCGATCAAACCGAATACCAACAGACGCATGCTCGTGCTCCCGTTTGTGGCAGGTTGAAGCGCCAGACATTAAGGGCAGCTAAATCCGGTCAAGACGGTCTTCAGGAACAGAAAACGCTTCTTTGCGACCAACGCAGCCAGTTGACTTAAATTGATGCGATGCGAGTTAGATGAACTCTCAAAATGGGCCCCATCCGCGATGAGGAATCGGTTCGGGCCTAGAACCGCCGCGCCGGAGGAACGCGGAGCGCGCCGGCTTGTTGTTCGCGATCAGGACGGGAGATAGATCAATGATAAAGAAGCTCTTAGTGAGTACGATGATCGCCTCGATGATGGGAACCGCAGCACTGGCGCAACCGAGTCAGAGCCAGCAGGGCGCGCAGGCCGGAGTGGCCGGAACAAGCGATACCACCAAGAAAACGGCTAAATCGAAGGGTGGGATGACGACGGGCACGTCTTCCAGCACGACCGACAGTTCAGGCACCAGCACTCCAGGTGGCCAGTCCACAAAGAAGAGCGGCGCGCGGAAGTGATAGAGTTGAAAGCCCTCCAAACTAGCGAGGGCTTCTTGGTTTCAGCGGTCTCCCTATAGTCTACGAGGGAGCGCGAACCGCAATTCGAAGGACTCGCTGGGAGGAGCCCGATGGGCTGCGTGCGGCGTCCACGAGGCCAACGGGCCGACCGCCACTCACTTCGCCCGTCGTAGAATTCAAGCTGCGCGTGCCGTTGCGAAGGACCGGCGGCCCGCCCAAAACATGAATGCAGCCATTGCGCCGATGCCGATTAGGCTTGGAAGGCTGCCGGCAAGGTCCGAAGCAAGCGCGGCAAAGCCCCAGATCGCTGCACGGCAGCATCATGGGCACCAGCCAGTACGCTCAATGAGCTTGGACCACGCGCGCGCCCGTCGCCAGCGAACGAACCGATTGTAGCAGGTCGTGTACGGACCGAAGCTTTCCGGCAGGTCGCGCCACGGTGCCCCGGATCGCAAGACCCAGAAGATGCCATTGAGGACACGACGGTCATTCACTCGTGGCACGCCGCGCGACTTATTCGGCAGCATCGGCTTAATGGCAAACCACTCATAGTCCGTGAGTTCGTAGCGCATGATTCGACCCCTTCCGATGGATGGCTTGAATCATGGCTCGGCTGGCAGGCTCAACTGGTCGCTATGCACCCGAAAGCGGACCTATTATGCTCACTTTTTGTCGTTCATGACCCGAAGCCGACGTAGCGCAGGAACGCGCTAAAGTCGGTTTTTGACCGGAAACGTCCATCACCCTTCCGGCACGCCAGCGAGGCGGAAGCCTTCACACGCGCGCTCCAGCCCAGCAAGAAAAGTCGGATTGTCGCTTGGTTGAGCAGTGCGGAAGCGACGGATGGTGAAACCTGAGTTGAGCGCAAGTCCCGTTCTTGCAGCAGTTCGCGCCTCATCGAGGGCGCCGGTCAGGCCTAACGCAGCGGCGAGCGCCAAATGAGCGAGAGGAAAGTTGCGGTTCGCCTCAGTGCTTCGTCGTAGCCAACTGACCGCTTCGACGTCGGAACCCAGCTGTAGCTTGGCCACGCCTACAAAACACGCCCATTGGTAGGCCTCAACGTCGCGAGGGGAGAGACGTAAAGCCTCGAATATGTGGCCTTCGGTCTCGGCAGCGCGCCCCATATAGAATTTGGCAAAACCAAGGGCAGCATGAGCGTTGGCCCTGTTCGAATCCAGCGCCAACGCATGCTCGAATTCACGGATGGCTTGGGCGGCCCGGTTCGTAAAGATCTGGACCCGACCCTGAGCCAAGTGGGCTGAAGTGTGGTTCGGCCTGATCGACAATGCCTTATTCACCATCGCCTCGGCCACTTCAAACCGCGCAGGCCCATCATCCGTCGTAAAGCTGGCTCCAACTGCCGTATCAACATTTGCCAGGCCAATCATTGCTTCGACGTTGCCGGGGTCGCACGCTAGAGAGCGTTCGAAGAAGCTCCGCGCTCGCGTTAAGCATTCAAGGCTAAACCCCGTCATCAGCCAGGCCCGGCCCTGGAAGTATAAGTCCATTGCATCGGGACTCAGCGTACGTTCGGCTCGTTGCGCCTCAGCCTCGATGAGCCGGCTACCCAACGTATTGGCAAGCCTGGATACGATTTCGTCCTGCATGTCGAACAGGTCAACGACAGCCTTCTCGAAGCGCTCGGCCCAAAGATGCTGGCCGCTGATAGCATCAATCAACTGCACGTTCATGCGAAGCCGCTTGCCGCTGCGTTGCACTGAACCTTCGAGCACGTAACGAACGTTCAATTCGCGGCCGACTTGCCGTACATCGACTGCTCTACCCTTGTATGAGACGGCGCTGTTCCGTGCGATTACAAATGAAGCGGCGATGCGCGACAAGTCTGTGGTCAAACTCTCGGTTACACCATCCACGAAATAGTCCTGCTCACGATCAGCGCTAAGGTTCGTGAAGGGTAGCACGACGATGGATAGGCGCGGCGGCGTGTCGCCGGTTCGCTCGACTGAGCCAACCGTCTCTATTGCGGAGCTCCCGGCTTCCTGCACTGCACCCACGAAACGGAAACCTTTGCGCGGGAGCGTCTTGATGAGGTCCTGTTTCTCGCCAGTGTCGCCGATTGCACACCTCGCACCATTGATGCGCGTCGTCAGAGCGGCATCCGAGACGATGCGACCATTCCAAACGCCGGCGATGAGCTCGTCCTTACTGACAACGCGTTCCCTGTTCCGGATCAAATAGTTCAGAAGATCGAATACCTGTGGCGCGACAGAGATTATCTCGGCTCCTTGCCGCAGCTCGCGTCGCTCCGTATCCAGCGTGAAATCCGAAAAGGAGTAAAGCAATTGCATCCTCCTGCGGTACGATCGCACCCCAGCGGAGCTGATATGTAAGCAGACGGTAAGAAGAATGGAAGGCGCCTGTAAAGCGCTTCTCATGACCTTGGCGCATCCTCGTGCGCGGCAACAGTATGAACTGCTTGCGAATTTCGCGTCACGAGGGAGGATGCCATGAAGCGGACGGCTGCACTGACTTGGGCTGCCACTGCAGCGAGGCTCTTGATCTGCGTCGTATGCGCTCTCGCCTCTGCGAACCGCGCTCACGCTCAGTGCTCGGCGCGCGATGTGTTGCAGAGGCAGTTAGTGCTCAAGGCGGCGCCCGTTGCCCCGACACGCATGGGTCCAGTAACGTCCGTTTCGGATGTTGCCGAATGGAAAACAATCAGTATCGGGACGTTCCCGGATACGTTTTCTCTCCTGACCGCGCTGAGTGCGATTGGTTGCGGCGTCGGTAACTCGGCTGCGGAGGCTCTTGCCCGACCTGCGTTTACGCTCAGCGGTACCAGAAGGGCGGTAACACTTCTGACAGTGACCGCGGCCGATCTGGGCTTCAGAGGTGAGACGGTGCCATTGCGGCAAATCTACGAACTCGCGCAGCAACTGGGCTTCGAGCTTGCACCGGCCGAAATCGCTCCGCAGCTCAGGCTTCAATATCTGGACCAGCCCGTAGGTGAGTTTCTCGTCATCGGGATGAACCCGATCCGGACGTGGACTGGTGAAGAGGTCATCCTGACCGTCGCAAATGGGGGAGCTGGTCTCATTCTCATCGGCCAGGATGGTCGCGCCGACGCGGAAATACCAGTGACCTCCCGCTTCGTATTCCTGCGCTCCTTGCCCATTACGCCAGCTGCGCTGAATCGAAACTGATTTTCCGAGATGGCCGAGGTGACGAAATGCTGGCGATCAGAGCGATGAAGCGCTTGGCAGCTCAAATTTGCCTCATGCTGCTGGTGTCGACCGCGACATTTGCGCGAGATGACGGCCGCTATGCGAATTCCCCGTTGAAGCCCTGGTTCGAGAGTCTGCAAAGCGAATTCGGGAAGTGCTGTGAGGACTCCGACGCCTACGTGGTCTCCGAACCGAACTGGAAGTCCGATCACGGACAATATCGCGTTCGCATCGACGACGAATGGGTGCTCGTGCCAGACGGCGCTGTCATCAAGCAACCAAATCTTGCCGGACGGACCATGGTCTGGAAGCACTACATCGATGGACATCCTCGTGTCCGCTGTTTCATTCCGGGCAGCATGACGTGATACCTCGTTCACCGTCTAGTGAACCCCGCGCATGATCCAAGATCGATGGTCTGGTCCACCAGTGGGATCCGTTGCGCAGTTTCGTTAAAGCAAGAGGCTTCGTCTCTTTGTTGTTGCGGTGCTTACATCCGGAAATGGCCCCTTCTGGACCTTACCGCGACCAGTTCCAATGTGGTGTCTGAGGAAGATCAGAAAGGACTTCAGGCGCAGCAATACGGCGCACGTGACTCCTATCGGAAGTCGGTAGGCCCAATCTGGCCGTCCCGGTTGGCAGATATCGCAGCCATTCACCGGATCGGATGCCTCGAGGGTCAATACCTTGGTGCGAGGCGACGTAGTCGATCTCGCCGCGCGTGGTGCCGATATCCATCAGCTCCGTGTCGCTCAAGTTGGACAAGGTGGCGCGCAGTTTTTGGCCCTTGCGGCGCTCCTGAACGGCAGCCCAATATTTCCAGATGAAGCCGGTGACATGCCGGGTCGATTCGGATGTCCATTCCAGCCATGTAGTGCCATGCGTCGGGTCATTGCGGCGTCTCCAGGACGGTGTTTTTGCACCGACCGGAGAGTGCCGCGGGATTGGCGCGGACGCTTAACCGGCAGCTTACATTTTCCGTACCGGCGGCTTATTCTCGCGATTTCCGGTGAGGCCAGAACGCTACCCCGTCATGGGAGCCTTCATCCAACGGGATTCGCATTTTGCGCTATCTCTTTGCAGAGTACGTATTCGACACTGACTGGCGCGAGTTGCATCGCGGAGCAACTGTCGTTTCCATTACACCACAGGTGTTCGATTTGCTCGAATACCTGATCCGGAACCGGGAGCGCGTCGTCAGCAAGGACGATCTCATCGGCGCCATCTGGCACGGCCGCGTTGTGTCCGATGCCGCGCTGACGACCCGCCTCAATGCTGCCCGCGCTGCCATCGGCGATACTGGCGAGGAGCAGCGCCTCATCAGGACGCTTCCGCGCAAGGGATTCCGTTTCGTGGGACAGGTGCGGGAGGTGCAAGATGTTGCGAGCCCAGATCCGGTCGATTCGCCCGTGAGTGCTCCTGCAGTACCCGACAGGCCCTCCATTGCCGTGCTGCCGTTCGCGAACATGTCTGGCGATCCCGAGCAAGAGTACTTCGCTGACGGGATGGTTGGTGAGATCACGACCGCGCTTTCGCGGTTCAAAGGGTTGTTCGTGATCGCGCGCAATTCAAGTTTCACCTTCAAGGGCAAGGCGGTCGACATTAAGGACGTCGGGCGCCGGCTTGGCGTGCGTTATGTCCTGGAGGGTGAGGTTCGCAAGGCCTCGGGGAAAGTTCGCATAACGGGCCGGTTGATTGAAGCAGCTACAGGTACCCACATCTGGGCGGACAGGTTCGAGCGCGACATGACGGACATTTTCGCGCTGCAGGACGACATCACGCTCGCCGTCGTCTCAGCCATTCGGCCAAAGTTGTTTCAAGCCGAACTTGCACTGGCATCGCGGCGACGACCGGAAGACCTCACCGCGTATGATCTCTATCTCCGGGCCATACAGCAAACGGTCCCATCGACCCGCGAAGGGTTGGCCGAGGGGCTCCGACTGGTCAAGCGCGCCTTGGAACTTGATCCCGGATTTGCTGGTGCCGCCGCTCTGGCAGGTGCCTGTCATTCGGAGAACGTGGTCAGGAATTATGCCATCGATCCTCAATTCGAACGCATGGAAGCCGTTCGGCTCATGCGCCTGGCATTGAGCCTCGACGATGGTGATCCCGACACGTTAGCGGGTGTTGCCTTGATTTCGGCGCTCCTTGTCGGCGATTGCGAGAGCGAGATCGAGATGTCCGACCGGGCGGTCAAGCTCAACCCGAATTCATACTACGCATGGCACCGCAGAGGCTGGGTCTATAAGATTGCGGGGCAGCCAGAGGAAGCGATCCGGAGCTTTGAACACTCCATGCGAATGAGCCCGGTAGACCCGCAAGCATTCATAGCGCTGACCGGGATAGGGTTTGCCCTTATCGAGCTTCGTCGCTTTGACGAGGTCATCATTGCAGCGAAGAAAGCCTTACGTCTCAACCCCTACTATCCAGGACCATATCGCTGCCTCATATCCGCTTTCGCCTATCTCGGACGCGACGCCGAGGCCCGTGAGGCGGTGGCTCGCATGCTTGAGATCGATCCTGGTTTCACGATTTCGGCGTGGATCGACAGGAGCCAGCTATCAAAAACCGCGAAGCTGATGATTGAGGGCTTTCGCAAAGCGGGGTTGCCCGAATAACTTCCAATGTCCACAAGGCGATCAAATGTCGGTACTCTTCTGCAGCGCATGAGTCCGGAGTTGCCATTCTCGGAAGTCCGACAACGTCCGCTTTCGTGCCGCTGTTGGAGGACAGCGGACATCACGCGCGCCTACTCTTAGCAGCAGATTTTATGAGTACGCACCCTAGGGCTTCCTTTGCGCACGCTTTGGGCTGTCACCGTCGTTCTCGTTTGTCTCGGTTCGCCAGCGCAGGCCGCGGGAGAGGCAGACGTGGTGAAGTTCTTCGGTGAACAGCTTGCCGGCAGCGCGCGGTGGGCGTTCGATAGCGGCCATCCGTTGACACTCTCGGCCAATTGAGCCTGCTAGCGTCAGATCGACGCTTGCGAATGGCGTAGCTCACTTCGCCGCGGACACCGTACGGCGTCAATCTTCAAAGCCGAAAACGTCCGCCGATCTCATGCGCGCATTAAATTCCGCCAAGCCTTGCAATTGATGATGATGAGGTATATGTTGAGGCTGTTCGTTCAGCCGCTGTGCCTTGTTGAATGCGCCTGCGGGCTCCTTTTCCAGAGACATCGACGAAATGAATTCTTTCTGCGTGACGTTCACGCGGAATGTGCGCGTGTGCGCTTTGGAGAAGAACATGACGACAGGTACTGTGAAGTGGTTCAACGGCCAAAAGGGCTTTGGATTCATTCAGCCTAACGACGGCGGCAATGATGTGTTCGTTCACATCAGCGCGGTCGAGCGGGCTGGTCTTGCGGGTCTCGCTGAGGGCCAAAAGGTCAACTTCGAGCTCAAGACCGACAAGATGCGGGGCAAGGTCAGCGCAGAAAATCTCTCGCTGGCATAAAGGCCCTGGCGCCGTTTCACGGATGTACTGAAACGGCCACGCTACCCGCTCGATCCCCCGATTGAGCGGGTTTTGTCCGTTGTCGAGCAGGTGAACAATGAGCGCCAAGAGATCGGCTGAACCGTCGCCTGAAGCCGTCGCACGCTCCAATCGCCAGCGTTTGGCCGCTGAAGAAGGCGCGCGCGCCATGGCGGACGCCGAAAAGCAGGCCGTGGACGTTCGCAAGAACATGGCGCGGCTTCGAGAGCTGCGCGAAGCCAAGGAAGTCGCCGACGCAACCCTTCAAGCATCGTTGCCGGCGCCTGTAACGGCCAAGCGCAACAAGAAGCTGCGGCGATAGTCGGCTCCATACTGCCGACGGCATCCGGAGGGCCGGTCACATGCAAAGGATGCGGGTCGTGCCTAGAATTAAATCGGACGGCGGTGGCACCATCACTTTCTTTCTCGCGCTCGGCGCGGGCCGGCAGATGTGCCGACTGGCCACCACGTTTCAGACGCAGAAGCAGGCCTTCAGCTATCTTCAGAAATACCGGACGGAATTCGAGCGCATCGCGCGAACGCGGCTCGCTTCGGGGGAGCTCGAGGACGGGGTCGTCGTGCTCTCGATGCTCTAAAGTGCGATGAGATCGGGATGAAACGCCATCGTGCCTAGGTCATTGTTTGACCGTGATCTTTTCGGAAAGCCGCTTCACACTCGCGCTAACGCGGCGCTTCGGGTCCGGATCTTGCTCTAGGCCGGCGTCGGGCGTCCATTTCGATGCAGCTCGCCCAGTGCGATCCGGAACTGGTCCACAACGCTGCTATTCGGAGTGGCTCTTGGGCTTGGCCTCGCGGGCCAATCGCTCCGCTTTCAATCGCTCGCGATTCTCGTTGAAGGATTGCTGGTCCTTCGCATAGTCATTCATCGGCTTTTGGGCTTTGACAGGCTTGAACGCCTTGTTGGCTTCGCGCTTGGCGCGATCAGAGGATTGATCTTTCAACATTTCGACCTCGATTTGATCAACGAGCGTGGTCCGGACGATAGCTGAATGCCACGCCTCCGGCGCCCACGCTGACAAGGATAGACACCCTCCGGACGAGAAAGGCGGCCAAGTCTTCAGCGTTGAACAGATCTCTTGCGAGGCGCTCAGTCACTCGCCGTGAAGGAGGCGCGCCCGCACTTCTGAGAGCGCACCGGTCAGGATAATAACCGTGGGTCACCGTATCGGTTCCTCGATGACCAATCTGAATTCAACGTTGGTTTGGCCGAACATTCCGCGGATTCAAAGCCAAGACGCTGCAACTGCTCGGCGAAGTCGTCCTGGACACTCGCAGTTTGGTTTCAGACGAGGGCGAAGGGCGGGTGAAGGGTGCAAGCTCTTAGCCGAGCTTGCCTCCGTAGCTTTGGACCATGGCATAATACTCCTGTTTTGCCCGACGGGTCAAAGAAAGTTTCGCAAAATCAGCAATCCCTTTTCGACCAAGGAGTTAGCTACTGTGCATGGGGTTGTTTTTCGACTTTTTACGTTGATGCCCCGTGACGGCAGGCATTCTCATGCAAAAAGGGCCGCCTCGACGGGCGGCCCTTTGTCTCGCGGCGAACTGCTTTCCGCTTACTCCGCGGCCTGCTTCTGCGGCGGATCGAGTGCGCCGGACTTGTGGATATCGGCGACCTGGTGGTCGCTGAAGCCGAGCACCGAGCGCAGGATCTCGTCGGTGTGCTCGCCGAGCAAGGGCGAGCGGGTCACTTCCGCCGGGCTATCCGACAGCTTGATCGGGTTGCCGACCGAGATGTATTTGCCGCGGGTGGGGTGATCGACCTCGACCACGGTGCCGGTCGCGCGCAGCGACTGATCCTCGGCGATTTCCTTCATCGACAGGATCGGGCCGCAGGGAATGTCGTCCTTGTTGAGGATTTCCATCGCCTCGAACTTGGTCTTGGTCATCGTCCACTGCTCGATGCGGGCGAAGATCTCGTTGAGGCGCGGTAGGCGGGCAGCCGGCTTGGCGTAGTTCGGATCGGTCTTCCAGGTCGGCTCGCCGATCACGTCGCAGATCTTCTCCCAGACCGGGGCTTGCGTGATGAAGTAGATGTAGGCGTTGGGATCGGTCTCCCAGCCCTTGCACTTCAGGATGCGGCCGGGCTGGCCGCCGCCGGAATCGTTGCCGGCGCGCGGCACGGCGTCGCCGAACGGAATGCCTTCGCCGAACTGGCTGTATTCCTTGAGCGGGCCGTGGGCGAGGCGCTGCTGATCGCGCAGCTTGACGCGGCAGAGGTTGAGCACGCCGTCCTGCATCGCTGCGGTGACGCGCTGGCCCTTGCCGGTGTGGGTGCGCTGATAGAGCGCGGTGACGATGCCGAGCGCCAGATGCAGGCCGGTGCCGGAATCGCCGATCTGTGCGCCGGTGACGAGCGGCAGGCCGTCGCGGAAGCCGGTGGTGGAGGCGGCGCCCCCGGTGCACTGCGCGACGTTCTCATAGACCTTGCAGTCTTCGTACGGGCCAGGGCCAAAGCCCTTGATCGAGGCGACGATCATCTTGGGGTTGATCTGCTGGATCTTCTCCCAGGGGAAGCCCATGCGATCGAGCACGCCGGGGCCGAAGTTTTCCACCAGCACGTCGCACTTCTTGATCAGCTCGGTCAGGACTTCCTTGCCCTTGGGGTTCTTGGTGTCGAGCGTGATCGAGCGCTTGTTGTGATTGAGCATGGTGAAATACAGGCTGTCCACGTTCGGGATGTCCTGTAGCTGGCCGCGGGTGATATCACCCACGCCCGGACGCTCCACCTTGATCACGTCGGCGCCGAACCAGGCGAGCAGCTGCGTGCAGGTCGGTCCGGACTGGACGTGGGTGAAGTCGAGAATGCGAACGCCCTCGAGCGCTTTGGTCATCGTGTTGCTCCTGTTACCACTCTGTTTCCGTCATGCCCGCGAAGGCGGGCATCCAGTATTCGCGATCGTTTCGGTTGGGCTCAGTGCTCGCCACAATGGATGGTCCGGCGAATACTGGATTCCCCGCCTGCGCGGGGAATGACCCGGAGTTACTTCTTCTTCTGCAGAACACTCTGCGGATTGAGGTTGCCGATGCGGCCGCTCTCCGACCCCGCGGCCGGATCGATCACCGCGTTGATGAGCGTCGGCTTGCCGGACTCCATCGCCTCATTGACTGCGCGCTTGAGCTCGTCGGGCGAGGTGGCATTCACGCCGACGCCGCCGAAAGCTTCCATCATCTTGTCGTAGCGAGCGCCCTTGACGAACACCGTCGTCGCGGGATCGGAGTTGGCGCCGTTGACGTCGGTGCCGCGATAGATGCCGTCATTGTTGAAGATGACGACGCAGATCGGAAGATTGTAGCGGCAGATGGTCTCGACCTCCATGCCGGAGAAGCCGAACGCGCTGTCGCCTTCCACTGCGAGTACGGGGTGACCGGTCTCGAGTGCGGCCGCGATCGCCTGGCCCATGCCGATGCCCATCACGCCCCAGGTGCCGACGTCGAGACGCTTGCGCGGGCGATACATGTCGATGACGCCGCGCGCGAGGTCGAGCGTGTTGGCGCCTTCATTGACGAGGATCGCCTCGGGGTGCTCCTTGATCACGTTCTTCAGCACGCCGAGTGCGCCGTGATAATCCATCGGCGACTTGTTGTTCATGAGCTTCGGCGCCATCTTGGCGACGTTCTCCTCGCGCTTGGACGTAATCGCCTTGGTCCATTCGGCGGGCGGGGCGGTCCAGCTTGAGCCCATCGCCTGGTTGAAGGCGGAGACGACCGAGCCGATGTCGCCGACCACGGGCGCGACGATCTCGACGTTGGAATCCATCTCCTTCGGCTCGATGTCGACCTGGATGAACTTCTTCGGCGCTTCGCCCCAGCTCTTGCCCTTGCCGTGCGACAGCAGCCAGTTCAGCCGCGCGCCGATCAGCATGACGACGTCGGACTCTTTCAGCACCGTCGAACGGGCGGCGCCGGCGCATTGCGGATGCGTGTCGGGGAGGAGGCCCTTGGCCATGCTCATCGGCAGGAACGGCACGCCGCTCTTCTCGACGAAGCTCTTGATCTCCTCATCGGCCTGCGCGTAGGCCGCGCCCTTGCCGAGGATGATGAGCGGGCGCTTGGCGCTCTTGAGCACATCGAGCGCGCGCTTCACCGAAGCGGGCGAGGGGATCTGTGCGGGTGCAGCGTCAATCACCTTGACCAGCGACTTCTGGCCGGCATCGGCGTTCATCACCTGGCCGAACAGCTTTGCCGGCAGATCGAGATAGACACCGCCGGGACGGCCGGAGACTGCGGCGCGGATGGCGCGGGCAAAGCCGATGCCGATGTCCTGGGCGTGCAGCACGCGGTAGGCCGCCTTGCACAGCGGCTTTGCGATCGCGAGCTGGTCCATTTCCTCGTAGTCGCCCTGCTGGAGGTCGACGATCTCGCGCTCGGAGGAGCCCGAGATCAGGATCATCGGATAGCAATTGGTGGTGGCATGCGCGAGCGCAGTGAGACCGTTGAGGAAGCCGGGCGCGGAGACCGTGAGGCACACGCCGGGCTTCTTGGTAAGATAGCCGGCGATGCCTGCGGCGTAGCCGGCGTTCTGCTCGTGACGGAAGGAGATCACGCGAATACCGGCGGCCTGCGCCATGCGGCCCAAATCCGTGATCGGGATACCCGGCACATTATAGATGGTGTTGATGCCGTTCAGCTTGAGCGCGTCGATGACGAGATGGAAGCCATCCGTCAGTTCCTGCTCGGTGCCCGGTGCTTCGGACTTGGTCGCGGTGTTCAGCATGGGCCTTGTCTCCCTGATCTCTCGTAGTGGGGCGAGTGCTTCGCCCTTCTGGTGAACGTTTGCTAGGTAAAGAGCTACGTGAATAGTTCCTGGCCGTGCGCTTCGACGTAAGCGGCAAGGCCAAGGGTGTGGTCGCGGGCGCGCTTCTCGGCGAGCTCGGTGTCGCGCGCTTCCAGCGCTTCGATGATGCCGAGATGCTCGGGCAGCGACGTCGCGGTGCGGTCCTTGCGTCCGATGGTCAACTGGCGATAGCCGCGCACGTGCAGCAGCAGGTCGTTGGTGAGATCGACCAGCACGGGTGATTCCGACAGCGAGATCAGCGCCTGGTGGAAGGCGATGTTGGCGCGCGAATATTCCTCGACATGATCCTCGGGCAGGCGGTCCTTGCCAAAGTCCTTGAAGAAGTCGCGCAGCGCCGTGATGTCCTTCTTGCGCGCGGTGGTGGTGATGAGGCGGGCGGCCATGCTTTCCAGCGCTGCCCAGGCGCGGATCATGTCGACGATCTCGGTCTTGGTCCTGCGCACCACCATGATGCCGCGGCGCGGCACCGTCTTCACGAATCCGTCCTGCTCGAGCATCGCGATCGCTTCGCGGATCGGCGTGCGGCTGACGCCCAGCCGTTCGGACAGCGCGCGCTCGTCGAGCATCACCGGCTCGGGCGTCGAGTAGATGTCCATCTTGAGGATGGCTTCCTTCAAGGCGTCATACGCCTTGTTCTTGAAGCTGCTCTCCGGGGCAATGCGAACGATTGCGATGTCTGCCTCGGCCATATTCGGCAACGCCTTGGTTGGTTTCCGTAGTGACACGACGAATCTCCTCCAGGTGGGAGTCGTCTTTTACAGGAATATTAACGGGAAAGTTTTTGGCATACCACATGCCAGAATGTCAAGCCGGCGATTTTTTGCGGCGTTCTAAGGGGTGCACTGGCTTGACAAGTTGGCTTCTGGCATACCAAATGCCATCGCCAGCCATTTTTGATCCAAGCCGGCGGAGTAGTCTTGGGCTTATGCCACTCCGTTCCGCCCTGGAACAGAGCGCGGCGAATGGCACGCATCACCGGCAGCCGCTAACCACGCGCGCGCTTTGCAAAGAACGAACTAAGGTCAAGGGAGAAGCCACATGTCCAATTCCAAAGATGCCGTCCGCAAGGTGCTTGACCAGGTCAAGGCGGACAACCGCACCAGCCTGACGGCGCCGGAAGGCAAGCTGGTCTGTGACGCCTACGGCATTCCGGTGCCGAAGGAGGACGTGGCCAAGTCGGCGGGCGAAGCCGGCAAGATGGCGTCCGCAATGGGCTTCCCCGTCGTGATGAAGATCGTCTCGCCGGACATTCTCCACAAGACCGAAGCCGGCGGCGTCATCGTCGGCCTCAAGACGGCCGAGGAAGCCGAAAAGGCCTACGAGACCATTCTTTCCAACGCCAAGAAATACAAGTCCGATGCCAAGATCGAGGGCATCCAGGTGCAGCAGATGCTGGCCGGCGGCACCGAAGTCATCGTCGGCTCGATCACCGACGGTTCGTTCGGCAAGCTGGTCGCCTTCGGCCTCGGCGGCGTGCTGGTCGAAGTCTTGAAGGACATCACCTTCCGCCTCGCACCTGCGACCAAGGAAGACGCGCTCTCGATGCTCGACGGCATCCAGGCGCATGAGATCCTAAAGGGCGTGCGCGGCGGCGAGCCGGTGAACCGCACGGCGCTCGCCGACGTCATCGTCAAGGTCTCGCAGCTCGTCACCGACTTCCCTGAGATCGTCGAGCTCGACCTCAACCCGGTGTTCGCGACGGCGAAGGGCGCAACCGCCGCCGACGTCCGTATCGTCGTCGACTTCGCCTACGTTCCCAAGCCGAAGCCGCGCCCGACCGAAGAGATCGTCGCGGCGATGAACCGCATCATGCAGCCGAAGGCGGTCGCGGTGGTCGGCGCCTCCGCCGAAGACGGCAAGATCGGCAACTCCGTGATGAAGAATCTCATCAACGGCGGCTACAAGGGTGAGATCTATCCGATCCATCCCAAGGCTGCCGAGATCCTGGGCTACAAAGCCTATAAGAGCGTCAAGGACGTGCCCGGCGTGATCGACGTCGCGGTGTTCGCGATCCCCGCGAAGTTCGTGGCGGCGGCGCTGACCGAATGCGGAGAGAAGAAAATCCCGGGCGCGGTGCTGATCCCGTCGGGCTTTGCGGAGGCCGGCGCGCCCGAGCTCCAGGCCGAGATCGTCGAGGTCGGCAAGAAGTACGACATTCGCCTGATGGGGCCGAACATCTACGGCTTCTACTATACCCCGGCCAATCTCTGCGCGACCTTCTGCACGGCTTATGACGTCAAGGGTCACGCGGCGCTGTCGTCGCAGTCGGGCGGCATCGGCATGGCCATCATCGGCTTCTCTCGCTCGGCCAAGATGGGCGTGTCGGCGATCGTCGGCCTCGGCAACAAGTCGGACATCGACGAGGACGATCTGCTCGCCTTCTTCGAGCAGGATCCGAACACCAATTTGATCGCGCAGCACTGCGAAGACCTCAAGGACGGCCGCGCCTTCGCGGAAGCGGCAAAACGCGTCTCCAAGAAGAAGCCGGTCGTCGTGCTCAAGGCCGGCCGCACCTCGGCAGGCGCGAAGGCGGCGTCCTCGCACACCGGCGCGCTCGCCGGTAACGACCGGATCTACGAGGACGTGTTCAAGCAATCCGGCGTGATCCGCGCGCGGTCCCTGCGCCAGTTGCTCGAATTCGCCCGCGGCGTACCCGTGCTGCCGACGCCGAAGGGCGAGAACGTACTGATCATCACCGGTGCCGGCGGCTCGGGCGTGCTGCTGTCGGACTCCTGCGTCGACAACGGACTGTCGCTGATGTCGATGCCGCCGGACCTCGATGCGGCGTTCCGCAAGTTCATCCCGCCGTTCGGCGCGGCCGGAAACCCTGTGGATATCACCGGCGGCGAGCCGCCGATCACCTACGTCAACACGGTCAAGCTCGGCCTGTCGGATGAGCGCATCCATGCGCTGATCCTCGGCTACTGGCACACCATCGTCACCCCGCCGATGGTGTTCGCCCGCAACATGGTCGAGGTGAAGAAGGAGATGGAGGCCAAGGGTTTCGTGAAGCCGATGGTCGCCTCGCTCGCCGGCGACGTCGAGGTCGAGGAAGCCGCCGAATATCTCTACCAGAACGGCATCCCGGCCTACGCCTATTCGACCGAGCTGCCGGTCGAGGTGCTGGGCGCCAAGTACAAATGGGCGCGCGGGGCAGGGCTGCTCTAAGCGTTATCTGTCATCCCGGGGCGACGCGACGGGACCGCGCAAGCGCGGCCCGGAGGGTCAGACCCGGGATCTCGAGGTTCCGGGTCTGGTACGCCAGGCCCGCGCTGCGCGCAGTCCCGGCGCACCATCCCGGAATGTGGGACGCATGAGCGGCAGGTCGCGATGAGCAAGAACGTGATCCGGCGCAAATCGCTCGAGCCCAGGTCGACCGCAGAGGCCGACCACGAGGTGCGCGACGGCGGCGTGCAGTCCGTCGACCGCGCACTATCGATCCTTGAGACCCTCGCCGAGGACGATGAAGGCTATCGCCTCAGCGATCTCGCCGTCCGCACCGGCCTGTCGGCCTCCACCGTGCACCGCCTGCTGGCGACGCTGGAAAGCCGACGCTTCGTGCAGTTCGACCGCGCCGAATCCAAATGGCATGTCGGCGTGCGCAGCTTCACAGTCGGCGCGAGCTTCGCGCGGCGGCGCAATTTCTCCACGCAGGCGATCCCTTACTTGCGCAAGCTGCGCGATCTCACCCGCGAGACCGCCAATCTCGCCGTCGTCGACGACGAGTTCATCATCGTCCTAACCCGCATGGAGAGCCGCGAGATCATGCGATCGCTGACCCAGGTCGGAGGCCGTGTCCCCATGGTGACTTCCGGTGTCGGCAAGGCGGTGCTCGCGACCTATTCCGACGAGGACGTCGGCGCCGTCATCCGCCACCACGGCATGCCCCGCCTGACCGAAAAGTCAATCGTGCGGCCGAGCGACCTGTTCAAAGAGCTCGAAAAGATCCGCAAGCAGGGCTACGCGCTCGACGATGAAGAGGCCTGCATGGGTCTGCGCTGTGTCGCCGCGGTCGTCTACAATGACTGCGCCGAGCCGCTCGCGGCGATTTCGGTCTCCGGCATGACCAGCCGGCTGACCGACCAGAGGTTGCCGGAAATCGGACAAATCGTGCGAGATGTCGCCGCCGAACTGACGGCAGCGCTCGGCGGGGTCATCCCGATGCCTCGCTAACCAGGACCCCGGGGTGATGTCACTGGACAGCATCGGCCGTTTTGGCTGATATGCGACCAAACGACACAATGCGGCAAACGTCCGCATGAGCCTGGAGATGCCCCCATGTTTCAATTTCCCGCGCGCGTTATCGGCGCAGCCGTCGCGTTGATCCTCGCGGCAGCCAATCCGGCTTTTGCCCAGCAGCTCGAGCTCAAGCTGATGGCGCCGGCGGCGCCGGGCGGCGGCTGGGACCAGACTGCGCGCTCGATGCAGCAGGCGCTGGTGGCCTCGGGCGTCGCGCGCAGCGTGCAGGTCACCAACGTTCCCGGCGCCGGCGGTAGCGTCGGCATCGCCCAGTTCGTCAACGGGGCCAAGGGCGACGGCAACCAGATGATGGTCAACGGCTTCGTCATGGTGGGCGCCCTCGCCATGAACAAGTCGCCCGTCACGCTCGAGCAGGTGACGCCGATCGCGCGCCTCACCGAGGAAATCCAGGTGATCGTGGTGCCCGCCAATTCGCCGATCAAGAATGCGCAGGATCTCGCCGCCGCGGTGAAGGCCGATATCGCCAAGGTGACCTTCGCCGGCGGCTCGGCCGGCGGCGTCGACCACGTGATGGCGGCGCTGTTCGCCGGCGCCGTCGGGGCCGACGCGAAGAAGATCAATTACATCCCATTCTCCGGGGGCGGCGAGTCGCTGGCGGCGATTCTCGGCGGCAAGGTCACTGCGGGCATTTCGGGGCTGAGTGAATATGAAGGGCAGATCAAGTCCGGCAAGCTGCGTGCGATCGGCGTAACCTCGGAGAAGCGCATCGCGGGCAGCGACATCCCGACCTTCAAGGAGCAGGGCATCGACCTCGTGATCGCCAACTGGCGTTCGGTGGTCGCACCTCCCGGCATCACGCCGGAGCAGCGCAAGACTTTGAGCGATGCGGTCGAGAAGATGGTGAAATCGGACGCCTGGAAGGAGATCCTCAAGCAGAAGGGCTGGGAGGATGCCTATCTCGGCGGCGACGCGTTCGCCGACTTCCTGAAAAAGGAGACGGCGCGCGTCACCGACGTGCTGAAATCGGTCGGCCTGGTCAAGTCATGACCTCAGTCGATCCGGCCCACTCGCGGCGGCGCGTCGATCGTGCCGGTCTGGTCATCGCCGCACTGCTCGCAGGTCTCGCCGCGGTGCTGGTCTGGGACGCACGCGGCCTGCCGTCCACCGGGATGTACGGGATGGGGCCCGAAGCGATGCCCGTCGTGGTCGCCTCCGGGCTTGCGCTGCTGGCGATCGGCAATTTCATCGACGCGCTACGTGGCAATCTGCCGGCGCGCGAAAGTGCCGATCCTGTCCCCGTGGTTCTGATCCTCGTCGGCCTTGCGCTGCTGATCGCCATCATTGGCTTCGGTGGCGGATTCATCCTGGCGACGTCGGCACTGTTCGTCACGACGTCAGCCGCGTTCGGACGCCGTGCCATCCTTGCCGATTCCATTATCGCCCTCGTGATGTCGACGCTCATCTATCTCGCATTTGATCGGCTGCTGACGCTGAGCCTTCCGGCTGGCCCTCTGGAGCGACTGCTGTGATCGACACTTTTGCCGCGCTGGCGCATGGCATGGCAGTCGCCATCCAGCCGATGAATCTGCTCTATGCGCTGATTGGCGTGTTCCTCGGCACCGCCGTTGGCGTGCTGCCCGGTATCGGCCCGGCGCTCACGGTCGCACTGCTCTTGCCGGTCACCTACAAGCTCGATCCCGGCGGCTCGCTGATCATGTTCGCCGGCATTTACTACGGCGGCATGTATGGCGGCTCGACCACCGCGATCCTCATCAACACGCCCGGCGAGAGCGCCTCGATGGCGACCGCGCTCGAAGGCAACAAGATGGCCAAGGCCGGCCGCGGCGGGCCGGCGCTTGCGACCTCCGCAATCGGCTCCTTCGTCGCCGGCACCATCGCCACGATCGGTCTGGCATTCCTCGCGCCGTGGCTGGTCGATTTCGCCGTGCGCTTTGGCCCGGAGGATTATTTCGCGCTGATGTGCGTCGCCTTTGTCACGGTGTCGGCGACCTTCGGCGATTCCCCGATCCGCGGCCTGACCAGCCTGTTCATCGGCCTGACGCTCGGTCTTATCGGCATCGACAAGCTGACCGGCCAGGCGCGGCTTGCGTTCGGCATCCCCGAGCTGCTCGACGGCGTCGAGGTGACGACGCTTGCGGTCGGTCTGTTCGCGGTGGGCGAGGCGCTCTACGTCGCATCGCGCCGCCACCACACCGAGGAGAAGCTCGAGCCGGTGCATGGCTCGTTGTGGATGACGACAGAGGACTGGAAGCGGTCGTGGAAGCCGTGGCTCCGCGGCACCATGTTCGGCTTCCCGATCGGCGCGTTGCCTGCGGGCGGTGCGGAGATTCCGACCTTCCTGTCCTATTCGACCGAGAAGCGGCTGACGAAACATCCGGAAGAGTTCGGCAAGGGCGCGATCGAAGGCGTCGCGGGACCGGAAGCCGCCAACAATGCCTCCGCCGCCGGCACGCTGGTGCCGCTGCTCACGCTCGGGCTGCCGACCTCGGCGACGGCCGCGATGATGCTCGCAGGTTTCCAGCAATACGGCCTCAACCCGGGACCGCTGCTGTTCGCCGAACGGCCCGACCTGGTGTGGGGCCTTATCGCCAGTCTTTTCATCGCCAATGCGATGCTGCTGGTGCTCAATCTGCCGCTGGTCGGCCTGTGGGTGCGGCTGCTCGCGATCCCGCAGCCCTGGCTCTATGCCGGCATCCTCGTGTTCGCAACCATGGGCACCATCGCCGCAAAGCCGTCGGTGGTCGAGTTGTCGATGCTGGCCGGCTTCGGCGTGCTGGGCTTCCTGATGCGCCGGTTCGATTTTCCGATCGCGCCCGTGGTCGTCGGCCTGATCCTCGGCCCGATCGCCGAAAGCCAATTGCGCAGGGCGCTCGCGATCAGCCTCGGCGATCCCATGACGCTGCTGCAGAGCCCGATCTCGGCGACCCTGCTCGGCATCGCGCTGATCGCGCTGCTGGCGCCCTTCGTGCTGAAGGGGCTCGGGCGTTTCAAGGCGAACGAGGACTAGCGGAGCTTAGAAGGCGGGGCCCGTCTGCCCAATGCGTAAGCATGGGTGCCGCATTATTTGAGTTGCCCCTGCCGCCATCGGGGGCAACCATCACTGGGCTGTCCATTCCCACGCGAGAGCCCCCATGACCAAGCTCACTCGTTTTGCCGTCGCGCCGCTGCACAGCATGACGCGGTGCCTCGCCGACGTCGCATCCGCACGCGCCGCGCCGGATCTGGTCATCACCGGCGCGCGGGTGCTCTCGACCTATTCGGAGCGCGTCCACGCGAGCCGCGAGGTCTGGATCACCGGCGGCCGCATCGCGGCGGTGAAGCCGGCCGGAACAGCCAGGAAGGCGTGGAGCGACGTCACGAGCTACGACGCGGCCGGCGGCATCATCGCGCCAGGCCTCGTCGATCCGCACATCCATATCGAATCCTCGATGGTGACGGCCTGCGCCTACGCGGAGGCCGCGCTGCTCAACGGCACCACCACGATCTTCTGCGACAGCCACGAGATCGGCAACGTCATGGACGTCGCCGGCATCGAGGCGATGCTCGAGGATGCGCGCGAGGCGCCGCTCTCGATCTTCCTGACGGTGCCGAGCACCGTGCCGGCAACGTCCGCGGAGCTGGAAACCGCGGGCGGCGACCTCACACCGGACAAGATCGCGGCCCTGTTCGACCGCTGGCCCGAAGCGGTGGCGCTCGGCGAGAAGATGGATTTTGTCCCGGTGACGATGGGCGACGAGCGCAGCCATGCGATCCTTGCCGCTGCGTTGAAGCGCGGGCGCCCGGTGTCCGGCCATGTCTATGGCCGCGAATTCGTCGCGGCCTATGCGGCGAGCGGCGTCACCGACACGCACGAGGCGATCGACCGCGACATCGCCGACGACCTGCTCGACGCCGGCGTGTGGGTGTTCCTGCGCGGTGGTCCGCCGACGACGCCCTGGCACTCGCTGCCGCAGGCGATCCGCACCATCACCGAGCTCGGGGCGTCGCACAAGCGCACGGCCGTGTGCACCGACGACCGGGATGCCGACGATCTGCTGCTGTTCGGTCTCGACTGGGTGGTACGGGAAGCCGTGAAGGCGGGGATGTCGCCGGAGCAGGCTTGGTCGATGGGCTCGCTGCATGGTGCCACCCGCTTCGGCATGGAGAGCGATATCGGTGGGCTCGGCGGCGGCCGCCGCGCCGATCTCGTGCTGATGGATGACAATCTCAAGCCGCAATGCACCTGGTATGGCGGCGAGCTCGTGGTCGAGCACGGCAAGATCACCTCCAGGCTCGATCAGGCGCTGTCACAGCGCTATCAATATCCGAAGGCCGCTTATGCCACCGTGAAGTTGCCCAAGAAGGTCAAGCTGACGCCGGAACTGCCGGCAAAGGCTTGCACCGTCAATGCCATCAAGACTGCGCTGCCGGGCATTACGCTGATTCACGAGAAGGTCAGGGTCGAGCCCGCCAATGACTGGCCGGAGCTGTTTGCTCGCTACGGCCTGTGCTTCGTCACGGTGGTCGAGCGCCACGGCAAGTCCGCGGGCAACGTCGCGTACGGCCTGTTGAAGGATTTTGGCTTGAAGCGCGGTGCGGTGGCCTCCAGCGTCGGCCACGACAGCCACAACATCATCGTCGCCGGGACCAACGAGGGCGACATGCAGGTGGCGATATCGGCGATCAGGGAGCGTCAGGGCGGCGTCTGTGTGGTGGCTGATGGCAAGGTGAGGGCATTGGTTCCGCTGCCGATCGCAGGCTTGCTCTCTGACAAGCGCGTCACCGAGGTGGCCGAAGAGGTCAAGGAGCTCAAGAAAGAATGGGCGGAGGCCGGCTGCACCATCCCCTACATGGGCTTCAATTTGATTCCGCTATCGGTCATTCCGGAAATTCGTATCACCGACAAGGGTATCGTTCTCGTGCCGCAGATGGAGCTGGCGCCGCTGTTCGAGTGATCTCCTTTCACGTGCATCTCGATCTAACCGATTGAGCCTGCCGCTATTTTTCCGCGGCTGCCGCATCGTGGAAAATAAAATCGATCTCGTTGAGATCGCATCTTGCACGCCGGATGATCTCGCTCGCTGACGCAACCAAGCGAGGTCCGATATGGCGAAGATGCGAGCCGTCGATGCAGCCGTCCGAATTCTGGAGAAGGAAGGCATCTCCACCGCCTTCGGGGTTCCCGGGGCAGCGATCAATCCGCTTTACTCGGCGTTGAAGAAGCGCGGCTCGATCCGCCACATCCTTGCGCGCCATGTCGAGGGCGCTTCGCACATGGCGGAAGGGTACACGCGGGCCAAGGCGGGCAATATCGGCGTCTGCATCGGCACTTCGGGACCGGCCGGCACCGACATGATCACCGGGCTGTATTCAGCGATCGCCGATTCCATTCCGATCCTCTGCATCACCGGACAGGCGCCCCGGGCGCGGCTCTACAAGGAGGACTTTCAGGCCGTCGATATCGAGTCGATCGCAAAGCCCGTGACCAAATGGGCGGTGACGGTGCGCGAGCCGGCGCTGGTGCCGCGCGTGTTCAGCCAGGCGTTTCACGTGATGCGCTCGGGAAGGCCGGGTCCGGTGCTGATCGACATGCCCCTCGACGTGCAGCTTGCCGAGATCGAGTTCGACGACGAGACCTACGAGCCGCTGCCGGTCTACAAGCCGGCTGCGTCGCGCAAGCAGGTCGAGAAGGCGCTGGAGATGCTCAATGCCGCCGAGCGGCCGTTGATCGTCGCCGGCGGCGGCATCATCAACGCCGATGCCTCGGATCTGCTGGTCGAATTCGCCGAAATCGCGAACGTGCCTGTCGTGCCGACGCTCATGGGGTGGGGCGCGATTCCCGACGATCACGTGCTGATGGCCGGGATGGTCGGGCTTCAAACCAGCCACCGCTATGGCAACGCGACGCTGCTGGAGTCGGATTTCGTGCTCGGCATCGGCAACCGCTGGGCCAATCGTCACACCGGCTCGGTCGAGACCTACACCAAGGGTCGTAAATTCGTTCACGTGGACATCGAGCCGACCCAGATCGGGCGCGTGTTCAATCCCGATCTCGGCATCGTCTCGGACGCGAAGGCCGCCCTCGAATTGTTCGTCACCGTCGCCAGGGAGTGGCGCCGTTCAGGCAGGCTCCGCGAGCGCCAGGCGTGGCCCGCATCCTGCCGCGATCGCAAGAGAACGATGCAGCGCAAGAGCCATTTCGACAACGTGCCGATCAAGCCGCAACGCGTCTATGAAGAGATGAACAAGGCGTTCGGCCGCGATACCACTTATGTCACCGTGATCGGCCTGTCGCAGATCGCCGGCGCGCAATTCCTCGGCGTCTACAAGCCGCGCAACTGGATCAATGCAGGGCAGGCCGGGCCGCTCGGCTGGACGCTGCCCGCCGCACTCGGCGTGCGCGCAGCGTGTCCGGAGCGAGAGATCGTCGCGCTGTCAGGCGACTACGACTTCCAGTTCTTGATCGAGGAGCTTGCGGTCGGGGCGCAGTTCAATCTGCCCTACATCCACGTCGTCGTGAACAATTCCTATCTCGGCCTGATCCGGCAGGCCCAGCGCGGCTTCGACATGGACTATCACGTTCAGCTCTCCTTCGAGAACATCAACGCGCCCGAGATCGGCGTCTACGGCGTCGACCATGTCGCCGTCGCCGAAGGTCTCGGCTGCAAGGCGATCCGCGTCACCGACCCGAAGGACACGCAAGCGGCGTTCGCGACGGCGCGCGAATTGATGGCCAAGCACCGCGTGCCCGTCGTGGTGGAGTTCATCCTCGAACGCGTCACGAACATCGCCATGGGCACGGAGATCGACAACATCGTCGAGTTCGAGGAGGTGCTGGACCTGCCACTTGACGAGGTCGACGCGGCGCGGCCCGGCGTGCTTCAGCCGGCCGAATAGGGAGGACAGCATCATGCCGAAATTCGCCGCCAACCTCACCATGCTCTTCAACGAGATGCCGTTCCTCGACCGCTTCGCCGCTGCGAAGGCGGCGGGATTTTCCGGGGTTGAATATCTCTTTCCCTACGATTTCGATAAGGCGCAGCTGCGCGAGCAGCTCGAGGCCCACGGCCTGACGCAGGTGCTGCACAACCTGCCGGCCGGCAACTGGGCAGCGGGTGAGCGCGGCATCGCGATCCTGCCCGATCGCACCGCCGAATTTCGCGACGGCGTATTCCGGGCCATCGACTACGCCAAGGCGCTCGATTGCGAGCAGCTCAACTGCCTCGTCGGCATCGCGCCTGCCGATGCCGACCGGCGCGAGCTCAACGAGACGCTGGTGGGCAATCTGCGCTTTGCCGCCTCGACGCTGGCGCGGGAGAACATCAAGCTGCTGATCGAGCCGATCAACACGCTCGACATTCCCGGCTTCCATCTCAACGGGACCGAGCAGGCGGTGCAGCTGATCTCAGAGGTACGATCGAACAACCTGTTCATCCAGTACGACATCTATCACATGCAGATCATGGAGGGCGATCTCGCCCGCACCATGCAGGAATACCTTCCCCAGATCGCGCACATCCAGCTTGCCGACAATCCCGGGCGCCATGAGCCCGGCACCGGCGAGATCAACTATCCCTTCCTGTTCCGCCACCTCGACGCGATCGGCTATCGAGGCTGGATCGGCTGCGAATACAAGCCGCGCACCACGACGCTGGAAGGACTCTCATGGCACGCGGCGCAGACGTTTGAGACGTGAGCGTCGGGGACCAGATGCGGCAGCGATGACAGTGCGCTCCCTCTCCCGCTTGCGGGAGAGGGTTGGGGAGAGGGTGTTTCCGCGTTGGGACTGTTGAGGTGCACCGAGAAAATCCTCAAGGGGATAAAGCCCTTCACCCGGCGCTCCGCGCCGACCTCTCCCGCAAGCGGGAGAGGTTGCGCCGAGCACGCGGATGAATTCCGCTTATGCAACTGAGAGAAAGTTAGAGACATGACCAATATCGGGTTCATCGGACTTGGCACCATGGGACGGCCAATGGCCGGCCATCTCCTGGCGGCCGGCTATCGGGTTCTCCTGCATGACGTCGCACCGGTCGCGCCCGATCTGATCGCCGCCGGCGGCGTCGCCTGCAAGTCCAGCAAGCAGGTCGCGGAGGAGGCGGGCGCGGTCATCATCATGGTGCCGGATACGCCGCATGTGGAAGCCGTGTTGTTCGGCAAGAACGGTGTGGCGAGCGGCATCTCCAAGGGCAAGATCGTGGTCGACATGAGCTCGATCTCGCCGCTCGCGACGAAGGAGTTTGCCAAGAAGATCGAGGCACTCGGCGCCGATTATCTCGACGCGCCAGTGTCCGGAGGCGAGGTCGGCGCCAAGGCGGCGAGCCTCACCATCATGGTCGGCGGGCCCGAGCGCGCCTTCAACAGCATGAAGCCGGTGTTCGACAAGATGGGCAAGAACGTCACCAGGGTCGGGGCCAATGGCGACGGGCAAACGACGAAAGTCGCCAACCAGATCATCGTTGCGCTGACGATTGAGGCGGTGAGCGAGGCGCTGTTGTTTGCGTCGAAGGCCGGCGCCGACCCTGCGCTGGTGCGGCAGGCGCTGATGGGCGGCTTTGCATCCTCGCGGATTCTCGAAGTCCATGGCGAGCGCATGGTGAAGCGCAATTTCGATCCGGGCTTCCGCATCGAGCTGCACCAGAAGGATCTCAACCTCGCGCTCGAAGGCGCGCGTACGCTCGGCCTCTCGCTGCCGAGCACGGCTGTGGCGCAGCAATTGTTCTCATCTTGCACCGCTCATGGCGGCAAGGGCTGGGATCATTCCGCGATCGTACGTGCACTGGAACTGATGGCGGGGCACGAAATCGCCCCAGCGTAAGTGTTACGAGGTAACAGTTTCCAGCCTTGAAGCGTCTTTCGCCGCCGCGGAACCGGAACAATGCTCCGGCCCCGCGGTTGAAGGCGCATGACAATCACTGGAGACATAAGGACATGAAAACCCGTCTTGCGATTTCGTTGGCTGCCGCCTCGCTGCTGGCGTCGAGTGCAGCCTTTGCTCAGTCGACGACCGCCCAGGGCGCGGCGGACGGCGCGCGCGCGGGCGGCGACATCGGCGGCCCGGTCGGCGCGATGGTCGGCGGCACCGTCGGTGCGGCCGTTGGCGCCGGTTTGGAAATTCCGAATGCGATTCTAGGCGGACTTCCGCGCGATGAGTCAGTGGTGATCCGGGAGCGCGTCGTGGTTGGCGAGCCGTTGCCGCCGACCGTGGTGCTGCGTCCGGTGCCGAACTACACGGAGTATCGCTATGCGGTCGTGAACGATCGCCGCGTGATCGTCGAGCCGCGCACGCGCCGGGTCGTCAAGATCATCGACTGATCTGCGCAACCTAGCCGCTGACAAACCGGGCCCTGCGGAGCATCACTCCGCGGGGCCTTCGCTCGTCAGGACCGAATTGGTGCGAAGCCGGGTCATGGCCCAATCGGCGGCGGCCGCGAGCGCAAAGCCGAGGCAGGCCGTGAGCGCGTCCACCAGAAAATCCTCCAGCCGCGCATGGCGGCCGGGTGCCCAAAATTGCATCAATTCGAGCACGCCGATCAGCACGATCGCGGCCGTTGCGGTCAGCAGGCGCCGCTGCCGATAGGCGAGACCAAAGGCCAGTCCCACCAGGACAAAGGCGAGCGCATGTTCGCCGTCCTGGCCGAAATCGGAATGGGGCCGCAGGCCCGGTGGACCGAGAGTTGCGAATGTGACGGCGGCTGCCAGCAGCCAGGCAAAGGAACGAACCAAAATGGACATGCGGCTCGCTTAGCACAGATTTGCAACCGGCCGTATAGTCCCGCTATCAGATCGACGTGTAGTTAATGACGAAATGTTAAAGTGGTTCGCGCACGCCAAGGCCGTGCATGAATCGTTCCCGGATCTGTACGGGATCGCGGCGAGTGGTGCCGACGCCAGGCTTGTCGTCGATCCGGACGGCGATCAGGCTCGGCTCGGCAGCGGTCATCGCGTCCTCGACCAGCCGCTGGAAATCCTCCTCGTCCGCGGCCCAGGCGCTGTTGGCGAGGCCGGAGCCGATGGCGATGGCGACGATGTCGGCGACGTGCGCGGCCGGTGTCGGTTGTGCGCCGGTAATCTGGTAGATGCCATTGTCCATCACGATCATCGTAAGGTTCTTCGGCTTCAGGGCCGCAATCGTCGAGAGCGCGCCGAGTTGCATCAGCAGCGAGCCGTCGCCTTCAAGCGCGAAGACGCGGCGGTCGGGCTGCGCCAGCGCCACCCCGAGCGCGATGGGGAAGGCAAGGCCCATGCTGCCCAGCATGTAGAAGTTCTGCGGGCGGTGGCCGGCAGCCCAGAGATCGAAATTGGTGTTGCCGATGCCGCCGATCACGGCTTCTTCGTGCTTGAGCTTCGCGATCAGGCGCGAGGTCACGTCGAAACGGTTCATCACCTTGGTGTTGCGCGCACTCAGATTTGAGCTCATTTGGTCGGCCTCACTTGTCAAACACCTTGCCGCCGGTGAGCAGCGGGTTGAGGATCAGCGCCACCGGCGCCTGCGTGGTGACGGCCTGCTTGATCGAGCGGTCCGTGATGAATTCGAGTTCATCGAGCCGGGTGATGGTGTGATGCTCCAGCGCCAGCGAATCCAGCACGGGGCGCATGGTGCGGCAGACCAGCGACTGGCCGTAATTGAACTCGCCGAGCGTGCCGCGCTCGGACACGAACATGATCAGCGGGATCTGGTAAGGCACTGCGAGCGAGGCCAGCACGTTGGCGAGCGTCGCAAAACCCGAAGTCTGCATCAACACCGCGCCGCGGCGGCCGCCCATCCAGGCGCCCGAGACAATGCCGACCGCTTCCTCCTCGCGGGCGGTGGCAAAGGTGGTGAAGAAAGGATCGGCGTGCAGGTTCCTGATCAGCGGCGTCAGCACGCGATCCGGCACGTAAGGGACGAGGCTGATCTCGTTCCGCTTCAGGGTGTGCAGGATGATGCCGTGCCAGCTTCTTTCACCGGCCGCCTGCGTCGCCTGCGGCGAGGTCTGCTGCTCCGCAATCGCCATTGCGTTCTCCCTTGAGCCGCGTCGTATGCTTATTGGTCTTCGGCCGTCGCGGCGCCCTGCTGAACTTGACGCAGCGGGCCGGATTGTCAACTGTTCGAGCCGGCACCGTGATCTGCGCCAGACGGCCTGCCGTGGCTGGCAGCGCCATGTCATATGTGGGCAACGAAAGAGTGGGAGGAAGCACGGAGGGGCGCGCGCTGCGCTGGCCTTGCTGATCCCTGGAGAGCCGGAAGGGTCCTGATGTCGGTCAACAGCAAGCGTGTCGTCTACTCCAATTACTTGGCCAATCCGATCTATATCGACATCCTCAAGGCACGGCCTGACGTCCGGCTCGATCGCATCGAGAACGGGAGCCCCGAACACGCCTATGCGCCGCTCCTCGGCGCTGCCCATGTTTACCAGGTTGGCGCTGCCCGCGACGAGCTCGCCCCGCATTTCCATGTCGATGCGGCTTTCCTGAAGCGCGCGCCGAATTTGCTGCTCGTCTCCAGCAACGGCGCCGGCTTCGATCCAGTCGACGTCGAGGCCTGCACGGCCGCCGGCGTCGTGGTCGTCAACCAGTCCGGCGGCAACGCCCATTCGGTTGCCGAGCATGCGCTGGCGATGATGTTGACGCTCTCCAAGCGCATCATCCAGTCGGACCGCCGGCTGCGCCGCGAGCGCGACGTCAACCGCAACGAGCTCGTCGGCAACGAGGTCGAGGGCAAGACTGTCGGCATCATCGGGCTCGGCAATGTCGGCCGCCGGATTGCCGCGCTGTGCAAGGGCCTGCTCGGCATGAAGGTGCTGGCCTATGACCCGTATTTGTCGGCCGAGGTGATGGCTGAGCGGGGCGGGGAGAAGGTCGAGCTCGACGAGCTCCTGCGCCGCGCCGATTTCGTCTCGATCTCCTGTCCGCTCAACAAGGGCAGCCGCAACATGATCAGCGTGCGCGAATTCGCGCTGATGCAGCCGCATGCCTATTTCATCACCACTGCGCGCGGCTTCATCCACGACGAGGACGCGCTGCTCCAGGCGTTGCGCGACAAGCGCATCGCCGGCGCTGGCCTCGACGTCTGGTCCAAGGAACCGCCGCCGCCGGAGCATCCGCTGCTCCAGCTCGACAACGTGCTGGCGAGCCCTCATACGGCGGGCGTGACGATCGAGGCGCGCCAGAACATGGGCCGCATCGCTGCCGAGCAGGTGCTGGAGACGCTCGACGGGAAACGTCCGCCGCGCATCATCAATCCGGAGGTCTGGCCGCATTATGCCGAGCGTTTCAAGCAGGCGTTCGGCGTGACGCCGGGATAGGACAGCTACCCTTTCTTCCCGTCATTTCCGGGGTCGGCCTTTCGAGCCGCCCCGGAAATGACGGAGCGAAGAAACCGCGTCCCGGCCTTCATCCGCGTCAAAATCTCTCTCCCGCATCCCGCGCAAATGGGATTAGAGTGCCGCCGGGGCAGGCAGGAGGTCTCATGTCAACTTATGTCGTCAAGTTCATGAAGGACGTGCTTGGCCAGTATGGCCGGCAGATCGAGGTGTGCCAGGGCACGCTCGAGATCGACGCCTCCGACGAGGACGAAGCCAGAGAGCGGGCCAAGGCGAGGTTTTGCAAGGATCAAGCCTTGCACCATTGGTCACTGCATGCCGACCGCATCCAGGTCAGACCGGCCGATCTTCCGTCGTGAAGCCCGGGAGGAGCCGTGACAGGCGGGGCGCCGTCGCTCCTGCGCCGAGCGACAACGTGTTGAAGCAGGTCTCGTTGGCGTCGAACAAAGGTGCGGCGAGGCGCTCACTCCAGTAGCTTGTCCAGCGTGATCGGGAAGCGCCGAATGCGCTTGCCGGTGGCATGATAGACGGCGTTCGCAATCGCCGCAGGCACGCCGACGATGCCGATTTCGCCGAGACCCTTGACACCCAGCTTGTTGATCCGGTCGTCGGGCTCGTCGACGAAAATGACGTCAATATCGTGAATGTCGGCATTCACGGGAATGTGGTACTCGGCGATGTTCGCGTTCATGATGCGACCGAAGCGGTGATCCATCACCGTCTCCTCATGCAGCGCCATCCCGATTCCCCAGACCACGCCGCCCATGATCTGGCTGCGGCCAGTCTTGGTGTTCAGGATGCGCCCGGCCGCGACCGCGCTCACGACCCGCGTAACGCGGATGACGCCGAGCTCCTCGTCGACCTTTACCTCGGCGAAGACGGCGGAATGCGTATTGCGGGCATGCGACTTGTCCTCCGCGAACTGGTTGAGCTTCTCCTTTTCGATCCGCTCGAGCTTGCTGTGGCGCATCACATCCGCAATCGAAAGGGCGGGGCCGTTCCTGCCGTTGCTGGCGATCATGCCGTCGACCAAAGTGACGGTGGCGGCATCGACGTCAGCGAGCGGCGAGCCGGGCATCGCCTTGGCGAGCCGGGCGAGCTCCTGGCGAATGTCTTCGGCCGCTCCCAACACGGCGTGCGCACTGGACGCCGCCATCCAGGAGCCGCCCTCGACGGGCGCTTGCGGCAAGGTCGAATCGGCGAGCCTGACGCTGATGTTCTCGATCGGCAGCCCGAGAGCGTCGGCCGCCACCTGCGCCACAATGGTGTAGGTGCCGGTGCCGATGTCGGACGCGGCGCATGAGACCTCCGCGTGGCCGTTCGATGTCAGAACGATGCGAACGGCGACCGGCATCTGCAGCGCCTCCCAGACGCCTGTCGCCATGCCCCAGCCGACCAGGTCCTTGCCGTCGCGCATGGAGCGCGGCGCGGGATTGCGCCGGGCCCAGCCGAAGGCTTCCGCGCCCCTGGCGTAGCATTCGCGCAGCTGCTTGCTGGTGTAGGGGAGGTCCCCGCTCTGGTCGCGATCCGAGTAGCACTTCAGCCGCAGCTCGATCGGGTCGAGCTTGAGCGCGACGGCCAATTCGTCCATGGCGCATTCGAGCGCGCAGACGCCCGTTGCCGCGCCCGGCGCGCGCATATCGCAGGGGGTGGCGAGGTCGAGGTGGACCAGCTTGTGGGAGAGGCGGCTGTTGGGACTCTTGTAGAGCTGCTCCCCCCAGCCGGTATCGTTGCGCGAGAAATCCTCAAACCGCGAGGTGACGGCGATGGCTTCGTGGGTAACGGCATCGAGTGTGCCGTCGGGCTTTGCGCCGAGCGCAACGTGCTCGATGGTCATGGGACGATAGCCCAGGCTGTACATCTGCTGTCGTGTCAGGACGACACGGACCGATCGTTTCAGCGCGAGCGCACCAAGTGTTGCCAGGACCACCTGGTGCTGCGGCCGCAGGCCCGAGCCGAACGCTCCGCCGACATAGGGCGAGATCACGCGGATGTCTTCCGGCTTCTTTCTGAAGACACCGCAGAGAAACTTCTGGACGTTCTGGACGCCTTGGGTCTTGTCATAGACTGTAAGCCCGCCGTTGCCCTCCCAGACGGCCGTTGTCGCGTAGAGCTCCATCGGGTTGTGATGCTCGCTCGGAATGACATAGTCCGCTTCGTGACGGACGGCCGCCCGCGTCAGCGCTGCTGCGGCGTCGCCGCGCGGCTTGTGTGGCTGATCCACTTTGGCAGCCGTGCCGCGTTCGGATTCGAGATCGGTCGCAAACGCCTCCTGCTCGTATTCAACGCGAATGCGAGTTGCGGCGAATTTGGCGGTTTCCCAGTCCTCCGCCACGACCAGCGCGATCGGCTGGCCGTTGAACCTGATCCTGTCGTCATAGAGTGGGCGGAACGGCGAGCCCTTCTCCGGCGCCACCTCGTCCTTCCAGGCTTCGTCCTTGTCGGCGAGGGGCGGGCGATGCGTGTGGGTGAGCACGTCGACCACGCCCTTCACCTTCAGTGCGTCGCTGCTGTCGAGGCGAACGATGCGTCCCCGCGGAATGGTGGCCTCGACGACAAAGCCATGGAGGAGACGGTCTGCTGCGAACTCGCCGGCATATTTGGCGGCGCCAGTGACCTTGGCCCGGCCGTCGACGCGCGACGTTGGTGTTCCGACATAGGCGTTCATCGGGCCCTCATGCGATCTTCTTGTGAGCTTGTGATTGCGGCGTGGCGCTTGTCGCCTGCATCAGCGTGCGAACGACGGCTCGGCGCGCGAGTTCGATCTTGAATCCATTATGCGAACGAGCGGTTGCTCCCTGCAGCAGCAGATCGGCGGCGCGCCCAAAATGATCCGGCGTTGCCGCTTGGCCGCGCAACGCCGCCTCGGCCTCGAGGCTTCGCCAAGGCTTGTGGGCCACGCCGCCGAGCGCCAGGCGCGCTTCGATGATTGCGTTGCCCTCCAGTTCGAGCGCGGCCGCGACCGAGACCAGGGCAAAGGCGTAGGACAGCCGGTCGCGGATCTTCAGATAGCTGTAGTTCCTGGCAAAGCCGCGCGGCGGCAGCTCGATTGCGGTGATGATCTCGCCGCTGCCGAGATTTGTATCGGCATGAGGCTTGTCGTCCGGAAGCCGATGGAAATCGGTCAGGGCGAGGGTGCGCTCACCGGTCGAGCCTGCGATGTGCACGAGCGCGCCGAGCGCGGCCAGCGCCACGCTCATGTCGGATGGATTGGTCGCGATGCAGGACGAGCTGGTGCCGAGGATTGCGTGGTTGCGGTTGAGGCCATCGAGTGCCGAGCAGCCGGTGCCCGGGCTGCGCTTGTTGCAAGGCGTCGTCGTGTCATAGAAGTAGGCGCAGCGCGTTCGCTGCATCAGATTGCCGCCGACCGAGGCCATGTTGCGCAGTTGCGCGGAGGCACCCGCCAAGATGGCGCTGGCGAGCAGGGGATAGCGCTGCTCGATCAGCGGATGGTAGGCGAGATCCGAATTTGGCACCAAGGCGCCGATGCGCAGGCCGCCATCGGCGGTCTCCTCGATGTCGCGGAGCGGCAGGCGGGAAATGTCGATCAACCGGGAGGGCCGTTCGACATTCTCCTTCATCAGGTCGATAAGATTGGTGCCGCCGGCAATCAGCTTCGCGTTCGGATCGGCGGCCAGCAGGCGAATGGCGTCGGCGACATCGCTTGCGCGGGAATACTGGAAGTTGTTCATGATCGGCTCATTGCCTGCTCGATCGCAGCCACGATGTTAGGGTAGGCGCCGCAGCGGCAGAGATTTCCGCTCATCACTTCCCGGATCTCGTCGGCGCCCCTGGCGTGGCCTTCGGCCAGGAGGCCGGCCGCCGAGCAAATCTGTCCCGGCGTGCAATAGCCACATTGGAATGCGTCGTGATCGATGAAGGCTTGTTGCAGGGGATGCAGGGCGCCGTCCTTGGCAAGGCCTTCGATCGTCGTGATTTCGGCGCCATCCTTCATGACGGCGAGCGTCAGGCACGAATTGACCCGTCTTCCGTCGATTAACACGGTGCAGGCGCCGCATTGGCCGTGATCGCAGCCTTTTTTGGTGCCGGTCAATTCCAGACGGTCACGCAGGGCATCCAGAAGCGTGGTCCACGGCACGACCTCGAGTGTGCGCCTGACGCCATTGACGATAAGGTTGATCGGAATGCGTTCGGGGATCTGATCCGTGATATCGGCCATGTTCTGTTCCCTGCGGAGAGGCCGAGCTGAGCAAGTTTGGATGCCGACTCGAGGATGCGTTGCCGCCGCTGGCCAATAGCGCCCAACGGATGACGAGGTGCTTGGTTCCCGGCCGGTTAGCCCGTCGCCCGGACGAGATTAGCGCTTCGCCTCGCCGAACACCACAGTCGGTACGGCGCGATTGACGATCTCGCGCAGCGCGAAGCTCGATTGCACCCGGGCGACGCGCGGCAGGCGCGACAGCTCGGTACGGTGGATGCGCTCGAAATCCTGGATGTCGCGGGCGAGAACGATCAGGATGTAGTCGTCGGTGCCCGACATCAGGAAGCAGCGCACGACGGAGGGGCACTTCACCACCTCCGCCTCGAATGCCTTGAGCGCATCGTCGCTCTGGCTCTCCAGCGCGATCCGGACCAGCACCGTTGTCGTGAGGCCGAACTGCGCAAGATCGAGCGCCGCTTGGTAGGCCTGGATGTAACCCTCGTCCTCCAGGGCCTTCTGCCGCCGCGCCAGCGCAGTGCTCGATAGTCCGACCTTGTTGGCAAGCTCGGTGTGGCTGGCCCGCGCATTGGTCGTGAGTTCGGCGAGGATGGCGAGGTCTTTCCGGTCGAGGGCCAAGGTTTCGTTTCCAGCGTGAAAGGGCATTTTCGCGCCGGAAACCGGCGCGCTAGGCATGAACCTAGCGGATATTTGCACGAAACCAAACCGCCGCCATCGCTACGATGATGAACGGAATCAAGGCGTTGGGAAGGAGCTGAAGATGCGCGTCGGTGTGCCCAAGGAGATCAAGGTGCAGGAATATCGCGTCGGGCTCACTCCGGGCGCGGTTCGTGAATATGTCGCGGCCGGCCACCGGGTGACGGTCGAGACCGGCGCCGGCAGCGGCATCGGCGCCTCCGACGACGTGTATCGGCGGGCAGGCGCCACGATCGCCGAAAGCGCCCGTGACGTCTTCGCCAAGTCCGACATGATCGTGAAGGTGAAGGAGCCGCAGAAAAGCGAATGGGCCCAGCTCCGCGAAGGCCAGGTCCTGTTTACCTATCTCCATCTTGCACCCGACCCGGAGCAGGCCAAGGGCCTGCTTGCCTCGGGCTGCACCGCGATTGCCTATGAGACCGTCACGGACGCGAGCGGTCACCTCCCGCTGCTCGCGCCGATGAGCGAAGTCGCCGGCCGCCTCGCCATCGAGGCCGCCGGCGCCGCGCTCAGGCGCTCGGCTGGCGGCCGCGGGCTGCTGCTCGGCGGTGTTCCCGGCGTGCAGCCGGCGCGGGTGGTCGTGCTCGGCGGCGGCGTGGTGGGAACGCAGGCGGCACGGATGGCCGCAGGGCTCGGTGCGGAAGTCACGGTGATCGATCGCTCGATTCCTCGTCTGCGCCAACTCGACGATCTCTTTACCGGACGCGTGCGCACCCGCTTCTCGACGATCGAGTCGGTCGAGGAGGAGGTGTTCGCTGCCGACGTCGTGATCGGCGCGGTGCTCGTGCCGGGTGCCAGCGCGCCGAAGCTCGTCACGCGCGCGATGCTGACATCGATGCGGCCGGGCGCGGTGCTGGTCGACGTCGCGATCGACCAGGGCGGCTGTTTCGAGACATCGCATCCGACTACGCACGTGGAGCCGACCTATGAGGTCGACGGCGTGGTGCATTATTGCGTCGCCAACATGCCGGGCGCGGTGCCGGTGACATCAAGCCAGGCGCTGAACAATGCGACGCTGCCGTTCGGCCTGATGCTCGCGAACAAGGGCTTTGCCGCGGTGTTGGAAAATCCGCACTTGCGCAACGGCCTCAACGTGCATCGCGGCCGGATTACGAACAAAGCGGTGGCGGAGAGTCTGGGGCTGGAATTCGCTCCGGTGGAGTCTGGGCTGGCGGCCTGAGTGGTTTTCTGATTGCGAGCGCAGCGAAGCAAGCCAGAGTGTCTCCGAGGAACGATTCTGGATTGCTTCGCTACGCTCGCAATGACGACGTGGGAAGTGGTTGCGCTGACGCCTAATCTGCCTCCGCAGGAGGGTCACGCTTTCGTCAGCTTGTATTGCCTCAGATCCGGATCGTGGGTCATGCGCCAGTAGTCTACGAACCGCCACGGCATCGCGGAGAATACGCGGCCGCTTGCATTCCGGTAATACGTGCTCATGCCGGGATGGGTCCAGATCATGGCCTCGTGCTCGGCATCGACCTTGCGGAGATAGTCATCGAGCACGTCCTGGCGAACCTCGATGGCCGCGATATCTCGCTCGATCATGTCGGCGAGGCAGGCGGAGATGTAGCGGCTCTGGCACTCCGACTGGAAGATGACGCTGCCGCCGTGGGCAGGACCGGAATTGGGACCGAGCATGCAGAAGAAATTCGGGAAGCCCGGCACGGTGAGGCCGAGAAATGCCGTCGGATTGTCGTTGGCCCAGGCATCGCGCAAATCTTTGCCGTCGCGGCCGCTGATGTTGAGGCGCGCCGCCATCTCGGTGACCTTGAAGCCGGTCGCGACCACGATGATGTCGGCGTGGCGGTGTGTGCCGTCGGCGGTGACGATGCCGTCCCGGTCGAAATGGTCGATTGCGTCGGTGACGAGTTCGACATTGTCCCGCGTCAAAGTCTTGAACCAGTTGTTGTCGAGCAGAATGCGCTTGCCGTAAGGCGGATAGGTCGGCACGCATTTTTCGATCAGGTCGGGTCGATCTTTCAGCTCGGACAGGATGAAGTCGGTCAGCTCCTGGCGGTGCCGGTCATTGCCCTTGTTGACGGCGCGTTCGGGATGCGGCCAGGCCGGGTCCTTGCGCAGGAAGGGCAGGAGGCCATCGCCATAGCGCCAAAACATGTTGAAGCGGTACCACTGCACATAGAACGGCAGGTGCGCCAGCAGCCAGCGCGCGCCGTCACTGATCGGATCGGCATAGCCCTTCACCGGCCGCGCCCATTGCGCGCTGCGCTGGTAGACGATGACTGAGGCCACACGGGTGGCGATCGACGGCACCAGCTGCATCGAGGTCGCGCCGGTGCCGATCACGGCGACATGCTTGCCCTCGATGTTGATTTCGTCGGACCATAGTGCCGAGTGCAGGATCGTGCCCTTGAACTCTTCTTCGCCTTTGAAGCGGGCGCGCGAGGGATCGTTGAGCTGGCCGATGGCCGAGACCAGCGCGGTGGATTCGAAAGTCTCCGCGCCGTTCTCGGTCTTGAGCGTCGAAATCCAGCGTTGCCTTTCTTCATCCCAGCGTGATGAGGTCAGCTCGGTGTTGACGCGCAGATGCTTGCGAATGCCGTATTCGTCCGCGACCTTCTGCAGATAGCCGAGTAGCTCCTCACGCTGGCAGAAATAGCGCGTCCATGCGTTGCGCGAGCCGAAAGAGTAGGAATAGGAGTGGTTCGGCGTGTCGACGCCGCAGCCGGGATAGCGGTTGATCCACCAGGTGCCGCCGAGCTCGGCATTCTTCTCGACGATGGTGTAGGGGATGCCGAGATGGCCGAGTGCCACGCCGAGCGCGATGGCGCAGACGCCGGCGCCGACGATCAGCACATGCTGGTCGGCAAGCTTTTCGTCGGAGGGGCGCTTCGTCCAGCGCGCCTCGCGCGGGACAAAACCCATCTCCTCGCGCATCAAAGGTGCATATTCCGGCGCGACATTCTCGCCGAGGCAAGCGCGCATCATCCTCAGCAGCAGCTCCTCGCCCGGATCGGTGATCACGGGTTTTGGCGTGCCATTGGCGAAGAGCCTGACCACGGCGGTGCGGATCTCGTCCTGAATCTCCCGGCGCACGCCGGCCTCGGGATCGGGAATGAGGCGGATGTCGCGTTTGGGCAGATAGGGCGGTTCGAGCCACTTTTCGTCGCCGGTCATGTGCACCAGCACCATCAGAAGGCAGCGGATATCGCCCTCGGCGATTGCGGAGGCGAGGTCGAGCGGTTTGTGCGGAGATTCGATGTTCATGGCGTGTCCTGATCTCCGCAGGCCCTGAAGAGGCCGCGCGTCATCAGCTTGCGATAGGCGGAGAAGACGTGATCGGGCACAGCGGTGACGCCGCCTCCCAAATAGGAGTAGCGGCGGCTGAGATAGCCGCGCGCGCCCATCAGCATGTGAACGATGGCCTCGAACTCCTCGTTGCTGTAATCTTCGATCGCGCCGGCAAGCCGTGCGCGGCGCAAAATGCGCACATAAGCGGTCGAGATGTTGTCGAGGTGCTTCTGGTAACCGATGGGCGCGAAGAACTCGGCCTCGTTGAGGATGCGCAAGAATTCAGGCACCTCGCGGATGAAGTCGAAGAAGGCGGCAAAGCGCTCGATCTCCTGCCGCGCCGCGTGCGCATTGCCGGTGCGGACGCGGATGAACTCGACCATGTCGAGGCCGATTTTTGGTAGGAGCTGGTCGAGCAGTTCCTGGCGGTTATCGAAATGGTTGTAGAAGGTACCCTGCGCGACACCGGCTTCTTCGGTGATGCGCGCGACCGAGGCCTCGGCATAGCCATGCTTGCCGACGACTTTCGTGGCAGCCTCAAAGATCTTCTGCTTGGTCCAGGCGTTGCGCTCGATTCGGTTCAGCTTGGTAACCTTTGCAGTCGCTTGCGTCATTCGGAGGTCTCCAACTCGGCGCGCAGCACGCGCTTGAGGATCTTGCCTGACGGATTGCGCGGCAGGCTGCCGCGGATGACCAGCTGTTTCGGCACCTTGAAACTCGCCAGCCGCGCGCGGCAATGCTCGGTGAGGGCAGCGAGGTCGAGGCTCGCGCCCTCAGTCAGTACGACAACCGCGACCGGCCGCTCGCCCCAGCGCGCATCGCGCAGGCCGATCACCGCGACTTCGCGCACTTCGGGCAAATCGTAGATGATGCGCTCGACCTCGGAGGAGGCGATGTTCTCGCCACCGGAGATGATCATGTCCTTCTTGCGGTCGGTCAGGTAGAGGAAGCCCTCGTCGTCGAGATAGCCGACGTCGCCGCTGCGGAACCAGCCGCCGAAGAAGGCGGACGCCGTCTTCTCCGGATCCCTCCAATAGCCGCGCGTGATCTTCGGACCCCGCAGGCAGATCTCGCCATTGACGTTCGGCGGCAGCTTGTTGCCGTTCTCGTCGCGGATTTCGATCTCGACATGGGCAATGGCGCGACCGGTCGAGCCGATCTTCTCGATCTCGCGACCTTTCTCCATGAAGGTGTCGCCGCCGACGGTCTCGGTGAGTCCATAGGCGTCGATGTAGCGCGCATTGCGGAAATATTCGGCGAAGGCGCGGATGCGTGCCTCCGGCGTCTTCTCGCCGCCGCCGATTGCCCATTGCAGGCTGGAGACGTCGTAGCGGTCGCGGGTGGGGCAGGTGAGCATCGCGGTGGTCATGACGGGCGCGAACCAGGCAGCGTTGAGCTTGTCTTCTGCGATAGAAGCAAGCGCCGCCTCCGGTTCGAAATTGCGCTCGATGCGAATGAATCCGCCATGCCAGAGCACTGCGATGCCTGGCAGGTCGAGCGCGCCGACGTGATAGAGCGGACCGATGACGAGAAGACGCGTATCGGCGCTTAAGGCCAGCGCAATCGTCTGGTCGGCCGACTTCCAGTAGAAATTATCGTAAGTGAGCATCACGCCCTTGGGGCGGTCTGTCGTGCCAGATGTGTACATCAGCCGCATCAGGTCGGAGGGCTGGCGCACATGCATCGGCGCAGCGGTCGTGTTGCCTGCGAGATGGGTGACGCTCTGCTGCGCGGTCTCGTTCAGCACGACGATGTTCGCGCCCGCTGCATTCGCAGCCAATTCCTCGTCGGCGATCAGAAGGCGCGCGCCGGCATTGCTGGCGATGTAGTCGACCTCGTTGCGGGACAAGCGAAAATTGATCGGCAGGAACACCGCGCCGAGATGGCTGGTGGCGAAGACGAGCTCCAGGAATGCCGCGCTGTTCTTCATCAGCACGGCGACGACATCGCCGGCACCGATGCCCTGCGCGGCGAGCCAGCCGGCGACCTGCCGGATGCGCGCGTCGAACATCGCGTAAGCGATCTCCTCACCGCGGTATTTCAGCGCGGGCCGGTCCGGCGTGCCCCGGGCATGGAAGGCGATGAAGCTCGAAAGGTTGATCATTTGCCGGGTTTTGGGCCGGTTACCGACCTCACTTCCTCCCTTGATGAATTCTGACTCGTAATTCATCTTTGGCTTGACGTCACCCCCCACCCTCTGAAATCCTTGGGATCACGGAGACGAGACGATCTCCGGCAGGGATCAGGACACGCCGACCCGAAAGAGGGAGGGAAAATGACGAGAACCCGCACGCCGGGCATCAGCCGCCGTTCCACGCTGGCGCTGATGGGCGCCGGCGCGATCACGTTTGCCGCGCCCTGGGTGGCGCGTGCGCAAGCCAAGACCATCAAGATCGGCATGCCGACGATCCTGTCGGGCCGTGTCGCGCAGCTCGGCACGTCCTCGCGCAATGCGGTGATGCTCGAGGTCGAGAAGGTCAACGCCGCCGGCGGCCTCGCCGGCCGGCACATCGAGATGGTGATCCGCGACTCCAAGGGCCAGCCGCAGGAAGCCGCCCGCGTCGCGCGCGAACTCGTCAACACCGACGGCTGCGAACTGCTGCTCGACGGCGAGGCGTCCTCCGGATCGTTCGCGGTGCATGAAGTCGCGCGCGATCTCGGCGTGCTCTGCGTCCACACCTGCTCGGAAGCATCTTCGCTGACGGCCGATCCCAAGCAGCACATCCCGAATGCGTTCCGCTGCGTGCGCCAGGGCATCCACGATTCCATCGTCGGCGGCAGCTATGCCGCTTCGATCGCGAAAGCCAAGCGCCTGAAGAAGTGGGCGACGTGTTCGCCCGACTACGCCTACGGCCGCGATACCACCGGAGAGTTCACGCTGTATCTGAAGCGCTTTGCGCCCGACGTCGAAATCGTCAGCGAGTCCTGGCCAAAGCTGTTCCAGCCCGACTACACCGAAGTGGTGACGAAGATCCTCCAGGCCAAGCCGCAGGCGCTGTATTCCTGCCTCTGGGGCGGCGATCTCACCTCCTACATCGACCAAGCCAACATCTACGCGATGTTCAGCCAGATGGAGGTGTTCGCAGTCAACATGGCCGACTACACAGCGCTCACGGTGGTGAAGAACCTGCCGAAGGGCATCCATTCCGGTAATCGCTACATCAAGACGTTCCCGGCCACGCCGGAGAACGCAGCCTGGGGGGATGCCTACAAGGCCAAGTACAACGAATATCCGACCAACTGGTCGTGGCAGAACGCCACCGCGGTGATGTTCCTCAGTGAAGCCGCGAAAAAGGCGAACTCCGCCGACGGCAAGAAGATCGCGGAGGTGCTGAAGGGCCTCACCATCAGGTGCCCGTTCGGCGCCGACGGCACTGTGACAATGCGCGGCGACGACCACACCCTGGTCGGCTACGCCATCGGCTGGGGCACCACCATCCCGCAGGAGCCTTATGTCCCGGAGGTCAAGGCCGGCGACTGGAAGACCATCTTCGAGTTGGAGGCCGAATGGAAGAAGAGCAAGGGCTACACCTGACGCCGCGGCGGAGAGGGATGACCCTCTCCGCCGTTTTCGTTTTCCGCGCCGTGTCAGGCGCGCCGCAATGAAAGTGCTCTCGTGGATCTCGACGCGCTCGCCGGCTGCCTCGCCAGCTCCGCCTGCTTGGTGACGCAAACCACCAGCGGCCTCATCATCGGCATGCTTCTGTTTCTCGTCGCGGTCGGGCTGACCCTGATCTTCGGTGTGCTCAAGGTCGTCAATTTCAGCCACGGCGCCTTCTACATGTTCGGCGCCTACTTCGCGATGACGGCCTATCAGCTCACCGGCAGTTTTGCGCTCGCCATGCTGGCGGGCGCGGCCGGCACCGCGATCCTCGGCCTGATCTTCGAGCGCGTCTTCATGAGCCGCGTCTACGGCGCCGACGTGCTGATGCAGCTGCTCGTCTGCTATGCCTTCGTGCTGATCTTCGACGATGTCGTGCGCATCATCTGGGGACCGGAGTTCAAATCGATGGGCATGCCGTCCGCGTTCCAGGTGATGCCGCTATTCATCGCCGGTGGCGTGGTGCCGCCTTATTATCTGTTGCTGATCGGTGTCGCGCTTCTTGCGGCCGTCGTGCTCGGCATCGGATTGTCGCGCAGCCGCATCGGCAAGGTGATCCGCGCGGCCGCGCACAATCCCGGCATGGTCTCGGCGCTCGGCATCAACACCGGCCTGATCTATGGCGGCGTGTTCGCGCTCGGCGGCATGCTGGCGGGTCTTGCCGGCGCGCTGGCGGCTCCTGTGCGGTCGCTGACGCCGGGCATGGGATTTTCCGTGCTGATCGAGTCCTTCATCGTCACCGTGATCGGCGGCATGGGCTCGATCCTGGGCGCGCTGATCGGCGCGCTGCTGCTCGGGCTGATCCGCTCGTTCGGCTCGCTCGGCTTTCCCCTGTTTACGGAAGGCCTGATGTATCTTTTCATGGTGATCGTGCTGGTCTCCAAACCTACCGGCCTGTTCGGCAGGGAGGCGGCATGACCGAGCTCGAGGCCGGTCGCGCCGAAACGCTGGCGCCGGTGCGCAGCGGTGCCGTACTGCGGCGCTACCGTGACGTCCTGATCGCGCTGATCGCCCTTGCCGTGCTGGCGAGCCTGCCGCTCTTCACCGGCAGCAAGGCGCTGCTCGATTTCGTCATCCGCTGCTCGGCCTACGGCCTGTTTGCGACGTCGCTCAATCTGCTGGTCGGCTATACCGGCCTGACTTCGTTCGGCCACGGCATGTTCTTCGGGCTTGGCGCCTACAGTTTTGGCCTCATCATGCAGAAGCTCGGCGTGCCGATTCCCGTCGCCTTCGTCGCGACGCTGGCGATCACCGCAATAGTCTCCGCGATCATCGGCGCCATCTGCGTGCGGCTGAAGGAGACTTACTTCGCCTTCGTGACGCTCGCATTCCAGATGCTGATCCACTCGACCATATTGTCCTGGGCCTCCTTCACCGGCGGCGACCAGGGTCTGCGCGGCGGCATTCCGCGGCCGCCGTTCCTCGGCATTGACCTTGCCAACCACGTCCATCTCTATGTCGCGAGCTGCGCGCTGCTGATCCTTGGCCTGCTCGCGATGCGCCAGATCGCGCAATCACCGTTCGGCTACACGTTGCGCATGATCCGCGACAACGCCGCGCGCGCGAGCTTCCTTGGCATCGACGTCTGGCGCGCCAAGCTCACCGTGTTCGTGCTGGCGGCTTTGTTCGCGTCGATGGGCGGCATGGTGATGGCGCTGTTCGTGTCCGGCGCCTATCCGGAATTCGCCTATTGGACGATCTCGGGCGAGGGCATTTTCATCAACATGCTCGGCGGTGTGTCGACCTTCCTCGGGCCGATGGTCGGCACCGTGCTGCTGCTTCTGCTCAACGATACCGTCACACGTTTCACCGAGTATCACGGCATCGTGCTTGGCGTCGTCATCCTGTTCTTCGCGCTGGGCCTGCGCAAAGGTCTCCTGGATTTCGCCGCCGAATGGTTTGCGCAGCGGCGCGACGCAGGCGAGGGGCGCTAGCAATGCTCGAGATCTGCAACCTCGCAAAATCGTTCGGCGGCGTGAAGGCGACCAACGACGTCTCGCTCGACTTTCCGGACGGCTCGCTGACCGCGGTAATCGGCCCGAACGGCGCCGGCAAGAGCACCTTCTTCAACCTGATCACCGGCGCCTTGAGGCCGGATTCCGGCCAGGTGCTGCTCGACGGCGTCGATCTCGCCGGCCGCTCGCCACCGGAGATCGTGCGCCACGGTATCGGCCGCGCCTTCCAGGTTGCCAGCATCTTCAAATCGCTCACGGTGCAGGAGACCATGCTTGCCGCCGTCAGTGCCGACCAGCGCACCTCGGCGGTGCTGCACAAGCGCTTTCCGCTGCCGGAGATGCGCGACCGTGCTGAGCATGTGATGGAGCTGCTGGGCCTCGCCGGCAAACGCCATCGCACCGCCGCGACGCTCTCGCACGGCGATCAGAAGCTGCTCGACATCGCGCTCGCGCTGGTGCTCGATCCAAAGGTGCTGCTGCTGGACGAGCCAACCGCCGGGATGGGCCCGGAGGAGCGCTGGCGCATGATCGACAAGGTGCGTGAGCTCTGGGAGACGCAGAAAATTACGGTCGTCTTCATCGAGCACGACATGGACATCGTGTTCAAGATCGCGCCAAAAATCGTCGTGCTTTGCTACGGCCGCATCCTGGCCACCGGCACGCCCGACGAGATCCGGAGCAACAGCGCGGTGATCGAGGCCTATCTGGGCACCGAGCATGCGGGAGCTGCGGCATGAACGCAGCCGTCATCGAAGTCGCCGATCTCGACGTCTATTACGGCACCAGCCAGATCCTGTTCGGCGTCAACCTGTCGGTGCGGCAAGGCGAGACCATGGCGCTCTTGGGCCGCAATGGCGCCGGCAAATCGACGACTATGAAGGCGATCATGGGGCTGGCGCCGCCGCGGAGGGGCAGGGTCAACCTGCGCGGCGCGGTGATCTCGGGCCTGAAGCCGCACACCATCGCGCGCGCCGGCCTCGGCTTCGTGCCGGAGGACCGCCAGATCTTTCCGGAGCACACGGTCGAGGACAATCTCGTCATCGGGAGGAAGAAGGGACCGCAGGGCCAGGACGAGTGGCCGATCAAACGCATCTACGAGGTCTTTCCGCTTCTGGAGCCGCTGCGCAATCGCATCGCCGGACGTCTCTCGGGCGGCGAGCAGCAGATGCTCGCGATCGCGCGCACGCTGATGGGCAATCCCGCGCTCCTGCTGCTCGACGAGCCGAGCGAGGGCCTCGCGCCGATCATCGTGCAGCGGATCGGTGAATTGTTGCGGCAGCTCCGTTCGCTCGGATCGACGGTGCTGATCGCCGAGCAGAACATGCATTTCTGCCTGGGGCTGGCGAGCCACGCCACGATCATCGACAAGGGCCAGATCGTCTATGCCGCCGGAATCGACGAGCTGAAGGCCAATGAGGCGATCCGGCGCAGGTATCTGGCCCTGTAGGCCGGACCGCCAGTGTCTCAATAGGCCGAAGAAGAAAACTATTGTGCCGGGGTTATCGAACGGAAGGAGTTTTTCCTCCGGAGGGCAAAAACGCCAATCGCTTCCATTGCCGTTTGGGGCCGAAAAGACGACATTCCCATCAGAATTTGATGGGTTGGCCAGAGCCATGGAACGTACCGGATTTGAACCCTTCGGCGAGCAATTGGTGTCCGCGACGGACACCCAGCCGCGGTCGCGTACGTCAAAGCTCCTGCTGCGGGCCGGCACCGGTCTGTTCTGGTCGCTGGTTGCGGGTATCGTGCTTGCCCGCGCTGCCTTCTTCGAGCCCGGCATCTATGACGGCTTCAGCCGCGTCGCTTCGCTGGCCAAGAGCCTGATCTTCTAGGGTCGATTATTTCGGGCTGAGGATAGAATATTCCGGGCTGAGGATAGAACTTCCCTCGGGCCTGATATGTCGAAAGCTTATTCCCCAACGGAAGCGCGCTGCGTATAAATCTTTCTCCTCTGGGAGAGATTTGTGTCGCAGAATCAAGCATCCAGCCCGGCCGATGCCAAACCGGCCACCGCCGCGAGCCGTATTGCGGCACTGATTCCCGGCATTCTCCTCTGCGTTCTAGTCGCCGGTGTCTCGGCCCTGCTCGAGCGGGCGGAACTCGGCGTCTTCGAGCATCCTTATGTCGAGGCGCTGGTGATGGCGATCCTGCTCGGGATGGCCTTGCGCAGCTTCTGGAAGCCCGCGCCGCGTTGGCAGGCCGGCATCGCCTTCAGCGCCAAACAGCTCCTCGAAGTCGCGGTCATGCTGTTGGGGGCCTCCATCAGTTTCGCCGCCATTGCCGCCTCGGGCATCGCGCTGCTCGCGTCAATCGCGGCCGTCGTCGTGATCGCGCTCTGCGTCTCCTTCGGGCTCAGCCGCATGCTCGGACTGTCGACACGGCTGTCGATCCTGATCGCCTGCGGCAACTCGATCTGCGGCAATTCGGCGATTGCGGCTGTGGCGCCGATCATCGGTGCCAACAACGACGAGATCGCATCCTCCATCTCCTTCACTGCCATCCTGGGCGTGATGATGGTGCTGGGCCTGCCGCTGTTGATTCCGCTTCTGCAATTATCGGCCACTCAATATGGCATTCTCGCCGGCCTGACCGTTTATGCGGTCCCGCAGGTGCTGGCGGCGACGGTGCCGGCCGGACTCGTCTCCACGCAAATCGGCACGCTCGTGAAATTGATGCGCGTATTGATGCTTGGGCCGGTCGTCGTCGGCCTCTCGCTGGTTGCCTCGCGCTGGCATAGCGATGCCAAGAAGACCAATGTCGGCTTCTTTCGGCTTGTGCCGTGGTTCATCCTCGGCTTCCTCGCGCTGGCGACCCTGCGCTCCCTGGAGATCGTGCCGGCCACGGTGGTCGGACCGGTGACGAAGATCACCGCCTTTCTCACCGTGGTCTCCATGGCGGCCCTCGGCCTCGGCGTCGACGTGCGCGTGTTGGCGAATGTCGGGGGCAGGGTGACAGCAGCCGTGACGCTGTCGCTGATGCTGTTGCTTGGCATCAGCATTGCACTGGTGCATTGGTTCAAGTGACAGCGCGTGCCGCCTCTCTGGACATCCCGCGCCAGACGTTTATTGGTCTTCGCTAATGTGACCGGCCAGCGTTCAACGCGGCCGATCCGAAAACAGCGAGGACGCGGCCATGACGACATTGACGGTTAAAGACCTTCTCCCCGAGGACGGTACGCGGGGAACGCTGGCCGGCCGCGTCTGGCTCCCGCAGGTGAATGGCCCCGCCGTCGTCGCTATACGTGATGACGGCGTCTTCGATGTTACCGCAGAGTTTCCCACCATCAGTACGCTTTGCGAAGCGGACGATCCAGCCAACGCGCTTAGGGCGGCCAAGGGTGAGAGGATCGGCGATCTCGAGGCGATCGTCACCAATACGCCGCCGGACCAGCGCGATCCTCAAAAACCGTGGCTGCTTGCCCCCGTCGACCTCCAGACTCTGAAAGCCGCCGGCGTCACCTTTGCGATCTCGATGCTGGAGCGCGTGATCGAGGAGCGCGCCAAGGGCAATCCGGCTTCGGCCGAAGCGATCCGCAAAGAAGTGACGCGCCTGATCGGCGATGATCTTTCGAAGCTCAAGCCCGGCTCCGACCAGGCGATGCATCTGAAGCAGGTGCTGATCGACCAGAACGCCTGGAGCCAGTATCTCGAGGTCGGCATCGGTCCTGATGCCGAGGTCTTCACCAAGGCGCCGACATTGTCGTCGGTCGGCACCGGCATGGATGCGGGCCTGCATCCGAAATCGACCTGGAACAACCCCGAGCCGGAGCTTGTGCTGTTCGTCTCGAGCCGCGGCAAAATCGTCGGCGGCGCGCTCGGTAACGACGTGAACCTGCGTGACTTCGAGGGCCGCTCGGCGCTGCTATTGTCGAAGGCCAAGGACAACAACGCCTCCTGCGCGATCGGCCCGCTGCTGCGCCTGTTCGACGATACGTTCTCGCTCGACGATGCGCGCAAGCTGGACATAAGTCTGAACGTCAAGGGACAGGACGGTTTCGTCCTCAACGGCCATTCCTCGATCAGCAAGATCAGCCGCGATCCGACAGATCTCGTCGAACAGACCATCGGCAAGGTGCATCAATATCCAGATGGTTTCGTGCTGTTCCTCGGCACGATGTTCGCTCCCGTCGAGGACCGGGATGCGCCGGGACAGGGCTTCACCCACAAGCGCGATGACATCGTCACGATCGCCGCGCCCCAGCTCGGCAAGCTCGTCAACCGCATGCGCACCAGCGACGAGTGCGAGCCGTGGACGTTTGGAATCGGTGCGCTGATGAAGAACCTGGCGCAGCGGAAGCTGATTTAGCGTCCCTGCGTTTTCAATTTCGCATAAGCGAATTTGCAGAAGGTCGTCATGCCCGGGCTTGTCCCGGGCATCCACGTCCTTTGTCCCGCTGGGTCAGGCGTGGATGGTCCGCACCAGCCCGGCGGCGGCAGCCGAGCCGTATAATTTCCTTCATCTTCCCGTTGTATCGCCGGAACAAAATCCCGCTGAGCGTGTCGTCTGCGCGAAGCCCGCATCCCTCCTCCTTTCACCTCAATAGTAAAATAATATGACTATACGGCGCTGGGTTTCCGTGAAATAGTGCCTGTCGCCGGCTCGAAGGCTGGCCTGCGGGTGCCATGCTACCAATCGGCGCCCCCAAATAAACATCTTAGGAGACACGCCTGATGACCCTCAAAGCCCTCTTTGCGGCCAGCGCCACGACCGCGTTGCTGCTCGCCCTGCCGGCGAATGCCGCCGAGCTCACCATCGGCTTCTCGCAGATCGGGTCGGAATCCGGCTGGCGCGCGGCCGAGACCTCGGTCTCCAAGCAGGAAGCCGCCAAGCGAAAGGTCAATCTCAAGATCGCCGACGCGCAGCAGAAGCAGGAGAACCAGATCAAGGCGATCCGCTCCTTCATCGCGCAGAATGTCGATGCGATCTTCCTTGCGCCTGTCGTCTCGACGGGCTGGGATTCGGTGTTGAAGGAAGCCAAGGAGGCCAAGATCCCGGTCGTGCTGCTCGACCGTGACATCGATCCCTCGGGCAAGGATCTTTATCTCACCGCTGTCACCTCCGACAGCGTGCACGAAGGCGAGGTGGCCGGCGACTGGCTGGCCAAGACTGTGGGGACGAAAGCCTGCAACATCGTCGAATTGCAGGGCACGGTCGGCGCGAGCGTCGCCGCCAACCGCAAGAAGGGTTTCGACACCGCCATCGCCAAGCATGCGAACCTGAAGGTGGTGCGCAGCCAGACCGGCGACTTCACCCGCGCCAAGGGCAAGGAGGTGATGGAGAGCTTCATCAAGGCCGAAGGCGGCGGCAAGTCGATCTGCGCGGTCTACGCGCATAATGATGACATGATGGTCGGCGCGATCCAGGCGATGAAGGAAGCCGGGCTCAAGCCCGGCAAGGAGATCCTCACCGTCTCCATCGATGCGGTCCCCGACATCTTCAAGGCGATGGCCGCCGGCGAGGCCAATGCGACTGTCGAGCTGACGCCGAACATGGCCGGCCCCGCGCTCGATGCGATTGCGGCGTTCAAGGACAAGGGCACGGTTCCGCCGAAGTGGATCCAGACCGAATCCAAGCTCTATACCGCCGCCGACGATCCGCAGAAGATCTACGACAGCAAGAAGGGCCTCGGTTACTGAGGCGGATGCCGGTCGGACCGCGTCTTGCGGTCCGACCGCGCCCTTCGAATCTGCTGCGCGAACGAATAGGCTGGGTGACCGCATTGTTAGCGGGCATTGCCGGGAGTGACGTTGTCATGGAAAACAGCCCCGATCCTGCTCCGGCCCTTGTGGAGGTGCGCGGGATCAGCAAAAGCTTCGGTGCTGTGCGAGCGTTGCAGGAGGTCGACTTCACGCTTCGCGCCGGCGAGATCCATGCGCTGCTCGGCGAGAACGGCGCCGGCAAATCCACGCTGATCAAGGCGGTGACCGGCGTGTTCCCGCGCGATACCGGCATCGTCAGGCTCGGCGGTGAAGAGGTCGCGCCGCGCTCGGCCAAGGCGGCGCTTCAGGCCGGCATCGCCACCGTCTACCAGGAAGTCAACCTGCTGCCGAACCTCTCGGTGGCGCAAAATCTGTTTCTCGACCGCCAGCCGATGCGTTTCGGCATTGTCCGCGAGGGCGAGATGCGTCGCCGCGCCAACGCCTTGCTGGCGGACTTTGGCCTCGACATCGATGTCGCCGCGCCGCTCGGCAGCTATTCTGTCGCCGTGCAACACGTCACCGCGATCGCGCGGGCCGTCGATCTCTCCGCGCGCGTGCTGATCCTGGACGAGCCGACCGCGAGCCTGGACCGCCACGAGGTCGACATCCTTTTCGGCATCATGCGCCAGCTCGCCAAACGTGGCATCGGTATCGTCTTTGTCAGCCACTTCCTGGACCAGGTCTACGAGATTTCTGACCGCGTCACCGTCTTGCGCAACGGTCGCCTGGTCGGCGAGCGCGAAACCGCTTCGCTGCCGCGGCTGGAATTGATCCGGATGATGCTCGGCCGCGAGCTGGCCGAGACCACCAGCGCGCGGGCGTCTGCCACTGAGCACAGAGCGCGCGAGATCTGCGCGAGCTTCGAGAATTACGGCAAAGCCGGCTACGTCGCGCCGTTCAATCTCGAGCTGCGCCATGGTGAGGTCGTTGGTCTCGCCGGCCTGCTCGGCTCGGGCCGGACCGAGACGGCGCGGCTGGTGTTCGGTGCCGAACGCGCCGATCGCGGCCAGGCGAAGGTGGAGGGCGCACCGGTGCGGCTCCAGTCGCCGCGCGACGGTGTCCGCCACGGCTTTGGCTATTGCCCGGAGGAGCGCAAGACCGACGGTATCGTCGCCGAGCTCAGCGTGCGCGAGAACATCGTGCTCGCGCTCCAGGCCAAGCGCGGGCTGCATCGGCCGCTGTCGCGCCGCGAGCAGGACGAGATCGCACGTCGTTACGTCAAGATGCTCGACATCCGCCCGGCAGATGCCGAACGCCCGGTCGGCCTGCTCTCCGGCGGCAATCAGCAGAAAGTGCTGCTGGCGCGCTGGCTTGCGACCTCGCCGCGCCTGCTGGTGCTGGACGAGCCGACCCGCGGCATCGATGTCGGCGCGCATGCCGAGATCATCCGCCTGATCCGTGAACTCTGCGACGACGGGCTGGCACTGCTCGTGATCTCCTCTGAGCTCGATGAGATCGTGACCTATTCCGACCGCGTCGTGGTGCTGCGCGACCGCGCCCATGTCGAGGAGCTCGCGGGCGAGGCGATCGACGTCGGCAACATTCTCGCGGCCATCGCCGCCGATGGCGCCGCGATCGCGCATGAGGGGCGGGCATGACAGCGCTGTTGCCGCGCCGCGGCCTTGCCCAGATCCTCGCGTTGATTGTTATCCTGGCGGTCGATCGCGTGGTGTCGCCGCAATTCTTCGACCTGCGTCTTCAGGACGGCCGGCTGTTCGGCAGCCTGATCGACGTGCTCAACCGCGGCACGCCGGTGGCGCTGCTCTCGCTCGGTATGGTGCTGGTGATCGCCACGCGCGGCATCGATTTGTCGGTTGGCGCGGTCATGGCGATCTCGGGCGCGATTGCGGCGAGCCTCGCCGACAGCCATGGTCTGCCCATCGTGCTGGGGGCTGCGCTTGGTGCCGGACTCGTCTGCGGCCTCTGGAACGGCTTCCTCGTCGCCGTGCTCGGCATGCAGCCGATCGTGGCGACGCTGATCCTGATGGTGGCGGGCCGCGGCATCGCCCAGCTGATTACCGAGGGGCGCATCGTAACTTTCTCCTCGCCCGATTTGGTGTGGCTCGGCAATGGCGCTGTGCTCGGCCTGCCGGTGCCGGTCGCGATCGCCTTGGGCATGCTGATCCTCACCGGCGCGGTGGTGCGCGGCTCGGCGCTGGGGCTGCTGATCGAGGCGACCGGTGGCAATGCGCGGGCGAGCGAGCTCGCCGGCGTCGGCACGCGCGCCATGATATTGTCGGTCTATGTCTGGTGCGGCGTCTGTGCCGCGCTCGCCGGCGTGATTGCAGCCGCTGATATCATGGGTGCGGATGCCAACAATGCCGGCCTCTGGCTCGAGCTCGACGCCATCCTCGCGGTCGTGATCGGCGGCACCTCGCTGTTCGGCGGCCGCTTCAGCCTGGTACTGGCCGTGTTGGGTGCGCTGATCATCCAAACCATGAACACCGGCATCTTATTGTCCGGCTATCCGCCGGAGTTCAATTTGCTGGTCAAGGCGGTGGTGGTGCTCGCGGTGCTCTTGCTGCAATCGCCGAAATTCGCCGGCATTGCCGGGACAGCCGCGCGACTGCGGAGGTCCAAAGCATGAAAGGCCTGCCGCCCGTCCTCATCACCGCCATCGTGCTGGTCGCCGGCTTTGCGCTCTGCGCGATGCAATTCCCCAACATTGCCTCAACCCGCGTGGTCGGCAATCTCCTCACCGACAACGCCTTTCTCGGCATCGTCGCGACCGGCATGACCTTCGTCATCATCTCCGGCGGCATCGATCTTTCGGTCGGCTCGGTGATCGGTTTCACGACCGTGTTCGTGGCGCTGGCTATCGAGCGCTGGGGCGTGCCGCCGCTGGTCGCTTTCACCGCCATCCTCCTGCTTTCGGCAGGGTTCGGGGCTGCAATGGGTGCCGTGATCCATGTCTTCGACCTGCCGCCCTTCATCGTCACGCTCGCCGGCATGTTCCTCGCGCGCGGTGCGAGCTTCCTGCTCTCGACGGAATCGGTGCCGATCACAGCGCCGGTCTACTCGACCGTGTCGGACTTCGCGCTGCGGATGCCCGGCGGCGGACGGCTGACGGCCATCGCGATCATCATGCTGGTGATCGTGATCGGCGGCGCCCTGCTGCTGCATCTCACCCGGTTCGGCGCCAATGTCTATGCGCTCGGCGGCAGCCGGGCCACCGCGAGCCTGATGGGCGTTGCGGTCGGCAAGATGACGGTGAAGATCTACATGCTGTCGAGCCTGCTCGCTGGCATCGCCGGCATTGTCTTCTCCTTCTACACCAGCGCCGGCTATTCGCTCTCCGCGGTCGGCGTCGAGCTGGATACCATCGCGGCCGTCGTGATCGGCGGCACGCTGCTCACGGGCGGCCAGGGATCGGTGATCGGCACCTTCCTCGGCGTGCTGATCCAGGGCTTGATTCAGACCTACATCAATTTCGACGGCACGCTGTCGAGCTGGTGGACCAAGATCGCGACCGGCATTCTGCTGTTCGCCTTCATCGCCTTGCAGCAGGGACTGGTCGCGCTGGCACGACGGCCGGTGAGGAAGAGTGCAGGAGCAACCTCATGACCTCGCGCATCGTCGTCATCCCGACGCGGCGGGCCCACTCCAATCATGCGGAGGTGGCCCGCTCGATCGGCGTCGATATCATCGCTGGCCGCTATGCGGAGGGGACGCGGCTGCCCGGTGACGCCGAGATGATCGCGATGTTCGGCGTGTCGCGGCCGGTCCTGCGCGAGAGCGTCAAGACGCTGGTAGCCAAGGGGCTGCTCACCACCAAGGCGCGCGTCGGCACCGTCGTGCGCGAGCGCGGCGCCTGGAACATGTTCGACGCCGACGTGCTGGCCTGGCATCTGGACGCCGGCATCGACAAGCGCTTCCTCAACGACCTCGCCGAGATCCGTCTCGCCGTCGAGCCGCGCGCCGCCGTTCTCGCAGCTATGCACCGGTCCGAAGACGACGTCGCTGAGCTCCGTCGCTGCATGGATCGCATGCGGCTTGAAGCGTCGGACTCCGTCGGCTTTGCCGATGCCGACCTCGCGCTCCATGTTGGGGTGGCGCGCGCCTCCGGCAATCTGTTCATGCGCTCGATCGGGCATGTCATCGAGGCAGCGCTGCGCGCCTCGTTCCTGCTGAGCGCCCCGGTCGCGCCGGAGGACCGCGACACCGTGCTGCTCTGGCATCAAAAGATCGTCGATGCCATTGCGGCAGGCGATGCTGACGGCGCCTCGGAGGCGATGGTCTACGTCATTCACAACGGCATGAGCCGGCACGAACACACTGTGATCGAGGCCGCGCCGGCGGATCCGCTGCCATCTGCGAATACTGGAGAGCAAGCGTGACCGAACTTCGCATCGCCATTGTTGGCTTCGGCAAGATCGCGCGCGACCAGCACCTCGATGCAATCGCCGCGACACCGGATGCGACGCTCGCGGCTGTCGCCAGCCGCAACGCCTCGCTACCGGGGCTGCCGCATTTCGCCACCATCGAGGAATTGCTGGAGAAGGGGCCGCCGATCGACGCAGTGTCGCTCTGCACGCCGCCGCAGGTGCGCCGCGCCCAGGCGGCCGCGGCGCTCGCCGCCGGCAAGCATGTCATGCTGGAGAAGCCGCCCGGCACCGGCGTCGCCGAGCTCGATCCGCTGATCGCGATGGCAGCGGAGGCGAAGCGGACGTTGTTTGCAACCTGGCATTCGCGCTACGCGCCGGCCGTCGAGCCGGCGCGGCAATGGCTCGCCGAGCGCCGCATCGCCTCCGTGCACATCAGCTGGAAGGAAGACGTCCGCGTCTGGCATCCCGGGCAGGGCTGGATCTGGGAGCCGGGCGGCCTCGGCGTGTTCGATCCCGGCATCAATGCGCTGTCGATCCTGACCAAAATCCTCCCGCAACCCGTGTTCGTCACCGCGGCCGAGTTGGCCTTTCCGGCCAACTGCCAGGCACCGATCGCGGCGAACCTGACGCTGACCGATATCGACGGCCTGGCCGTCAGTGCCGAATTCGACTTCCGCCAGACCGGGCCGCAGAGCTGGGATATCCTCGTGGAAACCGATCAGGGCCGGTTGACGCTGTCCGGTGGCGGCAGGCGGATGGCGATCGACGGCAAGACCATTGCCGAGGCGCCCGATGAGGAATATCGGGAGCTGTACCGGCGCTTCGTCAATCTCGCTGCGACCGGCGCGAGCGATGTCGACCTGGCGCCATTGCGTCTCGTCGCCGATGCCTTCCTGCTCGGCAAGCGGTCGATCGTCGAACCATTTGTGGACTGACAATGGCTGGCTCGCGAATCACAAGAGACGTTTTCGGAGCACTGCCGGATGGTCGCGCGGTCGAACGCGTCGTGCTGCGCGGGGAGGGCGGCTTCGAAGCGCGCATCATCACCCACGGCGCGGTGCTCCAGGCGTTGATCGCGCCGGACGCTAAGGGCGGCTATGACGATGTCGTGCTCGGCCACGATGCCTTCGCCGGTTATCTCGCCGAACGAAAGTTCCTCGGCGCCACGGTCGGCCGCTACGCCAACCGCATCGCCAACGGGCAGTTCCCGCTTGACGGCGAGACTGTGCAGCTCGCCGTCAACAACTGCCCTAATGCGCTGCACGGTGGCGTCGATGGCTTCGACCGCAAGCTCTGGGAGATCGCGGAGATCAACGAGAGCGCCGAGCCCGCGGTGACGCTCACCTATGTCAGCCCGCATGGCGAAGAAAATTATCCGGGCCGGCTCGATGTGCGTCTGACCTATCGCATCACCGGTCCGACCGAGCTATCGCTGAGCATGGAGGCCCGCACGGATCGGCCGACGATCGTCAACCTCACCAACCATAGCTTCTTCAATCTGGAGGGTGCGACGTCGGGTACGCCCGTCCTTGATCATGAGCTGACGGTCGCCGCCGAGCATTTTCTTGCGATTGATCCCACCGCCATTCCGCTGCCGGAGCCGCCGCGTCGCGTTGCCGGCACGCCGTTCGACTTCCGCGAAGCACGGCCGGTCGGCGAGCGCATCCGCGAGAGCAATCAGCAATTGCGCAACGGCAGAGGCTACGATCACACGTACTGTCTCGCGCGTGACGGCAAGCTTGCTTTCGCGGCCCGGCTGGAGGCGCCGGACTCGGGGCGCATCATGGAGTTGTTCACCGATCAGCCCGGCCTGCAGGTCTATTCCGGCAATTATCTCGATGGCACGATCTCCGGGAAGGGTGGCAAGCTCGTCCGGCAGTCGGACGCGATGTGCCTGGAGCCGCACATCTGGCCTGACGCGCCGAACCGGCCGGATTTCCCGAGCCCGCGGCTCTCACCTGGCGAGGTCTATCGCCATCACACGCTCTATCGCTTTTCGGTGAGGACGCCATGATGGAAGAGGTGCCGACGTCTGTGCTCTCGGATCACCCTTGCCATCTCGGCGAGGGGCCAACCTATGACGCGACCACCGACACGGCCTGGTGGTTCGACATCCGCGAAGGGCTGCTGTTTGAGGCGCAGCTCGGCGGAGGTGGCGTCCGCGTCCATGCGCTCGGCCGGATGGCGAGTGCGCTCGGCAGGATCGACGCCGAGCGTCAGTTGATCATCGCGGAAGACGGCCTCTACGTCCGCGAGCTCGCTCACGGCACGATGACGCTGCTCTGCCCGCTCGAAGCCCACAATCCGACGACGCGCTCCAATGACGCGCGGGTGCATCAGTCCGGCACGTTCTGGATCGGCACCATGGGCCGCAAGGCGGAGCCGGAGGCGGGCGCGATCTACGCGTTTCATCGCGGCAAGATCTCGCTGCTGTTCCCCCGCATCAGCATTCCCAACTCGATCTGCTTCTCGCCGGACGGCGCTATTGGCTATTTCGCCGACAGCGCGCGGGCCGTGCTCTACGCCGTGCCGCTCAATCCCGGGACCGGCCTGCCGCGCGGCGAGCCGGAGGTGCTGCTGCGCCACACCGGCATCGGCGGCCTCGACGGCTCGGTGTGCGACGCCGACGGGCAGATCTGGAACGCCTGCTGGGGCGCGGGCCGCATCGATGTTTACTCTCCGCAGGGCGAGCGCCTGCGCTCACTCAGCGTGCCGGCAAGGCAGGCGAGTTGCCCGGCTTTCGTCGGCCCCGATCTGTCGCGTCTCCTCGTCACCTCCGCCTGGCAGGACATGGACACGGCGACGCGTGCTGCCGATCCGCAAGCAGGCCACACCTTTCTGCTGAAGGCGTCCGCGCGCGGTCGCGCGGAGCCCGACGTCAAGCTCGCATAGGAGACCCAAAGCAACCGACATCTGTCCTCGAAACGAAAGAACAGTCTGACACCCAAAGGGAGTGAAACATGCTGAAACTGAAGACGACATTCCTCGCGCTCGCGCTGGCCGGCGCTGCCACGATGGCCACAGGCGTCGCCGCCTTTGCTCAGAAGGCGACAGTCGGCATCGCCATGCCGACCAAATCCTCGGCGCGTTGGATCGACGACGGCAACAACATGGTCAAGGTGCTGAAGGAGCGCGGCTACAGCACCGACCTGCAATATGCCGAGGATGACATTCCGAACCAGCTCTCGCAGGTCGAGAACATGGTGACCAAGGGCGCGAAGGCGCTGGTGATCGCCGCGATCGACGGCACCACGCTGTCCGACGTGCTCAAGCAGGCCAAAGCCAAGGGCATCACCGTGATCGCCTATGACCGCCTGATCCGCGGCACGCCGGATGTCGACTACTACGCGACCTTCGACAATTTCCAGGTGGGCGTGCTCCAGGCGCAGTCGATCGAGCAGGGGCTCGGCCTCAAGGAAGGCAAGGGACCCTTCAACATCGAGCTGTTCGGCGGCTCGCCCGACGATAACAACGCCTACTTCTTCTACAACGGCGCCATGAGCGTTCTGAAGCCCTATATCGATAGCGGCAAGCTCGTCGTCGTCTCCGGCCAGATGGGCATGGACAAGGTGGCGACGCTGCGCTGGGATGGCGCCACCGCGCAGGCCCGCATGGACAATCTGCTCAGCGCCTATTACGGCAACAAGAAGATCAATGCCGTGCTGTCGCCCTATGATGGCATCTCGATCGGCATCATCTCCTCGCTGAAGGGCGTCGGGTACGGCAGCGCGGACCAGCCGATGCCCATCATCTCCGGCCAGGACGCCGAGGTGCCCTCGATCAAGGCGATGCTGCGCGGCGACCAGTATTCGACCATCTTCAAGGACACCCGCGACCTCGCCAAGGTGACGGCCGACATGGTCGACGCGGCGCTCGCCGGCAAGCAGGTCACCGTCAATGACACCAAGACCTACGAGAACGGCGTCAAGACGGTGCCGTCCTATCTGCTTAAGCCGGTCGTGGTCTACAAGGACAATTGGGAGAAGGTGCTGGTCGACAGCGGCTACTACAAGAAGTCGCAGTTCCAGTAGGCTTGTCTTGCTCAGTCATTCCGGGGCGATGCGAAGCATCGAACCCGGAATCTCGAGGTTCCGGGTTCGCCCTTTGGGCGCCCCGGAACGACGGTGAACTTTCCAAGGACACTATCCGATGACCGCCATGCTGGAGATGCGCAACGTCAGCAAGAGCTTTGCCGGTGTTCAGGCGCTGCGCGACGTCAATTTCTCGGTTCACGCCGGGCAGATCCACGCGCTCGTGGGCGAGAACGGCGCCGGCAAGTCGACGCTGATGAAAGTGCTGAGCGGGGTCTATCCGCACGGCAGCTACGAGGGCACCATCGTCTTCGAGGGCGAGGAGCGGCGCTTCCGCGACATCAACGATTCCGAGGCGCTTGGCATCATCATCATCCATCAGGAGCTGGCGCTGATTCCGCTGATGTCGATCGCCGAGAACATCTTCCTGTCGCATCCGCCGTCGAAGTTGGGGGTGATCGATCGCGACGAGGTCTACCGGCGCACGCGGGAACTGCTTGCGCAGGTTGGCTTGAAGGAATCGCCGGATACGCTGATCACCGATCTCGGCGTTGGCAAGCAGCAGCTGGTCGAGATCGCGAAGGCGCTGTCCAAACGGGTGCGGATGCTGATCCTGGACGAGCCGACCGCGAGCCTCAATGAGGCCGACAGCGCCGCGCTGCTCGAACGGCTGATGACATTTCGCGAGCAGGGTATCGGCTCGATCCTGATCTCGCACAAGCTGAACGAGGTCGCAAGGGTCGCCGACCACATCACTGTGCTGCGCGACGGCCGCACGGTCGACAGCATCGATTGCCATGCCGAGGCGATCCAGGAGGATCGCATCATCCGCAGCATGGTCAACCGCGATCTTGCCCATCGCTTTCCGGAGCGCAGCGCGAAGATCGGCGAACCCGTGCTCACCGTCGAGAACTGGTCGGTCTATCATCCCGTCCATCCCGAGCGGAAGGTGATCAAGAACGTCAATTTCAGTGTCAAGCGAGGCGAGGTCGTGGGCATCGCCGGCCTGATGGGAGCCGGCCGCACTGAATTCGCCATGAGCCTGTTCGGCCGCTCCTGGGGCACCACCATCAGCGGCAGCCTCCGGCTCGAGGGCAGGGAGATGACGCTGCCGAGCGTCGCGGCCGCGATCGATGCCGGCCTTGCCTATGTCACCGAGGATCGCAAGCAGCTCGGCCTCATCCTCGCCGACGACGTTCGCAAGAACATCACGCTGGCGAGCCTCGACCAGGTCGCGCCCGGCCGTGTGATCGACGACATCGCCGAGCTCAAGGTCGCCAGCGACTACCGCAGCCGGATGCGGATCCGCTGCTCCGACGTCTACCAGGAGACAGGCCAGCTCTCCGGCGGCAATCAGCAGAAAGTGGTGCTGTCGAAATGGCTGATGACCGATCCGAAGGTGCTGATCCTGGACGAACCGACGCGGGGCATCGACGTCGGTGCCAAGTACGAGATTTACTGTATCATCAACGAACTGGCGGAAGCCGGTCGCGGCGTCGTCGTGATCTCCTCGGAAATGCCCGAGCTGCTCGGCATCTGCGATCGCATCTGCGTCATGAACGACGGCGCCTTTGTCGGGGAATTCCAGGGATCCGAGGCGACGCAGGAAAAGATCATGCGCGCCATCATGCGCAATAAGAGAAGCAACGGGAGCGGCGCTCGTGCGGCCGCGGAGATTGGAGGATCGCAGCCATGACCGACAAGACGGTGTCGCTGCCCGAGGAGCGCCGGCACGGCAGCTTCATCAAGAACAACTTGCGCAGCTACGGCATGCTGATCTCGCTGGTCGCGATCATGCTGTTCTTCCAGGTCGTCACTGGCGGCACGCTGCTCCAGCCGCTCAACCTGACCAATCTGGTGCTCCAGAACAGCTACATCGTCATCATGGCGCTGGGCATGCTGCTGGTGATCGTCACCGGCCATATCGACCTTTCGGTCGGCTCGGTCGCGGGCTTCATCGGCGCGGTGGCCGCCGTGCTCATGGTGACCTACAAGATCGACTACACGCTCGCCTTCATTGCCTGCCTCCTGATTGGCGCCGCCATCGGCGCGGCGCAGGGCTATTGGGTGGCCTATTTCAAGATCCCGTCCTTCATCGTCACCTTGGCGGGCATGCTGGTGTTCAAGGGCCTCGCGCTCGCGGTCTTGCAGGGCCAGTCGCTTGGACCGTTCCCGGCGACCTTCCAGAAATTGTCGTCGGGGTTCATTCCTGAACTGCTTCCGGAGGCCGGCACGCTGCATCCGACCTCCATGCTGATCGGTGCGGTGCTCGCGCTCGGCCTGGTCTATGCCAGCGCCAAGGGACGGTCGCGCGAGCAATTGCATGGCATTGAGGTCGAACCTTATGCGTTCTTCCTGGGCAAGAGCGTTCTCTTGGCCTGCGCCGTGCTCTATTTCACCTATCTGATCGCCTCGCATCGCGGCCTGCCGAATGTGCTGGTCATCATGACGGCGTTGATCGCGCTCTACGGCTTCGTGACCCGGCGCACCGTGATCGGCCGGCAGATCTATGCCGTCGGCGGCAACGCCAAGGCGGCGAGCCTGTCGGGCATCAAGACCGAGCGGCTGACCTTCCTCACCTTCGTCAACATGGGCGTGCTCGCCGCGCTCGCCGGCCTCGTCTTCGCCGCGCGCCTCAACACCGCGACCCCGAAGGCCGGCCTCGGCTTCGAGCTCGACGTCATTGCCGCCTGCTTCATCGGCGGCGCCTCAGCCTATGGCGGGGTGGGCCGCGTCGGCGGTGCCGTGGTCGGCGCCATGATCATGGGTGTGATGAACAACGGCATGTCGATCCTCGGCATCGGTATCGACTACCAGCAGGTCATCAAGGGCCTGGTGCTGCTCGGGGCGGTGTGCATCGACGTGTACAATCAGCGGCGGTAAGCTCGCGGCGAAGAACGTAGAGTGGGCAAATGGCGCCAAAGCGCCCATGCCCACCAATTCTCGCGGTCGGTCAGGACTGCAGCACCGGTACCAATCCGTAGCGCAGCATCGTCTCCTTCATCTTTGCCGGATCGGGTGTACCGGCGGTGAGCAGGGCCGCCATTTCCTTGAAGTATTGCGGGCCAAGCACGCCGGGGGTGAGTGTGCACAGGCAGGTCGCCGGCCGGGGTGAACGGTTGGTGAAGCTGTGCACGACGCCGCGCTTGATGAACGCGGTCTCGCCCGGCGCCACGTCGACCTCCGTTCCGTCGATCCGCCAGGTCGAGATGCCGCTGAGTCCATAGATCGTTTCGTCCCAGCGATCGTGATAGTGAGGGATCGGCATGCGCGCGTTCGGTTGGAGGGTCATTTCGAACAGATCGAGGCTGCCGTCGGTGTCGTCCTTGCTCCGCAGAAAGATTAGCTGCAGCGCACCAAGATTGATGATCTCAGGCATGGCAAACTCATTGGGTCGTGTGCGGTCGCGAACCTTACCGCGTTCGGGCAGTGAGCCAAAGCGCTCTGGTGATACCATGATCTGGGTGGCGCAATTGGCGCAATCCTACTTGCCGACGCTGTTCCGCCGCGGCGGCTGCGTATCCTCGGCAACATCAAGCGTTGCCGGCGATCGACCGGCAGGTGGCGCATTGAGGCGCAGACCGCGCCGCGAGGGCTTGCCCCAGCTGAGCTATTGCTCGTCAGTTGGGTATATGATCGAATGGCTGGATGCACCAGGGCCGGCTGAAACCCGATCTGATCATCTTCGACTGCGACGGCGTGCTCGTCGACAGCGAGCTGTTGAGCTGCCGCTGCCTGTCCGAAGTGCTGGCCGAATCCGGCTTCGCGCTCAGTGAGGCGCAGGCGCTCGAACTCTTTCTCGGGCGGAGCACCAAGGCGATCGAGCAGCATTATCACGATCTCGGGCAAACCGTGCCGCACGGCTTCCTGCCGCGATTGAAGTCGCGCGTGCTCGAGACGTTTGCCGCCTCGCTCGAACCGATCCCCGGGGTTGGGGCGGTGCTGTCGGACCTGACGGTGCCGTTCTGCGTGGCCTCGTCGAGCGATATCGACCGCGTATCGCTCTCGCTCGACGTCACCGGCCTCAAGCCGCTGTTCGACGATCGCATCTACACGGCGCAGATGGTCAAGCGCGGCAAACCGGCGCCCGACCTTTTCCTCCACGCGGCCGAGAAGATGCGCATACCGCCCGCGCGCACATTGGTGATAGAGGACAGCGTCAGCGGCGTGCAGGCGGGCAAGGCGGCGGGCATGACTGTCTGGGGATTTGTTGGCGGAGGCCATTACAGCACCCGGGACGGGCAGGCTATATTGTCGGGCGCCGGGGCCGATCGGGTCTTCGAGCGCATGAGCGATTTCTGGAAGGACGTCTGACGCCTGCCATGGCCGCCGAGAATGAGAAATCGAGGCTCGACGACGCCGCGCGCGCCGGCTGGCTCTATTTCATTGCCGGTCATACCCAGGACGAGATCGCAAAGATGCTCCAGGTCTCGCGTGCCTCGGCGCAGCGGCTGGTCTCGCTCTGCCTCGCCGAGCGGCTGATCACGTTTCGGCTCGAGCATCCCATCGCCGCCTGCATGGAACTGGCGGCGCGCCTGAAGCAGCGCTTTGATCTGGTTCATTGCGAGGTGGTGCCGGCCGACCCTGCGGCGCCGCAGGCTACCGCGGGCATCGCCGAGCGTTGCGCCAACCTGCTCGATTCCACGCTGCGCTCGGAGACGCCGGTCATCGTCGCACTCGGCACCGGACGGGCGGTGCGCGCCGCGGTCGAGCGCGTTACGCCGATTGACCGGCCCAATCATCAGATCGTCTCGCTGGTCGGCAACATCTCCGCCGACGGCTCGGCGAGCTTCTACGACACCGTCGGCCGGCTCGCCGACCGCACCGGCGCGCGGCATTATCCGATGCCGTTGCCGTTCCTGATGTCGTCCGAGGACGAGCGCAACAAGATGGTCCGCATCGAGCCGATCGCCAAGGTGAAGGCGGTCGCGGCCAAGGCGGACCTTCGCCTCGTCGGCATCGGCCAGATGGACCAGAAGGCGCAGGTCCATGTCGATGGCTTCGTCACCCGCGATGAATTGTTCGAGATGATGCGGTTAGGTGCCATCGGCGAGATCACCGGCTGGGCCTATGATTCCAACGGTCGCCTGCTCAAATCCGGCACCAACAAGCGCCTGACCAGCATCCCGCCGGAAGTCCCGGCCAAGACCACGACGATCGGCGCCGCGATCGGCGCCGCCAAGGTGCCGGCGATCGCGGCCGCGATGAACGGGCGATTGATCAACGGCCTGATCACGGACGAGGCGACGGCAAGGGCGATCTTGGAGCGGTAGGGCGTTTGCGCTTTCGGCGTGCGCACGAGGCGGGAAGTCTCTCAACCACACCGCTGTCATTGTCCGCGAAGGCGGACGATCCAGCACGCCGCGGCCCCGCTTGGGCCAACCAACCGCACCGAGTACTGGATGCCCCGCTTTCGCGGGGCATGACAGCGTGGGTGCTCCCGCATCGCAGCACTCATAAGTTGCGGGAAGGGCCGCACGCCCTGCTTGACAACTGCGCCTGCTTGCGCTGAACATATGCCCAACGCGTGGGCATGTACTCAAAAGCGCGACTCTAGGGAGGTCTCCGTGAAACACGTCCTCGGCGCCGTCTGCGGCGCGTCTTGCCTGCTGCTGGCCATCCCCGCGATGGCCGAAACGACCCTGACCATCGCCACCGTCAACAATGGCGACATGATCCGCATGCAGGGGCTGACGGGTGAGTTCACCAAGAAGAACCCTGACATCACCGTGAAATGGGTGACGCTAGAGGAGAACGTACTGCGCCAGCGCGTCACCACCGACATCGCCACCAAGGGCGGTCAGTTCGACGTGCTGACCATCGGCACCTATGAGGTGCCGATCTGGGCCAAGAAGGGCTGGCTGGTGCCGTTGGCCAATCTCGGCGCCGATTACGACGTCGCCGACCTGCTGCCGAAGATCAAGGATGCGGTCTCCTCCGACGGCAAGCTTTACGCCGCGCCGTTCTACGGTGAGAGCTCGATGGTGATGTATCGCACCGATCTGGTCGAGAAGGCCGGCCTGAAGATGCCGGAAAAGCCGAGCTGGGATTTCGTGATTGATGCCGCCAAGAAGCTCACCGACAAGAGCGCCGGCGTCTACGGCATCTGCCTGCGCGGCAAGGCCGGCTGGGGCGAGAACATGGCGTTCCTCTCGGCCATGGCTAATTCCTATGGCGCGCGCTGGTTCGACGAGAAGTGGCAGCCGCAGTTCAACACGCCGGAATGGAAGGCGACGCTGACGACCTACGTCAATCTCATGAAGGAGGCCGGTCCTCCCGGCGCGAGCTCCAACGGCTTCAACGAGAACCTGGCGCTGTTCAACGCCGGCAAGTGCGCGATGTGGATCGACGCCACGGTCGCGGCATCTTTCGTCACCAATCCGAAGGAGTCCAAGGTCGCCGACAAGGTCGGCTTCGCGCTCGCGCCCAACACCGGGCTCGGCAAGAACGCCAACTGGTTATGGGCCTGGAATCTCGCGATCCCCGCCGGCTCCAAGAAGACGGAAGCGGCCGAGAAGTTCATCGCCTGGGCCACGAGCAAGGACTACACCAAGCTCGTCGCGTCGAAGGAGGGCTGGGCCAACGTGCCGCCGGGCACGCGGACCTCGCTCTACCAGAACGAGGATTATCTGAAAGTCGCCCCCTTCGCCAAGTTGACGCTGGCCTCGATCGACGCGGCCGATCCGAACAAGCCGACGGTGAAACCAGTGCCATACGTCGGCGTGCAATACGCCGCGATCCCCGAATTCCAGGGCATCGGCACGCAGGTGGGCCAGCAGTTCTCGGCCGCGCTTTCGGGATCAATGACGGTCGACGCCGCGCTAACCGCCGCGCAATCCGCGACCGAGCGCGAGATGAAGCGCGCCGGCTACATCAAGTGAACCCGAGCTCTCCCTCCTGAGCTCAAACTGGCGGCCATCCGCCCATCCCCGGATGGATGGCCGCCTTTCTTCCCCGAAAGGAGAAGTCAGGGATGGCAACCCGGCAGACGCAATTTCTTGCGCGCTCGCTCCTGACGCCAGCGGTTGGGCTGCTGTTCATCTGGATGATCGTCCCGCTCGCGCTGACGATCTATTTCGCGACGCTGCATTACAGTCTGCTCGATCCCGGCTCGGAATCGTTCGTCGGCCTGGAAAATTTTCGCTACTTCCTGACCGATCCCGCCTTCCTTGCCTCGCTCCAGAACACCTTGGTGCTGGTCGGCTCCGTGCTGGCACTCACGATCCTGCTCGGCATTCCTCTGGCGCTGCTGATGGACCAGCCCGTGATCGGCCGCAATTTCGTCCGGCTGATGGTGATCGCGCCGTTCTTTGTGATGCCCACGGTGAGCGCGCTGGTCTGGAAGAATCTGCTGATGCACCCGGTATCGGGACTGTTTGCCTGGCTTGCTTCGCTGTTCGGCCTGACGCCGATCGACTGGTTCAACGATATGCCGCTGTTTGCGGTGATCCTGATCGTGACCTGGCAATGGCTGCCGTTCGCGACGCTGATCCTGCTCACCGCACTGCAATCGCTCGACGAGGAGCAGAAGGAAGCTGCCGAGATGGATGGCGCCAGCGCCGTCTCGACCTTCATCTACATCACCCTGCCGCACCTCGCGCGCCCCATCACGGTAGTGATCCTGATCGAGACCATCTTCCTGCTGACCGTGTTCGCCGAGATCTTCGTCACCACTGGCGGGGGTCCCGGTCTTCAGACCACCAATATCGCCTTCCTGATCTATTCGCAGGCGCTGATCCAGTTCGACGTCGGCAGCGCCTCCGCGGGCGGCCTCGTTGCCGTGGCGATCGCCAACATCGTCGCTTTCTTCCTGGTCCGCATCGTCGGCCGCAATTTGGAGGCCTGACATGGCACGGATGGCGACGACGCGGCGAGTGGCGATATCGACCGCAGCGGCCTGGCTGTTCGGATTTCTGATCTTCTTCCCGATTCTGTGGATGGTGCTGGCGAGCTTCAAGACCGAGCTCGAGGCCTTCGCCATCCCGCCGTCCTTCCTGTTCTTCCACTGGACCACGGAAAACTACGCGACCGTGCAGGAGCGCAGCGACTATTTCCACCACGCCATGAACTCGGTCATCATCGCCGGCGGCTCGACGCTGATTGCGCTTTTGATCGCCATCCCGGCGGCTTGGTCGATGGCATTCTCGCCGACCAAGCGCACCAAGGACATCCTGCTCTGGATGCTCTCGACCAAGATGATGCCGCCGGTCGGCGTGCTGGTGCCGATCTACCTGATCTACAAATCCTTCGGCCTGCTCGATTCCCGCATCGGCCTCGTCTTCATCCTCTGCCTCGGCAATCTGCCGATCGTCATCTGGATGCTGTTCACCTATTTCAAGGAGATCCCGCGCGATATCCTCGAGGCCGCGCGCATGGACGGCGCCACCATCGGCCGCGAACTCGTCTACGTGCTGACGCCGATGGCGATCCCGGGGCTCGCATCGACGCTGCTGCTCAACCTGATCCTCGCCTGGAACGAGGCGTTCTGGACGCTCAACCTGTCGACCTCGAACGCCGCGCCGCTCACCACGTTCATCGCGTCCTATTCGAGCCCGGAAGGGCTGTTCTGGGCAAAGCTGTCGGCGGCCTCCACGCTGGCGATCGCGCCCATTCTCGTCCTCGGTTGGTTCAGCCAGAAGCAGCTCGTGCGCGGGCTCACCTTCGGCGCGGTGAAGTAGAGGGGCTGCCGGATCATGGGTCAGATCACACTTCAGGGCGTGCAGAAATCCTTCGGCCCCGTGCACATCATCAAGGGCGCCGATCTGGACATCGCCGACGGCTCCTTCGTGGTGTTCGTCGGTCCCTCCGGCTGCGGCAAGACCACGCTCTTGCGGCTAATTGCCGGGCTCGAGGACGTCTCCGGCGGCAAGATCCTGATCGACGGCAAGAACGTGGTCGACACGCCGCCCGCCAAGCGCGGGCTCTCAATGGTGTTCCAGTCCTATGCGCTCTATCCGCATATGAGCGTGCGCGGCAATATCGGCTTCGGCCTGAAGATGGCGGGGCTGCCGAAGGAGGAGATCAACCGCAAGGTCGAGGCCGCAGCCGCGACGCTGAATCTCACGCCCTATCTCGACCGCAAGCCGCGCGAGCTCTCCGGCGGCCAGCGCCAGCGCGTCGCGATTGGCCGCGCCATCGTCCGCGAGCCCAAGGCGTTCCTGTTCGACGAGCCGCTCTCGAACCTCGATGCAGCGCTGCGTGTGCAGATGCGCATCGAGGTGACGCGGCTCCAGAAGCAGCTCGGCACCACCGCGATCTACGTCACCCACGATCAGGTCGAGGCCATGACCATGGCCGACAAGATTGTCGTGCTCAACGGCGGCAAGATCGAGCAATATGGCTCACCGCTGGAGCTCTATGAGCGGCCGGCCAATCTCTTTGTCGCCGGCTTCATCGGCTCGCCCAAGATGAATTTCGTAACCGGCGAGCTCGCCAAGCAGCAAGGCGCGGCGACCATTGGCGTGCGTCCCGAGCACCTCAAGATCGAGCGCGACGGCGCCGGCGGCTGGCAAGGAACGATCGCAGTCGCCGAGCATCTCGGCAGCGATACCTTTCTCTACGTCGACGCCGGTTCGCTCGGCATGCTGACGGCGCGCTACATCGGCGAATTGAGCCTGCACGCCGGTGATCGCGTGTCGCTGGTGCCGGACCCCGCGCGCATCCACCGCTTCGACGATGGCGGCAAGGCGCTTCGAAGCTAACAAGAAACGGCAAGAAAACGGGAAGACGATCATGTACCTGGACAAATTCAAGCTGAACGGCAAGAGCGCGTTCATCACCGGCGGCGGGCAGGGCATTGGCCTTGCTTGCGCCGAAGCGCTGGCTGAGGCCGGCGCCAGGGTCGTGATCGGTGATCGCGACAGCAAGGTCGCCGACAGCGCCAAAGCCACCCTGAAGGCCAAGGGCTACGACATCGAGACCGCGATCATGGACGTCACCGATACCAAGCGCGTCGCGGAGGTCGCAAACGACCTCGTCGCCCGCCACGGCAAGGTCGACATCCTCGTCAACAATGCCGGCATCGCGCGCAGCGAGACGCCGGCCGAGACCGTCACCGACGAGCACTGGCTCAACGTCATCGACGTCAACCTCAACGGCACCTTCTGGTGCTGCCGCGAGTTCGGCAAGCACATGTTGAAGGCTAGAAGCGGTGCCATCGTCAATGTCGGCTCGATGTCTGGCTTCATCGTCAACAAGCCGCAGGAGCAGTGCTTCTACAACGCCTCCAAGGCCGGTGTGCACCATCTCACCAAGTCGCTCGCCGCCGAATGGGGCGCACGCGGCATCCGCGTCAACGCGGTGGCGCCGACCTATATCGAAACGCCGCTGAACGCCTTCGTGAAGAGCAATCCGAAAATGTACGACGCCTGGATCGGCGGAACCCCGATGGCGCGGATGGGGCAGGTCGAGGAGATCGCCTCCGTCGTGCTGTTCCTCTCGTCCGAGGCCGCAAGCCTGATGACCGGCAGCATCGTGCTGGTGGATGGCGGCTACACTTGCTGGTAGGCTTGCGTCAAAGCTGACGAAGCGACCGGGAGCGACAATGCCGCGAGCGTATATCGGCGTCGATGTAGGGACCACAAGCACGCGGGCAGGGGTGTTTGACGAAGCGGGCACGCTGCTCGCTCTGGCGCGACATCCGATCCGGACCTGGCACGAGGCCGGCGATATCGTTGAGCAGTCGTCCCAGGACATCTGGGACGCCTGCGCGACATCGGTACGCGCGGCGATGACGGAAGCTGGCATCACGCCCGATAGCGTCCGTGGCATCGGTTTCGATGCCACCTGTTCCCTAGTCGTCCTCGATAGGCAAGGCGAGCCACTCACGGTCAGTGGCTCCGGGGATAAGCAGCGCAACGTCATCGTCTGGATGGACCACCGCGCCACCGCCGAGGCGAGGCTGATCAACGAGACCGAGGATGCCGTGCTGCGCTATGTCGGCGGCTCGATCTCGCCCGAGATGCAGATGCCGAAGCTGCTTTGGCTGAAGCGGCATCTTCGGGCGAGTTTCGACGCCGCTGGTTACTTCTTCGATCTGGCTGATTATCTGGCCTGGCGCGCGACCGGCTCGCTCCAGCGCTCGACTTGCACCGTCACCTGCAAGTGGAACTACCTCGCACATGATGGCGGCTGGAGCGCGCCATTCTTCAAGCGCATTGGCCTGTCGGACTTCGTCAGCGAGACATGCGCGCGCATTGGCACCGAGATGGTCGCCCCCGGCACGCGGCTCGGTGCCGGTCTCACGCCCGCCGCGGCGGCCGAACTGGGCCTGTCGCCGGGCACGCCGGTCGGGGCGTCGCTGATCGACGCGCATGCGGGCGGCATCGGTGCGATCGGCGGCCGCGACGGCTCGGGCGGAGCAGCAGACGCATGCGATCGCCTCGCCTACATCATGGGGACATCGGCCTGCATCATGGCGACCACGAAGGAACCCTGTTTCGTGCCCGGCGTATGGGGACCTTACTACTCCGGCATGGTGCCGGACTTATGGCTCAACGAGGGTGGCCAGTCGGCCGCGGGCGCCGCGATCGATCACCTCCTCAAGTCGCATCCGGGTTTTGGCGAGGCGAGCGCGGCGGCGCGTAACGAGCGCCTCGACCTCATCGACTTCCTCGAGCGCCGCATCATCGCGCGCGCAGGCGATGCCAGCCGCGCCGCGCTGCTCGCGCGTGACGTGCATGTGCTTCCCGAATTCATCGGCAACCGTTCGCCCTACGCTGATCCTGACACGCGCGCGGTGATCGCCGGTCTCGATCTCGACACCGACATCGCTTCGATGGAGCGGCTATTCGTCGCCGGCCTCTGCGGGCTCGCCTATGGGCTCGCCGAGGTGATCGAGGCCTTTGCCGCGCATGGCGTTCGCTCCAGCATCATGATCATGGGCGGTGGGGCCAGCCGTAGCCCGCTGGTGCGCCAGATCATGGCCGATACGACCGGCCTCACGGTCGCGCTGCCGCAGACCAAGGAGCCGGTGCTGCTGGGTGCCGCGATGCTCGGCGCAGTGGCCGGCGGCGCCTATGCCTCGATCGGCGAGACCATGGCAAAAATGTCGGCGTTGGGACGCAAGAGCGAGCCGACCGCTCCCGATATGGCGGCGTTTCACGCCCGCAAGCGCGAGGTCTACAAGCTGCTACGCAACGTCGACCGCGGCAGCCGCGCGGCGATGAGCGACATCGCGAGGGGTTGAAACGGATGCTGATTGCCTGTGGCGATGCGCTGATCGATTTCGTGCCGACGCGAAGCACTGAGGGACGTGAAGCGGTAATGCCCGCGGTCGGCGGCGCCTGCCTCAACGTGGCCATCGGCATGGCGCGGCTGGGGGCGCCGACAAGTTTCGTCGGAGGCATCTCGACCGACTTATTCGGCCGCATGATCGCAGATCATGCCACCGTCTCCAACGTCGGCCTCGATCTCGCTACCCGCAGTGATCACCAGACCACGCTGGCTTTCGTCCGCATCGTCGCCGGCGAGTCGCATTACGCCTTCTACGATGCCGAGACCGCGACGCGGAACTGGACCTACCGGCGAGGTACGATTCCGTTCGATGCGGTGGACGCCCTCCATGTCGGTTCGACCACGCTGGTCAATGATCAGGGCGCAGCGGAGACGACGGCATTGGTCGCGGACGCGCGGGCGTCAGCAACCATCTCCTTCGATCCGAACTGCCGCCCCAATCTGGTCAAGGACAAGCCGGCCTATCTCGCGCGCATGGCCGGCTTCGCTGCCAGCGCCGATCTCATCAAGATGTCCGACGTCGATTTCGCCTATCTCTTCGGGGACGAGCCATATCAACAACGCGCGAGCGCGTTGCTGGGGCAGGGTACGAGCCTTGTCGTCATCACCCGCGGCAACGACGGCGCGGTCGCCTGGCACCCGGGCGCAGGACGGATCGAGGTCGCCGCGCCCAAGGTCGAGGTGGCCGACACGATCGGGGCCGGCGACAGCTTTCAGGCGGCGCTGCTGTTCGCTCTGCACAAGCAGGGTCGCATTGCCCGGCAAACCTTGAAGGACATCAGTGCCGACGAGCTCCGCCGCGCGCTATCCTTCGCCGCCAATTGCGCCGGCCTCACTTGCACCCGTCCGGGCGCCGATCCGCCCTGGAGCCACGAGGTGAGTTGGAGCTTGTAGCGATTGCCACCCCTGCGGTTGCCGCGATTCGGTGGACAATGGTTATGCGCCCGCGGAAATGGACAGGATAGACCCGAGCTGGCAAGGTCCGAGCGTCCATGACGCGGGGCTTCGATATGAGCAATGATCCCTGTTTTTTGTCTGCCACTGAACTGCGCGGCCTCTTTGCCGGGAAGCGGATCTCGCCGGTCGAGATCGTCCGCGCCGTGCTTGCGCGCGCCGAGGCGCTCCAGGTCGAATTGAACTGCTTCATCACCTTATGCGGCGACCAGGCGATCGCAGCGGCGCGCGAAGCCGAGCGCAAGATGATGACCGGCGAGCCCCTCGGCCTGCTGCACGGCATCCCCGTCACCGTCAAGGATATCGTCAACACCAAGGGTGTGAAGACCACCTTCGGCGCCGTTCCCTACAAGGACAATGTGCCGAACGAGGATGCCGTCGCGGTGGCGCGGCTGCGCAGCGAAGGCGCGATCCTGATCGGCAAGACCACGACGCCGGAATTCGGCAGCAAGTGCCTGACGGACTCGCCCTTGTTCGGCCGCACCCGCAATGCGTGGGATGCGCGCCGTTCCTCCGGCGGCTCCAGCGGCGGCGCGGCGGTTGCCGTTGCGAGCGGCATCGCGCCGCTTGCAATCGCGACGGACGGTGGCGGCTCGACGCGGATTCCGGCCGCCTGCAACGGCGTGGTTGGGCTGAAGCAGAGCAACGGCGTCGTCCCGCACAGCCAGGCGCTCGATGTGTTCGGCAACCAAACCTATGTCACGCCGACCACCCGCACCGTGGCCGACACCGCGCTGATGATGCAGGCGATGGCCGGCGAGGATCCTTGCGATCCCTGGTCGATCGGCGTCCCCGTGCCTGATTTCATCGGCACCGCCGCTCCGCACGGCGATCTGCGCGGGCAGAAGATCCTGTTCTGTGCTTCGCCGCCCGGACGTCCAGTGTCGCTAGACGTCGCGGCCAGCTTCAAGGCGAGCCTTGATCGGCTGGCGGAGCTCGGTGCCGAGCTTGAAGAGTTCTCCGGCGACGGCTTCGACATAGAGCCAATCTGGCGCGCGATCAACCACACGGTCTGGCGCACGCGCTTTGCAAAGCTCGCCGCAGAGCACGGGGACGAGCTGAGCGAGGCCTTTCTCAAGCAGCTCGCGCTCGCAAGCGAGGTCAGCGGCGTCGAATACCAGGACGCGATGTTCGCGCGCACCGCGCTGTTCCGCCGGGTGCAATCGTTGCTTGCGCACGGGCACCTGCTGGCGATGCCGACACTCACGCGCACGGCGCTGCCGATCGAGCAGGATTTGTTCGGCACCATCGAGATCGACGGCAAGCAGTTCGACAGCGTCCGGCCGCATTGGTTCCCCTGGACCATGCTATTCAACATGACCGGGCATCCCGCCGTCAGCCTGCCCTGCGGCTTCGGCCGTGACGGCCTGCCGATCGGGCTGCAGCTCGTCGGCCGCTTCCGCGGCGAGGCCGAATTGCTGCGCGTGAGCGCGCTGTTCGAGGCTTCAAGTGACCTTCTGTCCCGCTGGCCGGCCTGAGGCGACGGGCATGCGGCAAAGGGCTTGCCTCCGGCACCCGGACATGTTGATCGTGCCTGCTAGCCCTGAAGCCGAGCGCGCATGAGCGTCTTTGTCCTCCGACGTCTGTTGACCTTGCTGGCGACCCTGGTCGGCGCATCGCTGATCATCTTCCTGGTGCTCGACGCGCTTCCCGGCAACGCCGCGCAGATGCTGATGGGGGCCGACGCCTCGCCGGACGCAGTCCGCGCGCTCACCGTCAAGCTCGGGCTCGACCAGCCGCTGGCGGTTCGCTACCTGCAATGGATCAAGGGCCTCCTCGTCGGAGATCTCGGCAACTCCTATGTCTACGGCACGCCGGTCGCGAGCCTGATCGCGGAGCGGCTGGTGCTGACCATTCCGCTCGCGATCATGGCCATGACGATCACGGTGACGCTGGCGCTCTCCGCCGGCATCTACACCGCCGCCAACCACAACAAGCTTGGCGACGTCGGCGTGATGTCACTGACGCAGGTGGGCATCGCGCTGCCGAATTTCTGGTTCGCGATCCTCTTGGTCCTGTTGTTCTCGGTGCGGCTGCAATGGCTCTCGGCGGGCGGCTTTGGCGGCTGGGACGATGGCCTCTGGTCGGGCATCAAGTCGCTGCTGCTGCCGGCGATCTCGCTCGCGGTGGTGCAGGCCGCGATTCTCGCGCGGGTCACCCGCTCGGCCGTGCTCGAGGTGCTGCGTGAGGACTTCGTCCGCACAGCCCGTGCGAAGGGCCTCGGCAAGCGCGAGGTGCTGTGGCGCCATGTGCTGCGTAACGCCATGATCCCCGTGATGACCGTGATGGGGTTGCAATTCGCCAATCTGCTCGCCGGCACCATCGTGATCGAGAACGTGTTCTACCTGCCGGGCCTCGGCCGCCTGATCTTCCAGTCGATCGCCAACCGCGACCTGATCGTGGTGCGCAACTGCGTGATGCTGCTCGCGGCCATGGTCGTCATCGTCAATTTCGTGGTCGATGTGCTCTATGCCTTCATCGATCCCCGCATCAAGGTCCACGACCTGTGAGCGAGCCCCTCACCATCGACGCGCCGATTGCGACGCGGCCGCTGCCGGCTCGGACGTTCTGGCGCCGCGCGCTGCGCCATCGCAGTTTCGTGCTTGGCGGCGCGCTGAGCCTGCTGGTGCTCGCCTCAGCGCTGTTGTCGCTGGTGTGGACGCCGTGGTCGCCCTATGAGATCGACATCGCCTCGAAACTCCGGCCGCCGTCGGCATCGCACTGGCTCGGCACCGATTCCTTCGGCCGAGACATCGTCTCGCTGCTGCTCGCTGGCGCGCGTTCGACCATCATGGTCGGCATCATCGCGGTGAGCATCGGTCTCAGCTTCGGCGTCTGCCTTGGCTTGATCGCCTCGGCCAGGCGCGGCTGGACCGAAGAGATCATCATGCGCTTTGCCGATTTCAGCTTCGCCTTTCCGGCCGTGCTCTCGGCGATCATGCTCGCCGCCGTGTTGGGACCGGGCATGGTGACCTCGATCGTCGCGATCGGTATCTTCCAGATCCCGACGCTGACGCGGCTGACGCGCGGTTCGGCCAACGCGATCTGGGCGCGCGAATTCGTGCTGGCCGCGCGCGCGGCAGGCAAGGGGCGCTTCCGCATCACGATCGAGCACGTGCTGCCCAACATCCTGTCGATCCTGATCGTGCAGGTCACCATCCAGTTCGCGCTTGCCATTCTCGCCGAAGCCGCACTGTCCTATCTCGGCCTCGGCACGCAGCCGCCGCAGCCGTCATGGGGCCGCATGTTGAACGATGCGCAGACGCTGCTGTTCCAGTCGCCGATGCTCGCGGTCTATCCCGGCGCTGCGATCGCGATCGCGGTGCTCGGCCTCAATCTGCTTGGTGACGGATTGCGCGACCTGCTCGATCCCAGACTGGCGCGGGAGCGGTAATAATGGCTGATTCCGCAACCATGCCATTGATCGAGGTCGCTAATCTCGGCGCGCGCCTCAACACCAGCCGCGGGCCGGCGCAGGCCGTGCGTGGCGTCAGCTTTGCCCTTAAGCGCGGCGAGACGCTCGGGCTCGTCGGCGAATCCGGCTGCGGCAAGTCGGTCACGGCGTTATCGCTGATGGGGCTGCTGCCAGACAGCGCGGTGGTCGGCGGCAGCATCAAGCTGGATGGCAACGAGCTCGTCGGGCTTTCGGATGCGGATTATTGTCGCCTGCGCGGCAACCGCATCAGCATGATCTTCCAGGAGCCGATGACCGCGCTCAATCCGATGCACACGATCGGCCACCAGGTCGCCGAGCCGCTGCGGCGTCACAAGAAATATTCGGCGTCACAGGCGCGGCGCGAGACCATCGCCTTGCTCGACCGGGTCGGGCTGCCCGATGCTATCAGGCGCGTCGACGCCTATCCGCACCAGTTTTCCGGCGGCCAGCGCCAGCGTGTCACCATTGCGATGGCGCTCGCCTGCGAGCCGGACCTCTTGATCGCGGACGAGCCGACCACCGCGCTCGACGTCACCATCCAGGGCCAGATCCTCGACCTCATCGCTGATCTCGTCGAGGAGCGCGGCATGTCGATGATCCTGATCTCGCACGATCTCGGTGTCATCGCCGAGAACGTGCAGCGCATGATGGTGATGTACGGCGGCACCGTCGTCGAGAGCGGACCGACCGACGAGGTGTTCCGGCGCATGGGGCATCCCTATACGCAGGGCCTGTTCCGCGCCCGGCCGAAGCTCGGTGCGCGCAAGGGGACGCGGCTGAAGACGATCTTGGGCACAGTGCCGGAGCTCGCCGATTTGCCGTCCGGCTGCACCTTCTCTGATCGCTGTCCCCTGGTGATCGATCAGTGTCGTGCCGCGTTGCCGCCGATGGTGGACGTCGGACCTGGCCATGGCGTGCGTTGCATCAGGACCGACGTATCGATGGCCGAACGCGTCGGAGCGCTGATCGCATGACCGCCGCCGGATTGCTTCTCGAGGTGAAGGATCTCGAGCAGCGCTATACGCTGCCGCGCGAAAGCCTGTTTCGCCCGCCGGGGCAGGTGCGCGCGCTGAACGGCGTGAGCGTGCAGGTCGCCGCGGGCAAGAGCCTCGGCGTCGTCGGCGAATCCGGTTCCGGCAAGTCGACCTTCGCGCGGCTGGTGATGGCGCTGGAGCGGCCGACGTCAGGGCAGGTCGCGCTGCTCGGCTGCGATCTCAACCGCATCTCTGCCGATGAACTGCGCCGTGCCAGGCGTGATTTCCAGATGGTGTTCCAGGACCCTTACGGCTCGCTGGATCCGCGCCAAACCATCGCCCGCATCGTCGCCGAGCCCCTCACCGTGCTGGAGGAGGCGGATCGCACCAAATTCCGCGAACGCGTCGCCGCAGTGCTGCGCCAGGTCGGCTTGCGCGACGCCGACATGGACAAATATCCGCACGAATTCTCCGGCGGGCAGCGCCAGCGCATCGCCATTGCGCGTGCGCTGATCACCCAGCCGAAGCTGATCGTCGCCGACGAGCCGGTCTCCGCGCTCGACGTCTCCGTGCAAGCGCAAGTGTTGAACCTGATGCAGGACCTCCAGGAGCAGTTCGGTCTCAGCTACATCCTGATCAGCCACGATCTCGCCGTCGTCGACTATCTCTGCGACGAGGTTGCGGTGATGTATCTCGGCCGGATCGTCGAACAGGGCCGGCCGCAGGACCTGTTCGAGCACTGCGCCCATCCCTATACGCGCGCGCTCTTGGATGCCGTGCCGCGGGCACGCGCCGGCGGCGGCCGGCGGCGGCGCGGGGCCCAGGCGGCCGCCTCGCAATCGGCGGCGGCGACCGGATGCCCCTACGCCGCGCGCTGTGCCCTCGCTGACCAGCATTGCCGCGCGATCCTGCCTGAGTTACGCAAGGTAGGCGAGGGGCACCTTGCCGCCTGCCACAAGACGGAGGCGGTGATGGCGTTGCCCCGGCCGACCCTGGAAGGTTAGTCTCCAGAGCAGGATTGGCGTAGGCTTGAAGAACAGAGATGGCCGGGGAGTTGCGCATGTTCAGGAAATTATCGATCGTTGCATTCGCCGCCGTGCTTGCCGCAGCGCCGTTGCCGGTGCTGGCGCAGAGCAAGAAGGACAGCGTCGTCATGGCGATGGCGCTGGAGCCGCCGGGTCTCGATCCCACCAACGCCGCCGCCGCCGCGATCGCCGAGGTCACGCTCTACAACATCTATGAGACGCTGACCAAGATCAACGAGGACGGCTCCGTCTCGCCGCTGCTGGCCGAAAGCTGGAGCGCCTCGCCGGACCTGAAGACCTATACGTTCAAGCTGCGCAAGGGCGTCAAATTCCACAACGGCGAGCCGTTCGATTCCGCCGCGGTGAAGTTTTCGTTCGAGCGTAACGCCGTGCCGACCAGCACCAACAAGGACAAGAGCCTGTTCCAGAGCTTCGAGTCCGTTGCGGCGCCCGACGCCGACACGATCGTGATCACCCTGAAGAATTCCGAGCCGAACCTGCCGTTCCTGCTCGGGCAGGCCAGCGGCTCGATCGTCGAGCCGAAGAGCGCTGCCACCAACATCACACAGCCGGTCGGCACCGGGCCTTACCAGTTAGGGGCCTGGGCCAAGGGCTCCTCGATCACCCTGAGCAAATGGGCCGACTATCGCAACGCCGCGGCGATCAAGCTGTCCAAGGTGACGATCCGCTTCATCTCGGATCCGGCGGCGCAGATCGCCGCGCTGCTCTCGGGCGACGTCGATGCGTTCCCGCGCGTGTCGGCCCAGCGCAGCATCGCTCAGTTCAAGGCCGATCCACGGTTCACGGTGCTGGTCGGCGGCTCCAGGGCCAAGACCATCGTCGCGATCAACCACCGCAAGAAACCGCTGGACGACGTCCGCGTCCGCCGCGCCATCCTCGCCGCGATCGACCGCAAAGCGATGATCGACGGCGCCGTCGACGGTTTCGGCACGCCGATCGGCAGCTTCTACGTGCCGGGCGCGCTCGGCTATGTCGACACCACCGGCATCAATCCCTACGATCCCGAGAAGGCCAAGAAGCTGCTCGCCGAGGCCGGCGTCACCACGCCGCTGGAGCTTTCGCTGAAGCTGCCGCCGCCGTCCTATGCGCGGCAGGGCGGCGAGATCGTCGCGGCCCAGCTCGCCAAGGTCGGCATCGTCGCCAAAATCGAGAACGTCGAATGGGCGCAATGGCTGTCGCAGGTGTTCGCCGGCAATGGTCCGCACAATTTCGAGCTCACCATCGTCAGCCATGTCGAGCCGTTCGACCTCGTCAAGATTACCGAGCCGGACTACTATCTCGGCTACAACAACGAAGCCTTCAACGCGCTCTACAAGCAGATCGTGTCCACGCCGGATGAGGCGGCTCGCGCAAAACTTCTCGGTGACGCCCAGCGCATGCTGGCCACCGACGCCGTCTCCGCCTACCTGTACCAGCCGCAGCTGATCACCATCACCAACAAGAAGCTGAAGGGCGTCTGGAAGGACGTCCCGCAATACGAGAATGATTTCTCGACCTGGTATTGGGAGTAAGGGCCGGCTCAAGTCGAGCCTGTCGCTTCCAATTTGACCTCTTCCCATCGGGAAGAGGTCAATCGTTTGGCGTGTCCAAAACAAAAACCTGAAAAACAACCCCATGCACAGTAGGCGTGGATAGTCATTTCAATGGTTTACGCGTTGCGCGGTTCGGTGGTCTGCGCGATGCGCTCGGACGTTGACCCGTCGGGCAAAACACTGGCAATATATCATCATCGCGGCCTCATGGTTCGGGACGCACCGTCAGGCGAGGCACGCCGTGAAGAAGCCATCCTGCCGCGACGCTGGCATGGTCGCGGCTGCCCCTAGCGGCGAGGCGACGACCCCTCTGAAGCTCGACGATGCGCCACTGAGCAATATCGCTCAGGCGCTGGCCAGTGGGCAGGTCACCGCGACGGCGCTGACCAAAGCCTACCTCGCGCGCATCGAGGCCTACGATCGCGGCGGACCCGCGCTCAACGCCGTGCGCGCGCTCAATCCCGACGCGCTCGCGATCGCGGGCAAGCTCGACACCAGCAGACCGTCGGCCAGGCGGCCGCTGGCGGGCATCCCGATCCTGGTGAAGGACAACATCGCGACCGGAGACAAACAGCCGACGACGGCGGGCTCGCTGGCGCTGGAAGGCGCGCGCGCCCGGGACGATGCCACGATCGTCAAGCTGCTGCGGGACGCGGGCGCAGTGATCCTCGGCAAGGCGAACCTGACCGAGTTCTCCAACATGCTCGCGGTCGACATGCCCGGCGGCTACTCGTCGCTGGGTGGTCAAGTGAAGAATCCTTATGGGCCGGCGCTGATGGGCGAGCATGGCATCCCGATCCTGACTCCCGGAGGCTCGAGCGCGGGTTCGGCGGTGGCGGTGGCGGCAGGCCTGTGCGCAGCTTCGATCGGCACCGAGACCTCGGGCTCGCTGCTGTTCCCCGCCAGCCTGAACGGCCTCGTCACCGTCAAGCCGACCGTCGGGCTGATCAGCCGTGCCGGTATCGTGCCGATCGCGCACAGCCAGGACACTGCAGGGCCGATGACGCGCACCGTGCGCGACGCGGCGATGCTGCTGAACGTGCTGGCGGCCAAGGACCCGCTCGACCCGGCCACGCAAAAGCAGCGGCGGCCTGCCGATTATACTGCGGGCCTCGCGCGGGATACGATGAACGGTGCGCGCATTGGCGTGCCGAGCGACCCGGCCGACCCGCTGAACGATTGCTTCTACGGCAAGCTGCTGCCCGACAGGATCAAGGTCATGACCGAGACGATCAAGGTGCTGGAGGATCTTGGCGCCGTCATCGTGCGCGCCAATATGCCGACGCTCGGCTGGATCGGCGGACCGGGCACCACCATGGCCGTGCTCAACCGCAATCCGTTGAGCGAGCAAAAAGGTACTGTCGCAAGGCCGCCGGTCGTCTTCCTCTATGAGCTGAAGCACGACCTCAATCTCTATTTGAACACATGGGCCACAAACACGGACATCAAGAGCATCGCCGACATCGTGGCCTTCAACGAAGCGAACGCGGAGAGGGCGCTGCGTTTCGGCCAAGATCATTTCCTCGCCGCCGACATGACCAGGGGCGATCTCAGCGAGCGCGAGTACAAATCCGCGCGCGCCATGGATCTGCTCTCGGCCAAGACGCGCGGCATGGATGCCTACATGAACGAGCACAAGCTCGATGCGGTGCTGTTCGCAGGCGCCACCGGCGCCGCGATCGCCGCGAGGGCAGGCTATCCCAGCGTCATGGTGCCCGGAGGCTTCATCTCGGGAACGATCGACGGCAAGGACACGCCAGACTATCCGCTCGGCGTCACCTTCGCAGGCCGTGCCTGGAGCGAGCACAAGCTGCTGCGTCTGGCCTACGCCTATGAGCAGGCCTCCAACAAGCGCAAGCCGCCGCCCGGCTTGCTGGCGCCTTGGACCTCACCGGCAGACACCCGATCAGCCTTGCATTGATGAATTGGATCGCTGCTTTCGATCGTAACGCGGACACCCGGGCCCGTCCGCTGGTGCCGCCTTTGTGACCCAACTGAGACATTGGCGCAGAGCTTCTGTCTCGCATCTTGCGTTTAGGAGCACGGCGGCTCTTCGCTCGCCCCGGCTGCCTCATCGTGGATGGCGACACCCTCCAAAATCGTCCGCCTATCGGTGCAGACCGGAAGTGACTAGCGGGCAGCCAGAACAACGCTTTTGACCCGATGCAGACAGGACCGTCTCGCTGCGAGCCTATCCTTCCGGCACACCTGCCAAGCTTAGGCCCTCGTAAATGCGCTCGCGCTGGGCCAGGAAGGTCGGGTTTTCACTGCGCCGCTCGTTGCGAAATCTAGCGACGGTAAAGTTCGGGTCCAACCGAAGCCCGGCATTCCGCGCCTCCCGCGCCTCCGTAGCGCGACCGCTGAGCGCTGAGGCCGCGGCCAGGAAAAAATGCGGCATGGCAACATTAGGATTTATTTCGACTGATCTGCGCAGCCGGTCTAGGGCTGAATCGAGCCGGCCGAGGAAGAGGTCGGCGATCCCAAGCAGGGCAAGCCAGCGATCCAGTCCGGGATCGCGGGGGCTCAGCCGGATTGCGTTCATGAGATCGGCTTCTGCCTCTTCCGCGCGTCCGAGTAGCACCTTCATGAAGCCTGCGTCGGCATGGGCCCAGGCCAGATTGCGATCCAGCGCGATTGCGAACTCAAGCTCGCGCAGCGACCGCTCCGTCGCGCCCGAGACATGCAGGACATTGGCGTGTACGAAATGGGCCAGCGCGTTGCCCGGAGCAAGCGTCAATGCCTGAGTGATCGCGGTATGGGCGATACGTAGCTGTTCCTCGCGATTGGTCGAGGCAAAGGTGCGAAGTTCGTTGCCATGATAGAAGGCGAGACCGACCAACGCCTCGACATTGCGAGGGTCCAACCTGAGCGCCGCGTCGAACAGGTCGCACGCCGCGCGGTCGCGGCGCAGCGACAAGGGTTGGTTGAGGATTGCCCAGCCGCGCATCGCCAAGTCTACGGCATCCATGTTGTTCGGCCGTTCGCGCTCGGCCCGGCGGCCTTCCGCGGCAACGAGCTGGATGCCCACGGTCCGGGCGAGGCGCGTGGTGATCTCATCTTGCATGTCGAAGATATCGGCGCGCGGCTTGTCGAAGCGTTCGGCCCAAAGGTGCGCGCCGGTTTCGGTGTCGATGAGCTGCGCGTTGACGCGTACGCGGTCGCCGCCGCCCTGCACGCTGCCTTCCATCACGTAGCGCACACCAAGCTCGCGGCCGATTACGCGGACGTCGACTGGCTTGCTTTTGAAGGTGAAGGCGGTGTTGCGAGCTATGACGAAGGCTCCAGGAATGCGCGACAGGTCGGTTGTGAGACTTTCAGTGATACCGTCGACGAAGTAGTCCTGCTCGCTGTTGCCATCGAGGTTGACGAAGGGCAGGACCACGATGGAGAGCCGCGGTGCGATGGCCGTGTGCGGCGCCGTTGCTGCGGCGCGCATCGGTGAAAGCGAATAGACCTGCACCGGCTCGGCGATGTTCTTCAGTTGCTGCTGGCCGCGATCTTGTGCGGCGATGTCCATTTTGCCACGTACTTGGTGATAGGCCGCACTAGACAGGCAGATACCACCAGGCTCGGCAATCTGCTCCAATCGCGCCGCCACATTGACCCCATCGCCCATGAGGTCGCCATCGTCCTCCACGACCACGTCGCCAAGGTTGATGCCAATGCGGAACTCGATACGCCTATCCGGTGCTAAGCCGGCGTTGCTCTCGACCATAGCCCGTTGCACATCGACCGCCGAGCGAACTGCATCCACCACCGAGGCGAACTCGGCCAGCAAGCCATCTCCGGTGGTCTTGACGATGCGTCCGCGATGGGCCGCGATAACAGGATCGATCAAGCTCTTGCGGATGACTCGGAGGCGATCGAGCGTACCTTCCTCGTCAGTTGCCACCAGCCGACTATAGCCGACTGCATCGGCCGCGAGGATCGTGGTCAACCGTCGGTTTGGCCGCTCGATCGCCAAGTTTCCCTCCTGGATCGATCGAGGCCAGTCTACGCATTTAGTTGCAGGTGCCAAGGGATTTGACATGAGGGAGCGGTCGAGGTGTCTGATCCTGCTCCATAGCGTCGCCGGGCTGGTTCGCTAGCGTCGGCTCATGAAGACGGACCGGATTCAGCCGGCCAAGCGGCTAAACGGCGCGGATGACTCGAAGCAGACAGGCGGGCCCCTTAGGTGAGTGATTGCCGCGGCCGACGCGATCCTTCGCCTCCGTCAGCCGTCGCGCAATTCCGATGCTCTGCAAGCGCTAAATAGAGGGGCCGCGCCGACGCCGACTCCGCTTTCGGGCAAAGCCTTATGTCCGGTTGTGGCCAGGAAGCGGACGTAAGGTCACCCATCGCTAGGCTGCTGTGGATAGTGGTTGGCGCGTGAGTCGATTCATTTGGAAGAATAACCTTTTTCGCAACTACCAAAGCGTGTGTGGCAAAGTGAGGGAGTAACCGGGAAGCCGAACTGTCCAGAGTGAGGCCCGCGACGAGGGAGCTGCGCCGCAAGGGCATTGAACGTTTGGAACCCTCATGCGTTAGCCGCACGGATGAAGGCCGGATGGACCATCCGGCATGACGACGCGGCCACGGAGTTCGGTTCTTGCTTAAGCTTTACAGGTGGCCGTCGGACGACTGGCACGGCATCGGTGCGGAAATGCCCTCGGAGATCATCTGGGCCGATCTCTTGAACGCGAGTGACGAGGAAAAGCAGTTCGTCGAACGACTGCTCGGGATCCGCATTCCCTCGGAAGAGTCCCTCAGCGAGATCGAGGCGTCGAGCCGCCTGATCCTCGACCACGGGGCGCTCTATCTCAGCTCGCCCGCGCTCCGGCCCAGCGAAAACAAGGAGGCCGAGATCACGCCGGTGGGGTTCGTCATTGGCCCGCATGTTCTGGTGACGGTGCGCTTTGCGGAGCTGCCGATCTTCGACGACGTCGGCAAGCGCATCGGCTCCGACGACAGCCTGGAGAACGGCATGTGCGTGTTCACCAGCCTGCTCGAGGCCATGGTTGACCGTGGCGCCGATGTCCTGGAGCATCTCGGCGCCAAGGTGGACCGGCTCTCGCGGGGCGTCTTTAGGGGCGGGCTGGTTCGCACCCAACGTCCGGTGCGCTCCAGCCGCAGGATGCGCGAGGCGCTGGAGAATATCGGCGAGCTGGCCGACCGGCTGGCCAAGGCGCGCGATGTCCTGCTCGGGGTCGGCCGCGTTGCCTCGTTTGCCGGCGATGTCGGCAGTGAATGGATCAGGGCCGCGTCGAAGAAACGTCTCGAGGCGGTGTCGAAGGACGTCGTTTCACTCAGCGACTACGAGACACGACTGTCCGACAAGATCCAGCTGCTGCTCGATGCGGTGCTCGGCTTCGTCAACATCCAGCAGAACGAGCTGTTCAAGATCCTGACGATCGTCTCCGTTGTCGGCGTGCCGCCGACCATCCTGGTCGGCATCTGGGGCATGAACTTCAAGCACATACCAGAGCTGGACTGGACCTTCGGCTATCCGTTGGCCTGGCTTGCGGTGATTGCCAGCGGCGTGCTTCCGCTGATCTGGTTCAAGCGGCGCGGCTGGTTCGATTGAAGCGGCGGCGCACCGTTCGAAAGCGATGCGCCGCTGCTTTGATCATGCTGCCCTGGCGTCGACATTGCCGATCCAGTCGCGGGCCAGCGTGACGTCGGCTTGCGACAATGGGTGCCCTGCCGGCAGGACCCTGTGGGTGACGCTCGCGCCTGCTTGCGAGAGCAGAGCCGTGAGGTGGGCTGAATTGCCAGCCGGCACGATCGGGTCGCCTTGCCCGGACAACAGCAGGACTGGCTTGCCTGCAAGATCGGTTTTTGGCGGATCCGACAGCGGTACCATGGCGCGCAACAGGATCGCGCCTGCAAGCACGTCCGGCTCCAGCAGCAACAGCGCGGCAGCGATGTTGGCACCGTTAGAGAAGCCGACCGCGACCGGCGCGGCGAGGCCGTAACGTTGTCGCGCCTCCGTGACGAAGTCGGCGAGTTCGTGTGCGCGCCGGCGCAAATCGTCCTCGTCGAACACGCCTTCGGCCAGGCGGCGGAAGAAGCGCGGCTTGCCGTGCTCGAGCACGCGGCCGCGCGGCGAGAGCAGGGCGGCGCCGGGCGATATCATTCGGCCGAGGCCGAGCAGGTCGTTCTCGTCACCGCCGGTGCCGTGCAGCAGCAGGAGTGGGGCCGAGCCCGCGTTGGCCGCGGGCTCGAAACGATGGATGAATGAACTCTCGGTCATGACACACTCTCTTCAAGGTTCGGCAACACTTCCTCGATCTGCTTGCGGTGCGCTTCGAGGAAGCCGGGCAGCTTCAGGTCGCGGCCCAGGGTCGCGACGGGTTCGTCGACGGCGAAGCCGGGGATGTCGGTCGCGATCTCGAACAGCACGCCGCCGGGTTCGCGGAAGTAGATCGAGCGGAAGTAGTTGCGATCCCTCTGCTCGGTCGGGTGCAGGCCGTGATTGCTCACGAGCTTTTGCGCCATCTGGCCCTGCTCGGCGTCGTCGGCCGCGCGGAAGGCAATGTGATGCACCGAGCCGCCGCCCTGATGTCCCCGCAAGAAGCCCTGGGCTTCGTAGATGTCGACGACGCTGCCTTCGGCATCGCCCGCTGCCTTGAAGCGGATCACCGAGCCTTCGCGCGCGGTCTCCTTGAAGCCGAACACGTCGGTGAGGACGGCCGCCGTCTTCACTGCGCTGTCGAGCAGCAGGGTCACGCCGTGCAAGCCGCGGATCGCATGCTCGGCCGGCACGTCGCCATTGCTCCAGCCCGGCTCGTTCTCGGCGCCGGGAATGCCGACCAGCGCGAGCGCCATCCCGTCGGGGTTGCTGAACGGCAGCACGGACTCACCGAAGCGCTTCTCCAGCGCCTCGTGAGCAATGCCCTTCTCGATGAAGCGCTGCGTCCAGTAGGCGAGCGAGCGCTGCGGCACGCGGAAGGCGGTCTGATGGGTTTCGCCGACACCGCGGCGGCCGGCCGAAACGCCCGCCCACGGGAAGAAGGTCAGGATGGTGCCGGGGCGGCCGGTCTCGTCGCCGTAATAAAAGTGATAGGTGGCAGGGTCGTCGAAATTGACCGTCTTCTTGACGAAGCGCAGGCCGAGGTCCCGGGTGTAAAAGCCGAAGTTCCTCATGGGATCGCCCGCGATCGCGGTGACATGGTGCAGTCCAGACATTGTCGTCCTCCAAAATTCGGGGAGCATCGTGCTCTGGTTGGAAATATCGTTCCGCTTTGGATTGGAGACAATCCATGCAAATATGACGGCTATGTCTATGAATTGGAAACAATAGGCGCGCCCGATTGGACAAGGTGGCCAGCCTCCGGGCTTTCGTAAAAGTGGTCGAAAGCGGCAGCTTTGCGGAAGCCGGCCGCCAGCTGCGGCTGTCGCGCTCGGCGATCAGCAAATACATCGCGGACCTCGAGGAGAGTCTCGGCGTCCAACTCCTGAACCGCACCACGCGGCACGCGAGCCCGACCGAGAACGGCCAGCGCTATTTCGAGCGTGCGGTGGTGATCCTCTTGGAGATCGAGGCTGCGGACCAGGCGGTGACGCAGGCCCAGTCGGCGCCGCGGGGCCTGTTGCGCGTCAACGCGCCGATGTCGTTCGGCACGATGCGGCTGGGGCCGGTGCTCGCCGATTTCATGGCACGCTATCCCGAGTTGCAGTTCCAGATCGTGCTCAGCGACGATTTGCTCGATCCGGTCCAGGACGGATTTGACGTGACGTTGCGGATCGCGGAGCTGGAATCCTCCAGCCTGATCGCGCGCAAGATCATGCCGGTGGCGCGCATGATCTGCGCTTCGCCGGATTATCTGGCGCGTCACGGCACCCCAAATCATCCGCAGGATCTGCGCGAGCACGCCGCGCTGACCTACGGCTTCCTACTCACCGGCAATCAGTGGAAGCTGACCGGCACTGATGGCGATCACTGGATCCAGCCGGCCTGGTCGCTCTGCGTCAACAACGCCGAGGTGCTGCGCGACGTCGCGATCAACGGCAGGGGGCTGGCGCTGCTGCCCGAGTTCATCGCCGCGGATGCGTTGAAGAAGGGCGAGCTGCGGACGGTGCTGAACGACTATTTCGCGCCGCCGCTCGCGCTTTATGCGGTGTATCCGCCGACGCGGCATTTGTCGGTCAAGGTGCGTCTGTTCATCGACTTCCTGGTCGAGCGTTTTGGCCGCGAGCGGGACGAAGCCGGCGGACGCAGACGTGCGGAGGCTAGGGATACTATTATACCGTAACGGAGACTGAACTTTCTTCCGATCGCTCAGGACTCATACTTGCGTCCCGACTTCGCGCTTAGGACCAGAGAGCTTCAGCCGCTGCCGGGGCGTCGCCGAGGGCTCTCTTTCGTGCCGCTGCGAAAAGCGGCGGCGTGATGTGTGGCTCGCCGACACTTCTCGACTTGATTCCAACAAGCGCAGGAGGAGCCTATGCGGAAGTCTCTCAGCTTTTTCCTTTCTGGCGTAGCATTGATCGTCGCGGCGTCAACCGCTGTAGCGGGCGAGCGGGTGCTTGAGTTCAAGCTGGTTACAAAGCCGATCGATCTCAAGGTCATCGAGGCCGCAAACGTCGAAGGACAGACGGTTGTGTCAGGCAAATTCTTTGGAGTCGCCGTTTTCAACGACGGCCGTATCGGAGTGAAAGAGTTCGTCAATACTTCGGACTTGCTCAAAGGGTCGGGCCCGTTCTTCGGCTACAGCACTTACACGTTCGAGGAAGGCTCGATTACGGCGCGCTACACCGGTTCGGCCAAAGACGGCAAATCAACGGGCGAATACACGATCCTATCGGGCACAGGTGCCTATGCGAACGCCACGGGTACGGGCACAATCGAAAGCGCGCCGAACCCATTCAAGGGCGTCAACCTGCTAAACATAAAGCTCGTCGTTAAAACGTCCGGTTCATGACAGCGCAATGTTCACAGGTCCCACACCAAGGAAGTTGATCCCTTGTGTGGCGTGTTGGCCGGCCGGCGGCACATTGCCGGCCGGGCGACCTGCTGAAGAACCGGGCGGGCGCGGTCGCCCCACTGGTCTTGATCGTAGGCCTGCAGGATGCGGACAAAATCGGCCATGCTGGATTGATCTCGGTTTTCGGCCATAGCCTCAACCTGAGTATCGGATGCGGGCTGGCTCGCTTGCCAAAACCGCCCGAGGACATCGGCGATGTTTCTCATGACGTACTCTCTGCAGCCAACTGTGACAGTAGACACCAAGTACTGGAGCGGCATCGCACCGTTCGCTAGGAGAAAAGCCGGCGGACGCTACACGGCCGGACTTGTCCTGCAACTGCCGGCTCGCGCGGCCGGTTCCGTTGCTTTTCACTCCGCGTTCATAGTTAGCACTGAGCACTTGGTTGTCGCCATTGTGCGCGGGTATGGCGAGACCATACTGAGGTAGGCTCAGATTGATGAATCGGGAAAAGTTCGATTCGCTCTGCCGCGAATTTCACACGCCGCGAAGAGTCGCGATTTCGGGCCTGGTCTTCACCTTCAGGCATCGAGGGCGTTTCGATACGCTGGTCTCCGCTAGCGCCTCAGCGTGAACTCGTCCGCACTGCGCCGGTGCTCCCATTTCGCCTGCTCCAGTTCGGGCCGGTCGCATTGGACTTCCGGATAGCCGATGCAGAGATAGGCGATGAACTTCCATGATTCCGGCACGTCGAGAATGGCGTGAATGCGCGCAGGATTCAGGATCGAGATCCAGCCGAGCCCGATGCCTTCCGCGCGCGCGGCGAGCCACATCGCGGTGATCGCCGCGACGACCGAATATTCCGTCGTCTCCGGCATGGTGGCACGGCCGAGGCCGTGACCGATGTCGCTGGCCTTGTCGGCAAACACGGCGAGGTGGCCAGGAGCCTGTTCGAGACCCGACAGTTTCAGCGTGGCATAGCGGGTCGCGCGCTCGCCGGTATAGGCGTTCAACGCATCGGCATTGCACGATTTGAAGTCGTCGATCACGGCTTGGCGCCGTGCGGCGTCGTCGACCGTGACGAAGCGCCAGGGCTGGCTGAGACCGACCGATGGCGAGAGACAGGCGGTCTCGATCAGGCGCTCCACCGCGCCGCGTGGTAACGGATCGCCGCGAAAACGCCGCACGTCCCGGCGCCATACGAACAGCTCGCGTAATTGTCGGCGGAAGGCGTCATCGAACTCGACCATGGGTCAGCGTCCGACCTGGAAGGCCGCGGCAACCAGCAGGATCATGATCTCGCCTGTCTGCTCGAACGCGCCGAGGATGTCGCCGGTCTGCCCGCCGATCTGGCGGATGGCGAGCCGCGCCAGCATGAACCCGGCGAGCGACAGCAGGATCAGGGCGACCAGCGCCTTGCCCGGCCCGAGCGCGAGGACGAGAGCGAGCGTCCCAAGTGCGAAGGCGATGGCGACACTGCGGCCCGGCGGCGGCCCCGCGCTCGCCGAAAGCCCATCCGGCCGCGCCAGCGGGACAAGCGACATGAAGGCCGGCACGCCTGCGCGGGCTGCGATGTGCGCCGCGCACAGCGCCAGCGTGACCGTCCATGGATTGGCGATCGCCGCGAGCGCACTCCAGCGCAGGCCGAACGACAGGATCAGCGCGCAGACGCCATAGGTCCCAATCCGGCTGTCGCGCATGATCTCGAGCTTGCGCTCGCGCGTTCGGCCGCCGCCGAGGCCATCGACGGTGTCGGCAAGCCCATCCTCGTGTAGCGCGCCGGTGATGAGGGCGGTAGCGGCCAGCGCGAGCAGGGCGGCAAGGTTCGGCGTCAGTCCGAACCGGCTGCACATCTTATAGACCAGCGCGCCGGCAAGTCCGACCAGCAGTCCCGCGACGGGCAGCGCCCAGGTTGCACGCGCGATGGCGCCGTCGCCTGCGGGCTTCGACGATGCCACCGGCAGAATCGTGACGAACGATGCCGCCATCCTGAGATCGGCGATGACGTCTCGCAGAAATTCGGCGCGCGGCATCATTTCAATTTCATCGGCAGGCCGGCGACGACGAACTCGACCTCGTCGGCAGCCGCCGCGATAGTCTGATTCATGAGGCCGGCGGCGTCGCGAAAGCTGCGTGCCAGGGCGTTGTCAGGAACGATGCCGAGACCGACCTCGTTAGTGACGAGAACAACTGGGCTTTTCAGCCGGGGCAGGGCGCCGGCAAGATCTTTCACCTCGCTCTCCCAGTCGCGTTCCGCATGCATCAGATTCGAGAGCCACAGCGTCAGGCAATCCACCAGCCTTGCGCCGCCGCCATCGGTTGCGACCAGCACCTGCACGAGATCAAGCGGCACCTCGCGCTCGATCCAGTCGGTTTCGCGCCGCGCGCGATGCGTGGCGATGCGCGCCTCCATTTCGGCATCGAGCGCCTCGGCCGTCGCGACATAGACGGGCTGCCCGGGAAAGGCCTTCGCTCGCGCTTCCGCACGCGTGCTCTTGCCCGATCGCGCTCCGCCCGTGATCAAGATGACGGCCATGAAGGTCTCCTATCAGCCCTGACTAATCACCAAACACGGCCAAAGACAAAGCCGAAATCGGGCCTGTAGGGGCTTGCGCTCTGCCTTCGCTTTGCGCAACAGGGGCGGAACAGGAGGCGCGTGTGGGCTTTGCGGCGGGGATGGTGGTGGCGATGGCGGCGGATGCCCTGCTGGGCTGGCCGTCGTGGCTGTTCGCGCGGATCGGCCATCCCGTGACCTGGCTCGGCCGCCTGATCGCGACTATCGACACCGCCTGGAATCGCGCGTCTGACCCGCCGGCGTTTCGCCGCGCCGCCGGCGTTGCCGGAGCGCTCGCGGTGATCGCGGTCTCAATCGCGCTCGGCTGGATGCTTCAGTCCGTGCTTCCCTGGGGCTGGATTCAGATCGCGCTGGTCGGCGTCCTGGCCTGGCCCCTGGTCGCGCTGCGCTCGCTGCATGACCATGTCGCGGCTGTCGCGACGCCCTTGCAGGCCGGCGACATCGCCGCCGCGCGCGACGCGGTCTCGCGGATCGTCGGCCGCGATCCCGCGGCGCTCGATGAGGCCGGTATCGCGCGCGCGGCAATCGAGAGCCTCGCCGAGAACGCCTCCGACGCCGTCGTGGCGCCGGTGTTCTGGGGCGCGCTGTTCGGCCTGCCCGGCATCTTCGGCTACAAGGCGATCAACACACTCGACTCCATGATCGGACATCGCAGCGAGCGGCACGAAGCGTTCGGCTGGGCCGCAGCGCGCATCGACGATGTCGCCAATTTCGTTCCGGCGCGCGTGACCGGCTTCCTCTTCGTGCTGCTGGCGTCGCGGCGATCGGAGGCGCTGTCGTGCATGACCCGCGATGCCCGCCGCCACCGCTCGCCTAACGCTGGCTGGCCGGAAGCGGCCATGGCTGGCGCGCTCGGTGTGCGGCTCAGCGGCCCACGCATCTATCACGGTAGCGTCACGAACGAGCCCTGGCTCAACGAGGGCGCGCGCGATCCGCTCGCTGCGGACATCAATCATGGATTGACGGTCTATCGCAGGTCCATGCTGCTTCTCGCCGCGGTGCTTGCGGTCCTGGCCTTCGCGTGAAAGAACGGGGCATGCGCGAGCACGGTGGAAATCTCGATCTGGCACAGCAGCGTTTTGGCGGACGCGCAGAGGATTGGATCGACCTCTCGACAGGGATCAACCGGCTGCCTTATCCGGTAGGCGAGGTGAGCGCGCGCGCCTGGAGCGCGTTGCCGTCGCGCGCCGAAATCGATGCCTTGCATCAAGCCGCGCAGCACGCCTATCGCACGAGCGCACCTGTTGTTGCGATGGGCGGTGCACAGGCCGCCATTCAACTGCTGCCGCAGCTCGCGGCGCCTGGCCGCGCGCGCATCCTCGCGCCGACCTACAATGAATATGCCGGGGTCCTGTCGGCCGCGGGCTGGGATGTCCTGGAGGTCGGCGAATTTGACGCGTTGGCCGGCGCAGACCTCGCGATCGTCGTCAATCCCAACAATCCCGATGGCCGCCGCCATTCGCCCAAGGACTTGCTGGCACTGCTGCCGCGCGTCGGCCATCTCGTGATCGACGAGAGCTTTGCCGACGCCGTCCCGCAGCTGTCGCTTGCTTCGGAAGTCGATCGGCCGCGGCTGTTGATCCTGCGCTCGTTCGGAAAGTTTTATGGCCTTGCCGGCCTTCGGCTTGGCTTCGCAATTGGCAATGCGGCGGATATCGGCAAGCTTGCGTCGATGTCGGGTCCATGGCCGGTCTCGGGAGCGGCGATCGCGATCGGTTGCCGCGCCTTGCGCGACGATGCCTGGGCTGAGGCTACCTCAGCGCGGCTCGCACGCGACTGTGTTCGGCTCGACGCCATGGCGCAGTCGCAAGGCTGGACGCTTATCGGCGGCACGCCGTTGTTTCGTCTTTACCAGACACCTAACGCGCTGGCCGCGCAGGAAAAGCTCGCGCGCGCCCAGATCTGGTCGCGCGTTTTCGCGCGAGAGCCGGCATGGCTGCGCCTCGGGCTTCCCGGCAGCGAATCCGAATGGACGCGCCTTGCCGAGGTGCTAGCGGGCTAACGCGAGCAGGCCTTCGACGTCGAGATGCCTTTCGATGTGATCGGCGAGGGCATCGAGCGCGCTCTCGATCCTGGCATGATAGGGCTCGTTACCCGCGGGAATATCGAGCTTTGCCAGATATGCCTTGCGGAAATCATCCGACGTGAACAGGCCGTGCAGATAGCTGCCCTGGACGCGGCCATCGCGCGAGATCGCGCCTTCCGGCTTGCCGTTCAGTTTCGCAAATGGCCGCGCGCGATCGGGCCCGTCGGTGTGGCCGATGTGGATCTCGTAGGCCTCGATCGCCTGGTCGGTGGCGGCGTGCAAGGCGGAGACGCGTGTCAGCGTCTTCTGCGGCCTCATCACCGTTGTCACGTCGAGCAGCCCGAGACCCGGCGTGTCGCCCGCAGGTCCCTCGATGCCGTCAGGGTCGGCAACGCTGTGTCCGAGCATCTGATAGCCGCCGCAGAGCCCGAGCACATGGCCGCCCCGGCGGTGATGCGCCACGAGATCAATGTCCCAGCCCTGTGCTCGCAGGAAGGCGAGATCGCCACGAGTGGATTTTGAACCGGGGATGATGACCAGCCTCACATCGCCGGGGATTGCTTCGCCCGGACGCACCATGACGAGATCGACGCCGGGTTCGAGCTTGAGCGGATCGAGATCGTCGAAATTGGCGATCCGCGACAGGGCGAGGCAGGCGATCTTGCATTGGCCCGGCTTGCGCGCGTCGCGCAGGCCCAGCGCGTCCTCGGCCGGCAGCTCGCCGGCGCGCGCGAACCAGGGCAGCACGCCAAAGCCGCGCCATGCGGTTTTCGCTTCGATCAGCCGGTAGCCGTCATCGAACAGCGTGGGGTCGCCGCGGAACTTGTTGATGACGAAGCCCTGGATCATCGCGGCATCGTCAGGGTCGATGACCGTCCTGATGCCGACAAGCTGGGCGATGACGCCGCCGCGGTCGATGTCGCCGACCAGCACGACCGGCACGTTGGCCTTGCGCGCAAAGCCCATATTGGCGATGTCGGCCTTTCGCAAATTCACCTCGGCCGGGCTGCCCGCGCCTTCGACCAGCACCAGATCGGCGCGCGTCTTCAAGCGCGCGAAACTCTCCAGCACGGCGCCCATCAGCGAGGGCTTCATCGCCGCATAATCGCGCGCACGCACCGTTGCGATGCGCTTGCCATGGACGATGACCTGCGCGCCGACATCGGTCTCCGGCTTGAGCAGCACCGGGTTCATGTCGGTGTGCGGCTCGACGCGAGCGGCGAGCGCCTGAAGCGCCTGGGCGCGGCCGATCTCGCCGCCGTCGACGGTGACGGCGGCATTGTTCGACATGTTCTGCGGCTTAAAAGGGAGCACGCGCAGGCCGCGCCGCATGAAGGCGCGCGCAAGGCCCGCGACGATGAGCGACTTGCCCACGTCCGAGCCGGCCCCCTGGATCATCAGCGCGCGCGCCATGGCGAGATCGTATCAGAACTCGACGCCGGCTTGCGCCTTGATGCCGGACCGGAAGGGATGCTTGACCAGCGTCATCTCGGTAACGAGATCGGCGATCTCGATCAATTCGTCCTTTGCGTTGCGCCCGGTGAGCACGACATGCGTCATCGGCGGCTTTTGCGTCGTCAGGAATTCGACCACCTCGGCGATGTCGAGATAGTCATAGCGCAGCGCGATGTTGATCTCGTCGAGCACGACCATGCGCAAGGCAGGATCGCGAATCAGCTCCTTGGCCTTGTCCCAGCCGGCGCGCGCGGCGGCGATGTCGCGGGCGCGGTCCTGCGTCTCCCAGGTGAAACCTTCGCCCATGGCGTGGAATTGGCAGAGGTCGCCGAAATGGCCAGTGAGCAGGCGGCGCTCGCCGGTGTCCCAGGCGCCCTTGATGAACTGCACCACCGCGCAGGGCAAGCCATGGGCGACGCAGCGGACGATCATGCCGAAGGCCGAGGACGACTTGCCTTTGCCGGCGCCGGTGTGGACGATAACGAGGCCTTTTTCGCCGCTCTTGGTCGCCATGATCTCGTCGCGGGCGGCCTTCTTCTTTGCCATTTTCGCGGCGTGGCGGGCGTCGGTTTCCTCGCCCGTTTGGATATCCGGTTCAGGCGTCATCGTATCCGGTCCTTCGGCTTGACAAGTGGCGGCCACCGGCAAATGGTGGGTCTGCGCTGGTTCCTGTCCTATGACAGGCGAAGAGGGAATGCGATAGGGTCCGAATTGGCAAGATTTGGGTCCAAAATGCAGCCGCCCCCGCGACCGTGACCGGAGAGATGCCCGAAGCCACTGACCCCTAACGGGATCGGGAAGGCGGGGATCGAAGGGCAAAAGCCCTGCTCCGCAAGCCGGGAGACCTGCCAGCGCGGACGATTTTGGACCGGCGGACGGGGTGTTCCGCGACGGGGAAACGGGCCTCTCACAATGGTCCGTGCGCCTCTTCGCCTCCCGCTGTTATTCTGGAAGAGGCGATGACGGTCACACTTCACGTCTGCATTACCTGCCGTGCCGGCGAGACGCTTGGCGAAGGCGACGTCACGCCGGGCAAGCGGTTGCATGGCGCGATCCTGGACGCCGGCGTGCCCGACGGCGTCAATGTGGTTCCGGTCGAATGCCTCTCTGCCTGTAGCCAGGGCTGCTCGGTCGCGCTGAGTGCGCCGGGTCGCTGGTCCTATGTCTATGGCCGCCTGTCGGAGACGAATGCGCGCGACGTGGTCGCGGGCGCTGCGGCGTATGCGGCCGCGCCCGACGGCCTCGTGCCCTGGCGCAGCCGTCCCGAAATCTTCCGCAAGCAGTCGCTTGCCCGCATTCCCCCCCTTGCCGTCGTGCCGGAGGCCGCCGAATGAATTCGCTCGCAAAAGTCCCGGTCACTGTGATCACCGGTTTTCTCGGCTCCGGCAAGACGACGCTGATCCAGCATCTGCTCGCCAATGCCGGCGGCAAGAAGCTCGCCGTGCTCGTCAACGAGTTCGGCAGCGAGGGCGTCGACGGCGAGATTTTGAAGTCGTGCGCTGCTGCCAATTGCCCGGAGGAGAACATCATCGAGCTCGCCAATGGCTGCATCTGCTGCACCGTCGCTGACGATTTCATTCCGGCCATGGAGCAATTGCTGGCACGCCCCGTGAAGCCCGATCACATCCTGATCGAGACCTCGGGCCTGGCGTTGCCAAAACCGCTGCTGAAGGCCTTTGACTGGCCGGAGATCCGCTCGCGCATCACTGTCGATGGCGTGATTGCGCTGGCCGATGCAGAGGCTGTCGCTGCTGGCCGCTTCGCGCCGGACCCGATTGCAGTCGAAGCGCAGCGCGCGGCGGACGACAATCTCGACCACGAGACGCCGCTGTCGGAAGTGTTCGAGGACCAGATCGCCTGCGCCGACATCGTGCTGCTGACCAAGGCCGATCTTGCCGGCAGCTCAGGGATAGAAGCCGCCAAGGCGGCGATCACCGCCGAGATGCCGCGCCGCGTGCCGATGCTTCCCATCACCGACGGCGCGATCGATGCGCGCGTCATCCTCGGTCTCGGCGCCGCCGCCGAGAGCGATCTTGCCGCGCGTCCCTCGCATCACGACGGCGAGGAGGAGCATGAGCATGACGATTTTGCCTCCGTCGTGATCGACCTGCCGGAAGTTGCCGATATCGATGCGCTGGTCGCCTCCGTTCAGCGCCTAGCGCGCGAGCAGAACGTGCTGCGCGTCAAAGGCTATATCGCAATCGCGGGCAAGCCGATGCGCCTCTTGCTGCAGGCGGTCGGCGAGCGTGTGCGCCACCAGTTCGACAAGCCCTGGGGCGCAGGTGTCAGGCAATCGAAACTCGTCGTGATTGGCGAGCACGGCGATATTGACGAGGCCGCGATCAGGTCAGGGCTAGCAACCTGATGCACGTCGTTTTCCGCGAGAGCCGCGGTCTTGAGGAGACCGCGACGCCAAGGGACATCGGCCAGGACCCGGCCGATCTCGTGGTGCTCTCATATTCGGATTCCGATCTTGCCGCGTTTGCGGCCGGCTGGCGGCGCGGCCGTACCAGCCTGCCGTCGCTGCGGCTCGCAAATCTTGCGGAACTGCGTCATCCGCTCTCGGTCGACACCTATATCGAGCGCACGCTCTCCCATGCGCGTGGCATTCTGGTACGTCTGATCGGCGGTGAATCCTATTGGCCGTATGGTCTCGCGACGCTCCAGCAACTTGCTAAGGACCGCAACATCGTGCTGGCCGTGCTGCCGGCCGACGGCCGTGACGATACGCGGCTCGACGCGTATTCGACCTTGCCGGTCTCGACCCTGCGCCGGCTCAAGGTGCTCTGTGACACCGGCGGCCCGGTCGCGGCCCAAGCCGCGATCGCGCAGCTCGCGCTGGCCTCGGGCCTCTATGCCGGGCCAGTCGTCGGCGAAATGAATGTGCCCGAGACGGGATTTTATGATCCCGCGCGCGGCGTCATTGCTGCGCCGACGGGCGGCGAGGGGAAGCCGCACGCGCTGGTGACGTTCTATCGCTCCTATCTCACCGCTGCGGACACCGGGCCGGTCGATGCCTTGATCGCCGCGCTGCGCGAGAAGGGTTTTGGTGCCTATGGTGTCTTCGTCACCTCGCTGAAAGCCGCGGCCGTCGCCGATTGGCTGCGCGCGCATCTCGCGCGAGATCCTCCTACGGCGATCGTCAATGCGACGGCGTTCTCGGCCGTAGGCGACGATGGCACGACGCCGTTTGACGTAGCCCCGTGTCCGGTGTTCCAGGTTGCGCTCTCGACGGCACGGCGCGAGGATTGGGCTACCTCGCTGCGCGGCCTCTCGCCGGGCGACCTCGCGATGCATGTGGTGCTGCCCGAGGTCGATGGCCGCTTGTTCGCGGGCGTGGTGAGCTTCAAATCCGCTGCGGAGCGCGATCCCGATCTGCAGTTCTCCCATCTTGCGCATCGCGCTGACGAGGAGCGGGTGAAGGCCGTCGCCGCACGGGTTGCGGCCTGGCGGCGGCTCGCCGAGACGCCGGCCGCCAAGAAGCGTCTGGCGATCGTGCTTTCGAACTACCCGGGCCGTCCACACCAGATCGCGCATGCGGTTGGCCTCGATGCGCTGGCGTCCGTCGAGGTCTTGCTGTCCGACCTCGCGGAGACGGGCTTCGATGCCGCGCCAGTTCATGCGCTCGGCGAAACGCTGCTGAGGCAGCAGCTGACCTGGAGCGTCGCTGAGTACCGCACGGCGCTCTCGCGTCTGCCGCAAGCATTGCAGGATGATCTCGCACAAGCTTGGGGTGCGCCGGAGGATGATCCGAGCTGTCGCGACGGTGCGCTCCACTTCGCCGCGATTCGGTGCGGCCAGTCGATCATCGCGGTTCAGCCCGAGCGTGGCGATGCAACCACGCGCGATGTCGACTATCACGATCTCGCCCGCACGCCGCGCCATGCCTATGTTGCGTTCTATCTGTGGCTTCGAGAGCAGGGCTGTGACGCCGTCGTGCATATGGGCGCGCACGGCACGCTGGAATGGCTGCCCGGCAAATCCTTGGCGCTGTCATCGAGCTGTTGGCCGGAAGCCCTGATCGGCGATCTGCCGGTCATCTATCCCTTCATCGTCAATGATCCTGGCGAGGCCGCGCAGGCCAAGCGGCGCATCGGCGCCGTCACGATCGGCCATCTGCCGCCGCCCCTTGCCGCATCCGTCGTCCCGGAGGGCTTGCGCCGGCTCGAACGGCTTCTGGACGAATATTCCACTGCCGATGGTCTTGACCCCGCCCGCCGCCAGCGGTTGATCGCGGCGATCCGCGACGAAGCCCGTGCCGCGGGCCTCGAAGACGATCTTGGCCTCGATGCATCGGCCGCACCAGCCGAAGCGATTCCACGGATCGATCGTTTCGTCTGCGACATCAAGGAAAGCCAGTTCGGTGACGGCCTGCACGTGTTCGGCCGCGGCGCCTGCGGCGACGCGGAGCGGGACGCCCTGCGCGCCGCGCTTGCGGGGCAGCGCATTGCGCCGGGGCCATCGGGCTCGCCCTATCGCGGGCGCCAGGACGTGCTGCCGACCGGGCGCAATCTCTTCGCCGTCGATCCACGCGCGGTGCCGACGCCGTCGGCGCATGCGCAAGGCATCAAGCTCGCGGAAGAGCTGCTGCGCCGTCACTTGCAGGATCATGGCGACTGGCCGAAGGGGCTCGTGGTCGATCTCTGGGGCTCGGCGACGATGCGCACCGCAGGCGAGGAGTTCGCGATGGCGCTGCATCTGGCCGGTCTTGCGCCGCACTGGGACCACGCCTCCGGGCGCGTCACCGGCTACGACATCATCGCGCCGGCCGAGCTCGGCCGCCCCCGCATCGACGTGACGCTGCGCGTATCGGGCCTGTTCCGCGACGTCTTTTCGGGTCTGGCGCAATTGTTCGAGGCTGCGTCCGAGGCGCTCGCAAACCGCGACGAAGAGGGTGAGGAGAATCCCTATCGCCACCGTGCGCCACGCGTCTTTGCGCCGCGGCCCGGACAATACGGCGTCGGCTTGTCAGCGATCCCTGATACCTTCACGCCCGAGACGCGTGATGCCGCCGGGGAAGCGTGGCTGTCGGCATCGTCCTGGGCGTTCTCGGCGGATGGCGCGATCAAGCCTGATCGCGCCGGCATCGAGGCGCGGCTTGCGTCCGCCGATGCCTTCGTCCATGTCCAGGATCTGCCAGAGACCGATCTTCTGCTCGCCGCGGACTATGCTGCGCATGAAGCGGGGGTCGCCGCAGCTGCGGCACATCTCGGCGCGGCAGGACCATCGCTCTATCACATTGACACGACGCGTCCCGAGCAACCGCACGCGCGCTCGCTGGCCGAGGAAATCTCCCGGGTCGTCCGTGCGCGCGCGGCCAATCCCGCCTGGATCGACGGCATGATGCGCCACGGTTTTCGCGGCGCGGCCGAGATCGCCGCGACGCTCGAGCACATGGCCGCCTTCGCGCATCTTGCCGGCGCCGTGCCGCCGCATCTGTTCGATCTCTATTATGACGCGACGCTTGGCAACGCCGACGTCCGCGCTTTCATGGCGCGCGAAAATCCGGCGGCGGTCGCAGCAATGGAGACGTGCTTCACGCGATTGCATGACGCCTCGCTCTGGCGGACGCGCCGCAATTCGATCGCCGCTGCGTTGAAGGAGGCCTCATGAGCGCTTCCGCGGTCAAGGGCTGGTGTCCCGGCGCGCTGCGGCCGATGCAATCGGGCGACGGGCTCGTGGTCCGCGTGCGCCCGTTCGGCGGTCGCCTTGAAGCGGCACAGGCTTCCGGCCTTGCTGATCTGGCCGAACGCTTCGGCAATGGTCTCCTCGACGTGACGAGCCGCGCCAACCTCCAGATCAGAGGTGTCAGGGACGAAGGCCACGGTCCGCTGCTCGACGGCCTTGCGCGACTGGCGCTGCTCGATCCCGATGCCGATATCGAATCCCGGCGCAACATCCTGGTGACGCCGTTCTGGAACGAGGGCGACGACACGCAGGCGCTCGCCGCCGAGCTCGAAGAGGCGCTTGCCGACAGCGCGCTCAAATTGCCCACAAAATTCGGCTTCGCCATCGATGACGGGACCTCGCGCGTGCTCGCCGGCGACTCCGCCGACGTGCGCATCGAGCGCGATCGTGCGGGCCGGCTTCTCGTGCGCGCCGATGGTGCGAGCTTCGGTCGTTCCGTCGGACGCGGAGACGTCGTGAGCACGGCGCTCGCGCTCGCAGACTGGTTCATTACCTCCGGCGGGGTCCGCAGCGGGCGAGGGCGCATGGCGGCCCACATCGCTTCCGGTGCGGCATTGCCGGGGACCTTGCGCGGCGAGACCGAACCTGCCTCCGTGATGGCTGCGCTGCAGCCCGGACATTATCCGCAGGGCGCCATGGTCGGGGTCGCATTCGGGCAGATGCTGCATACGACGCTGCATGAATTCGCCGGTTGCGGACATGCTCTGCGCATGACGCCATGGCGGATGGTCTTGAGCGAGGGCAAGCGTGCGATGCCGAACGGGGCGGGTCTCATCACCGAACCCTACGATCCCGCGCTGCGCGTCATCGCCTGCAGCGGCGCCCCACGCTGCCGCGAGGCGCATGCCGACACCCGCGCGCTCGCCGCCGCGCTCGCGCCGCGCATTGCACCCGATACGCGGCTTCATGTCTCTGGCTGCGCCAAGGGCTGTGCGCATTCCGGCGCCACCGCGGTGACGCTGGTTGCGACCGGTGCCGGATTCGATCTCGTGCGCGGTGGATCGGCCCGCGATGAGCCCGCTCTGCGCGGCCTGAACCGCGATGACATCGTCAGCGATCCCTCCATTCTGGTGGGAGGGCACTGATGCCGCACAGTTACGAGACCGACGGCGCGGCGATCTACCGGCAGTCCTTTGCGACCATCCGCGCCGAGGCTGATCTTGCGCGCTTCTCGCCGGACGAGGAGCAGGTCGTGGTGCGGATGATCCACGCCGCCGGCATGGTCGGCCTTGAGGCGCATATCCGCTTCACGCCCGGCATGGTGGCCGCTGCGCGCGCGGCCTTGCAGAATGGCGCGTCGATCCTGTGCGACGCGCGCATGGTCTCGGAAGGAATCACGCGCGCAAGACTTCCTGCGGCCAACCCGATCATCTGCACACTCGGTGATGCCACCGTGCCGGCGCTGGCGCAGTCCATGCGCAACACGCGCTCGGCTGCGGCGCTGGAGCTGTGGAGGCCACATCTGGGCGGCGCGATCATCGCGATCGGCAATGCGCCGACTGCGTTGTTTCATCTCCTCAACATGCTGGAGGACCGCGACTGCCCGCGGCCCGCGGCGATCATCGGCTGTCCGGTCGGCTTCGTCGGTGCCGCCGAATCCAAGGCCGCGCTGATGGCCGATCCGCCGGCACCTGCGCTGACGGTCGAAGGCCGCCTCGGCGGTTCCGCGATCACGGTTGCCGCCGTGAACGCGCTGGCGAGCGGGAGCGAATAGTCATGGGACGCATCATCTGCTGCGGTCTCGGCCCCGGCGATCCCGATTTGATGAGCGTGCGCGCCGACCGCATGGTGCGCGGTGCCAGGCACGTCGCCTATTTCCGCAAGAAGGGAAGGCCGGGTCAGGCGCGCCGCATCGTCGAGGGCATGCTTGCTGCCGACATCACCGAATACCCCATGGAATATCCCGTTACGACCGAGATCGCCTTCGACAGCCCCGGCTATGTCCATCTGCTCGCCGGCTTCTATGACGAATGGGCCGAGCGCCTGGCGCGGCTTTCGCGCGCGGTCGACGTCGTCGTGCTCTGCGAGGGTGATCCCTACTTCTACGGCTCTTTCATGCATCTGCATACGCGCCTGCAAGGCCGCGTCGAGATCGAGGTGATCGCGGGCATTCCCGGCATGGTCGGCTGCTGGAACGGCGTGGGACAGCCGATTGCGCTCGGCGACGATGTGACGACGGTGCTGATGGGGACGCTTGGCGAAGACGAACTCGAGCGGCGCATGCGCAATTCCGATGCACTCATCATCATGAAGACCGGCCGCAATCTTGCAAAGGTGCGCCGCGCGCTTGCATCCGCCGGACGGCTGGACGATGCCTGGCTGGTCGAGCGCGGCACCATGCCCGGCGAGCGCATCGCGCGGCTCGCCGAGGTCGATGCCGCCGATTGTCCCTATTTCGCGATCGTGCTGGTGCACGGCAAGGGCCGGCACCTGGACGCCGCCGAATGACGGGCACGCTGACTATCGCAGGGCTCGGCCCTGGCAGCGACGCGCTGGTGACGCCGGAAGTCTCCGCCGCGCTCGCGGCCGCGACCGACATTCTCGGCTATGCGCCTTATGTCGCCCGCGTCCCGCCGCGACCGGGGCTTGCACTGCACCCGTCGGACAATCGCGAAGAGCTGCAGCGCGCAAGCGAAGCCTTGCGGCTTGCCTCGGAAGGCGGCCAGGTGGTCGTCGTCTCCTCCGGTGATCCCGGTGTGTTCGCGATGGCCTCTGCCGTGTTCGAGGCGCTCGAGCAGGCACCGCAATGGCGGGAGCTGCCTATTCGCGTGCTGCCCGGCATCACCGCCATGCTGGCGGCGGCTGCCCGCGCCGGCGCGCCGCTCGGCCATGATTTCTGTGCGATCAATCTCTCCGACAATCTGAAGCCCTGGGCGGTGATCGAGAAGCGCCTGCGGCTTGCGGCGGAGGCCGATTTTGTCATTGCGATGTACAATCCGCGTTCGGCGAGCCGCGCGGAGGGATTTGGCCGCGCGCTTGCGGTGCTGAAGGAGTCCGGTTGCGGCGAGCGCCTGATGATCTTTGCCCGCTCGATCAGCGCGCCCGATGAAAAGATCGAGACCGTCGCTCTGAACGAAGCGACACCCGAGATGGCCGACATGCGCACGCTGGTGATCGTGGGCAATTCGCAGACCCGCCGCGTCGGCCGCTGGGTCTATGCGCCGAGGCAGGTCCGATGACCGAGCCACTGCATGACCTCGGAAACGCTCTCCACCCGCAACCGCTCGGGCAGGTTTGGTCGCGAGATCATGATCACGGGCAGGCCGAGCATGCGGGCCGCATCGATCTTGGCGCGCGCACCGTCTCCGCCGGAATTACGGGCAACGATCCAAGTGATCCCGCGCTCCCGCATCATCTCCAGCTCGCTATGAAGCGTGAACGGCCCGCGCGACACGATCACGTGGGCCGGAAAGGGCAGGGTTGTTTCGGGGGGATCGACGAAACGCAGCGTGTAGCGATGCTGCGGCGTCATCGCAAATGGCGCGATGTGTTGGCGGCCGATGGCGAGGAACACTTTGGCCGGCCTTTCGGGCAGCGTTGCGACGGCGGCGTTGACGTCGACGACCTCGATCCAGTTGTCGCCAGGCGCTTTGGTCCAGGGCGCTCGCTCCAGCGCAATCAATGGCGTGCCCGTCTCCGCGCAGGCTTCGACCGCATTGCGGCTCATCTCCGCCGCGAATGGGTGGGTCGCGTCGACCACATGCGTGATGCCTTCATGACGAAGGTATTCGGCAAGCCTGCCCACGCCGCCGAAGCCGCCGATGCGGGTCGGCAGCGGCTGATCGGCAGGCGCGCGGGTGCGACCGCCATAGGAATAGACGGCCTTGATGCCCGCGCGCGCGATCGCCGCAGCCAGCAGGCTCGCATCGGCTGTTCCGCCCAGAACGAGGGCGCGCATCATGGCTGATCCCTGGCTGACCATCATCGGTATCGGCGAAGATGGCCTTGCCGGGCTGTCCGAAGCAAGCCGAAAGGCGCTTGCCAAGGCAGAAACCGTCTTCGGCGGCGAGCGCCATCTCGCGCTTGCGCAAGTTGGCAGCCGCGGCCGTCCGTGGCCGGTGCCGTTCGATGCAGATATCGTGCTGAGCTGCCGCGGCCGGCCGACGGTGGTGCTCGCCTCAGGCGATCCGTTCTGGCATGGCGCCGGCGCAAGTCTTGCCGACAAGCTGCAGGCTGGCGAGTGGATTGCGCACTCCGCGCCGTCGACGTTCTCGCTCGTCGCTGCGCGGCTCGGCTGGCGTCTGGAATCCGTGATCTGTCTTGGACTTCACGCTGCGCCATTCGAACGTCTCGTGCAGCATCTGGCGCGCGGGGCGCGGATCATCTGTCTCGTGCGTAATGGCAAAGCGGCCGGCGATCTCGCGAACTGGCTGACCGAGCGCGGCTGGGGCCCTTCCGCATTCTGGACTCTCGCCGCGCTTGGCGGGCCGAATGAAAGCGTCAGAGAGTATCGCGCTGAGAGCTTTACGCGCGCTTCGTCCGGAAATCTCACTGCGGTTGCGCTGGAGACGAAGGGAGGGCAGGGGCTGTCTCGCGGTTCGGGCCTGCCGGACGATCTCTTCGCTCACGACGGCCAGATCACCAAGCGGCCGATGCGCGCCTTTGCGCTCTCGGCGCTGGCGCCGTGTCCCGGCAGGACGCTGTGGGACATCGGCGCCGGTTCGGGCTCGATCTCGATCGAGTGGGCGCTGTGCGGCGGAACGGCGGTGGCCATTGAGGCGCGTGATGATCGGGCTGCCAACATCCGCAGCAACGCGGCCGCGTTCGGACTGGAGCATCGGATCAAGGTCATCGCGGGCGAAGCACCCGATGCTGTGACAGCGCTGGACGCGCCGGACGCTGTCTTCGTCGGCGGCGGCCTCGATGGCGCGATGTTTGACGCCATCTGGTCGCGGCTGGCGCCTGGGGCGCGGCTCGTCGCGCATGCGGTGACGCTGGAGACAGAGGCGCTGCTCGGCGAGCTGCATCAGCGCCACGGCGGCGAGCTGATGCGCGTCGAGATCGCGCATGCAAGTCCACTCGGTCGCTACCGCTCCTGGGAAGCGGCGCGGCCGGTGGTGCAATGGAGTGTGGTCCGATGAAAGTTGCCGGGCTCGGATTCAAGAACGACGTGACGCTGGCTTCACTGCGCGAGGCGCTGCTGGCGGCCGGCGGTCCCGAAGGCCTTGCGGCAGTGGCGACCGTCAGCGACAAGGCCGAGGCCGAAGCGCTGAAGCAGCTCGCGCGTGAATGCGGCGTGCCGATCAAGGCGGTTCCGGTGCACATGCTCGCGGGCATCGACACGCCGACGCAATCGGAGTTCATCGCGGAAAAGTTCGGCACGGGATCGGTTGCCGAAGCCGCGGCGCTCGCAGTGGCCGGCCCTCGCGCGCGGCTGATTGCGACACGCGTTGTCTCGCAGGATCGCACCGCGACCGCCGCGATTGCGGAAGGAGACGGCTTATGACCGTGCATTTCATCGGGGCCGGCCCGGGCGCGCCCGATTTGCTGACGTTGCGCGGCCGCGACCTGATCGCCGCCTCTCCGCTGTGTCTCTATGCCGGCTCGCTTGTGCCGGAGGGTGTGCTGGCGCATTGCCCGCCGGGCGCGCGGATCGTCAACACCGCGCCGCTGTCGCTCGACGAGATCATCGCCGAGATCGCCGCCGCGCATGCGGGCGGCAAAGACGTCGCCCGTCTGCATTCCGGCGATCTCTCGATCTGGTCGGCGATGGGCGAGCAGCTCCGCCGCCTGCGCGCGCTCGGCATCCCCTATTCGGTCACGCCGGGCGTGCCGTCCTTCTCGGCTGCTGCCGCTGCGCTGGAGGCCGAGCTGACGCTACCGGGCCTTGCCCAGACCGTGGTGCTGACGCGCACGCCGGGCCGGGCCAGCGCCATGCCCGAGGGCGAGAAGCTTGCCGCATTCGCCGCGACCGGCGCGGTGCTCGCGATCCACCTGTCGATCCACCTGCTCGACAAGCTCATCGCCGAGCTGACGCCGCATTACGGCGCAGACTGCCCGGTCGCGATCGTCTGGCGCGCGAGCTGGCCGGACCAGCGCATCGTGCGCGCCACACTGGCAACGCTCGATGCGGCTGTAGGCAGCGAGATGGAGCGCACCGGGCTGGTCCTGGTCGGCAGGACGCTGAATGCCACGGATTTTGACGAGAGCCGCCTCTATGCCGCCGACTATGATCGCCGCTATCGGCCGGTTGGCGCCGAGCCCCGCTTCCCGGAGGCGCCCTGATGGCGGCAGGTCTCGTCATCTCCGCACCGGCCTCAGGCGTCGGCAAGACCACGCTGACGCTGGCGCTCGCCCGCGCTTGGCGCAATCGCGGCTTGAACGTGCAGTGCTTCAAGAGCGGGCCCGACTATATCGATCCCGCCTTTCACGCTGCGGCGACGGGACGGGCCTCCGTCAATATCGATAGCTGGGCAATGGATCGCGGGGCGATCGCGCATCTCGTCAGCCGCGGCGCGGATGCCGACGTCGTGCTCGCGGAGGGCTCGATGGGCCTGTTCGACGGCGTCGCCGCGCGCGGCGTCTCCGGCACCGGCGCCACCGCAGACATCGCCGAGATGCTGGGCTGGCCCGTGCTGCTGGTGATCGATCCCTCTGGCCAAGCGCAGACCGCGGCAGCGATTGCCGCGGGCCTTCGCGACTACCGCCCTGGCGTGCGCCTTGCCGGCGTCGTGCTCAATCGTGTCGCCAGCCCACGCCACGAAGATCTCGTGCGTCGCGCGCTGAGAGACGCCGGCATCGCCGTGTTCGGCGTATTGCCACGCCATGCCGAGATTAGCCTGCCAAAGCGGCATCTCGGCCTGGTGCAGGCCGAGGAGCAGACCGGGATCGGCAAGCTGATCGACGAGGCCGCGCGCTTCGTTGCCGAGCATGTCGATCTCGATGCGGTGCTGCGGGCGGCCGCCAATTGGTCGCCGCAGGCAGCGAGCAATGATTTGAACGTCACGCCGCCCGGGCAGCGCATTGCGCTCGCCCGCGATGCGGCGTTCTCCTTCGTCTATCCGCACATGCTGGAGGCCTGGCGCGCGGCCGGCGCCGAGATCGTGCCGTTCTCGCCGCTGGCCGACGAATCGCCCGACGCGAGCGCCGATGTCTGCTGGCTGCCCGGCGGCTATCCCGAGCTTCATGCCGGCAAGATCGCGGCCAACGCACGCTTTCGCAGCGGCGTGCGGTCCTTCGCCGAGACACGGCCGGTCCACGGCGAATGCGGAGGCTATATGGTGCTAGGAACTGCTTTGACCGATGCCGATGGCGTGCGCCATGAGATGGCGGGGCTGCTCGGCCTGGAGACCAGCTTTGCCAAGCGCCGCATGCATCTGGGCTATCGTCTCGCCGAACTGGACACGCCGATGCCGGGGCACCGGGCAGGCGCACGCCTGCGCGGCCACGAGTTCCATTATTCGACGATCATCGCCCAGCCCGACACGCCGCTGGCCGTGGTCCACGATGCAACCGGCGCGGTCATTGCCGAGACCGGCTCGCGGCGGGGCCAAGCCACCGGCACGTTCTTCCATCTGATTGCGGAGGACCGGTGAGCGGTTTTGTCAGTTTCGTCTCCGCCGGCCCCGGCGACCCAGAACTCCTCACGGTGAAGGGGACTGCACGGCTGCGCGAGGCCGACGTCGTGCTCTATGATGATCTTGCCTCCGGCGCGATCCTCGATCTCGCCCGTCCCGGCGCCAATCTCGTCGCGGTGGGCAAACGGGCAGGGCGGCCCTCCACCAAGCAGCACCACGTCAACCGCCTTTTGGTTGACTACGCCGCAACTGGCGCGCGCGTGGTGCGGCTGAAGTCTGGCGACGCCGGCATTTTCGGCCGGCTCGAGGAGGAGCTCGAGACGCTGCGCGAGGCCGGCATCGGCTACGAGATCATTCCCGGCGTCACATCCGCCTGCGTCGCCGCCGCGCAAGCCGGCATCCCCCTGACCCGGCGCCACACCTCGCGGCGGGTGCAGTTCGTGACCGGGGCTGACGTCACCGGCGAACTGCCGCAAAACCTGAATTGGGTGGCGCTGGCAGATCCGGAGGCAACCACCGTGGTTTATATGGGCCGGCGCACCTTTCCGGCCCTTGCCGCAAAATTGATCGAGCATGGCCTGGCCGCAAATACGCCGGCGCTGTTTGCGGAATCTCTTGGCCGTTCCGACGAGCGGCTGGTCCGCACCACCATTGTCGAGCTTGCCGAGCAGCTTGCGCGCGGCGGCGCCGCTTCCACCGCCGCCGTCATCCTGTTCGGGGCGCTGGCAGGAGACGATCTGTCATGATGGCCGCGGCCGCCGTTCGCCCCTTGACGCCCGGCTCGCGAAAGGGGCACACAGGAGAGGCATGGTGCTCGACGCGGCGCAAAGCGCCGGAGCATAATCGGGAATGGGGGCGGGCGGACCCAGTTGCGGCGCCCAAATCCCCAGCCGCCCCCGCGACTGTAAGCGGTGAGGGGCTCCGATCAGCCACTGGGCCGCAAGGCTCGGGAAGGCCGGAGAACCCCAGTGAACCGCGAGCCAGGAGACCGGCCCTGCACGTTTTGAGGCCAAGGCCGTCGGGTGTGACGGCAGGAAGGATCTGAGCCATGCATATCGAACCCGGAATCGTGACGGGCGCCAAGCTCGTGTTGAGTTACGCAACCGGCATCGCCGCAGGCGGCGTTGCCTTGAAGCTCGCGGTCGACACCGTGCGCGAGCAGGGCATCGGCTCGTTCGCGACGCGCACGCTCGCCACCACCGGCCTCGTCTTCAGCTTCTTCCAGGTGCTGCCGCACTTCCCCGTCGGCGTCTCCGAGGTGCACTTCATCCTCGGCTCGACGCTGTTCCTGCTGTTCGGTGCTGCGCCCGCCGCCTTCGGCCTTGCGTTCGGCCTGCTGCTCCAGGGCGTCTTCTTCGTGCCGACCGACCTGCCGCAATACGGCATGAACATCACCACGCTCCTGGTGCCGCTGTTCGCGATTCAGGCGTTGGCCACGCGGATCATTCCGCGCAACACGGCTTACGTCGATCTGCAATACCGTCAGGCGCTGGCGCTCTCGACCGCCTATCAGTCCGGCATCGTCGCCTGGGTGGCGTTCTGGGCGCTCTATGGCTCCGGCTTCGGCGCGACCAACCTCGCCAACATCGCGGCGTTTGCGGCATCCTATGCGCTGGTCATCGTGATCGAACCGCTCGCCGATCTCGCGGTGCTGGCGCTGGCGAAGTCGCTGCGCGGTGTCACTGCGCCCGGCCTCGTCACGCCGCGCCTGCATAACGGCGCTTGAGAGACAAGCGAAGGGCGGCCGGTGCGGCCGCCCTTCGCGCTCGCGATGCTCACGCTTTCCCTGATAGGCATCGGTTGCGGCGATCCCGGGCAGCTCACGCGCGCCGCGGCCCGTGCCATCAACGCTGCCGACATCGTCCTGATCCCGCGCAAGGGGCCGGCGAAATCCGATCTGGCGGATCTCAGGCGGACGATCTGCGCGGACGTGCTCACCAGCGCGAGCACGCGCATCGCCGAGTTCGACTTGCCAGTGCGGGACACGACTGAGGCGGACTACCAAAAGGGCGTGGACGATTGGCACGATGCGGTGGCGGCAACCTGGTCGCAAACCATCGCAAATCATCTCGACGGCGAGGGCAAGGTCGCGCTGCTGATCTGGGGCGATCCTTCGCTGTACGATTCCTCGCTCCGCATTGCGCGGCGGCTCGATCCGTTACCGACGATCGAGGTCGTGCCCGGCATTACTTCGATCCAGGCGCTGTGCGCCGCGCATGCGCTGCCGCTCAACGACATCGGTGAGCCATTCCTGGTCACGACGGGGCGGCGCTTGCGCGAAGGCGGCTGGCCACAAGGAGTCGATACCATCGCGGTGATGCTCGACGGCGGCACGGCGTTCGAGTCGCTCGCTCCGGAAAGTCTGCAGATCTGGTGGGGTGCCTATCTCGGCATGCCCAACCAGATCGTCATGTCCGGCGCGTTGGCCGAAGTCGGCCCGCGCATCGTCGCACTTCGGCAGGAAGCGCGCGAGCGGCATGGCTGGATCATGGACAGCTACATTCTCAAGCGCACGCGTTAAGCGAGGCTGCATGCTCCCCGAATGGGTCTACCAAGAGTGTCCCGAAATCTCCGCGATGCACCGCGAGGCAGCGATCGCGCGGCAGACGCAGTTGACAAAACCGACCGGCGCGCTCGGCCGGCTTGAGCAACTGGCGATCGAGCTTGCGGGCCTGCAAGCGACGGAATCTCCTCGCGCCGCGCGCGTGCCGATCATCGTCTTCGCCGGCGATCACGGCATCGTTGCGCAGGGTGTGTCGGCCTATCCTCAAGCTGTGACCATCGCAATGATGGCGAATTTTGCGTCCGGTGGCGCCGCGATCTCAGTGCTGGCGCGTGAGCTTGGCTCCAGCCTGGAGGTGGTCGACGCCGGCACGCTGGCGCAGGAACAGATGGCGGGCGTCGTCACCGACAAGCCGCGGAGCGGCACGCGCGATTTCAGCGAGGAAGCTGCACTTGAGCCGGCGGAACTGGCATTCGCCTTCGCGGCCGGCCAGCGCGCGGTTGCGCGCGCGGAAGTCGGCCGGCCTGATCTGGTGATCTTCGGCGAGATGGGCATTGGCAACACCACGGTCTCGGCGGCCATTGCGGCGAGTCTGCTCGGCATCAGCGCCGAGGAAATCGCGGGCAGCGGCACCGGAATCGACGCGGCCGGCCGCGCGCACAAGGCGCGGGTGATCGATGCCGCGATTGCGCGCCACGGTATTGCGGGGGCTTCGCCCGAACACATCTTGTGTGCCGTCGGCGGTCTCGAGATCGCGGCGATCTGCGGCGCTATCATCGCGGCGGCGCAACGCCGCCTTCCCGTATTGATCGACGGATTCATCGTGTCGGTCGCGGCGCTGGTGGCGGTGCAGATCAACCCATCGTGCCGGCCGTTCCTGCTGCCGTCGCATCAATCGGCGGAGCAGGGGCATCGGCTGGTGCTGCGTGCGCTGAACGTGCAGCCGCTGATCAGCCTCGATCTCCGGCTCGGTGAGGGCTCCGGCGCTGCGATCGCGTTGCCGCTGGTGCGGTCGGCTTGCGCGCTCCACAACGGGATGGCGACTTTTGCGCAAGCCAATGTGCCGGATCGCCCGGCCTGATCGGGCTCAGGCCATCCGCTGATTGACGGAGACGACGCGCCACCCAGTGGCGAGCCGGTCGATCCGGGTGAGCGACAGCGGATCGATCACGAAGCGCAAGGCGGCGTGCGGCGTCAGATCCAGCGCGATGCACAGCGCGGCGCGGATCGTGCCGGAATGCACGACGAGCGTTGCGGAGCCCGCGCCGATCCGCGAGAGCCCAAGCCGGACGCGCGCGACCTGATCCGCAAAGCTCTCGCCGCCCGGCGGACGTCCGCGCGCCGGATCGCTCCAGAATTGCGCATAGGCCTCGTCCCCGGCCGCGCCGATCTCGTCATGCCGACGGCCGGTCCATGCGCCGAAATCCTGTTCCCCGAATTCGGGGATCAGCTCGGGCGCGAGTCCCAGCGCATGCGCGGTCTCGATCGTGCGCCGCGCTGGGCTCGCATGGCTCGCCGCGCCTCTCGGCAGAGACTGCCGCAGTGCCTCTAGCTGCGCGCGATCGCGAAGATCGGCCGGGGCATCGGCGGCATGGATCGTCCCTGTGACGCCATCGACCGGCGCATGCCGTATCAGCCAGAGGAAGGTCTCGCCTTCCATGCTCGTCTCCAAGGAAGTTGGTTGCTGTGGCAATAACGCCGCAGCTTGCACATTGACTCCGTCTTGATCGTAATCCTAGATGCTGGCGACGGTTTCCCCGAGAGGGGATGAAAAGGGAATGCGGTGCGGGGAATTCGTCCCCAATGCCGCGGCTGCCCCCGCAACTGTAAGCGGTGAATCCTTCGTCAGAAGCCACTGGGTCCTCGGTCCCGGGAAGGCGACGAAGCGGTCACGACCCGCGAGCCAGGAGACCTGCCGTCAGCCGTGGTCACACGCGAAGATGTCGGTCGGGGAGTACAGACATTCGGCTTCATCGAAGGGCTGACAGGCCAAAGGTGAGACCTCGTTCGCTGTGACGTGCCACTGACGTCATACCGAGGTTTCGAAAACCGTGTCTTGTCTCCTTTTTGTACGACCGCACCGCTTCCTGCTTGCCTCCGCGGCGCTTACGTCACTGGCCGCCGTCGATGTATCTGCCGCCCGGGCGCAGCAGGTCCGCGAGTCGCTGCCGCCGGTCGAGGTGTCGCCCGCCCAATCCCGCAAGCAGGCCAAGCCGGCGGGCCGGGAGGCGCAGGGCACACGCCGTGCAACGGCGCGCAGGCCAGCGACTGCATCCGCAGCGCCCAAGCCTGTCGTGCCGGCCGCCGCGGCACCAACGCCGCTCAACAGCAATGCTGTGGCTGAAAGCGCCTCGCGGCTCGGCCTCACCGTGCGTGAAACGCCGGCGACCGCCGAAGTCATCTCGGCCGAGACGATGCGCGAGCAGAGCTATCGCACTGTCTCCGAAGTGGCGCAGGGCGCGGTCGGCGTCACCTCCGGCGACAATCCGGCTGAACCTTCAGCCTTCTCCATGCGCGGCTTCACCAACAGCCAGATCAACACGCTCTACAACGGCATCAAGATCGGTCCGCAGAACATGACCTCGCGGATCGTAGACACCGCCAATCTGGAGGCCGTTGAATTCCTGAAAGGTCCGGCCTCGCTGATTTCAGGCGAGGGCGCTGCCGGCGGCGCCATCAACTTCGTCACCAAGCAGCCGCATACAGGACCGGTCCGGAACGAGGCTGATTTCTCTTGGGATTCCCTGAACTCGTTCCGCGTCCACTATGGCTCGGGTGGCAGCACCAACGTGCAGGGCCTGGACTATCGCGTCGACATCAGCCGTTCCACCCTCAACGGCTTTGCCGACGACACCAACGTCAAGACGTTCGGCACGTCCGGCCAGCTCAATTACCGCATCTCGGACAGTCTCAAGATCTGGGGCGCAATCGAATACAGGGAGGACCGCTCCAAAGCCTATTGGGGCGCGCCGCTGGTGCCGATCGCCTTCAGCGGCTCGCACGCGACGACGGGGATCGTCTCCGGCAATTACGTCTCCAACTACAACGGAAGCAATCTCGGCGCCGTCACCATTGACGACCGCACCTTCAACACCAATTACAACGTCCTCGACAATCGCAACGCCGCCCAGGAGGTGTGGCTGCGCGGTGGCTTCGAGCTGAAGCTCGCGCCGGACCTGACGCTGAAGAGCCAGGCATATGGCTACGGTGCAGAACGGACCTGGTTCAACAACGAGATCGAGGCGTTCAATTCCACGACGAACATGGTCGATCGTGAACGCTTCTATGTCGCGCACAGCCAGCGGCTGGTGGGCAACATCACCGACCTGATCTGGGACACGAACATTGCAGGCTTCGACAACCGGCTGGTCACGACGTTGTCGTCAAGCTATCTCGACTTCGTCAGGCCGGGTGCGGCAAACTTCCCAGGCGATTCCGTTTCGCTGGTCAATCCCGACCGCGGCTTTTACGGCCCGCTCACGATCCAGCAGCAAACCGCGCGCATCGACAATGAGGCGCTGTCGTTCGAGGACCGGCTGAAGCTGACACGTACCTTCGCACTGGTCGGCGGCCTGCGCGTCGAGCATATCGGGCTCGACCGCAACTCGACCGATAAGAACGGCCTGGAGAAGGCTGGCTTTCCGTTCACGAAAGACTGGGCGCCGGTCACCGGTCGCATCGGCTACACCTGGGAGGCCGTGCCCGGCCTGACCTTCTTCAGCCAGTACGCCACCGGCGCTGATATCTCCGCCAACAACATCTTTCTGCTCGGGCCGACCCAGCCGCTCGAACTGACGACCGCGCGCACTTATGAGACCGGCGTCAAGCATCTGTTCTGGGACAACAGGGCGGAGTGGTCTTTTTCCGCCTACGACATTGTGCGCAAGAACGTCTACGCCGCGGCCGGCGGCATGCAGTTGAATATCGCCGGACGGCAGGAGTCGAAGGGCGTGGAACTCGCGGCGTCCGTGCGCCCGATCGAGCCCCTGCGTCTCTGGGGCAACATCGCCTTTGTCGATGCGCGCTATGCCGACTACAATTTTGCCGGCGGCTCATTCTCCGGCAACACGCCGCCGAACGTGCCGCGCATCGTGGCCAACGCCGGCGCTTCGTATCGCTTCTTCACGCCCTGGCCGGTGGAGCTCGGCATCACCGGCCGTCACGTCGGCGACCGTTACAACACCGATGCCAACGTGGTGACGATGAAGGCCTACACTGTGGCCGACGTCTATGCCTTCGTCGACATTCCCAAGACGGTGTTCAATGCGGTCGACCAGGCTCGCCTGACCTTCCGTGTGCGCAATATAACCGACAAGCGGTATGCGATCTGGGGCGATCCGTTCTACCCCGACCAAATCCTGCTCGGCGCGCCGCGGACCTACGAAATCTCCGCGGCGTTCAAATGGTGAGGTGTTAGACGGATGATGAGTGCGATCGTCCTGCTGCACCGCTGGCTCGGGATCGCCTTCTGCCTGCTGTTCGCGATGTGGTTCGCGACCGGGATCGTGATGCACTTCGTTCCGTTCCCGTCGTTGACGGAGGCGGAGCGATTTGCCGGACTCGTGCCGCTGGATCGCGAAGAGACGAGAATACCGGTTGCCGGCGCCGCTGCCGCGAGCGGGATCGCGGATGCCACGCGCGTTCGGCTGATCCAGCGAAGCGACGGCGCGGTTTACATCGTCTCGGGTCCATCGCGTCAGCGCGCAATCCGCGCGGCCGACGGGAACGACGCGTCGGTGAAATCCGCCGATCTCGCACTGGCTATTGCGCAGGCTCATGCGCGCCCGCGCGAGATCGATGCCTCGCATGCGAGGATTGTCGGCCGTGCGGATGTCGATCAGTGGAGCGTACCGAACGGATTCGATCGCCATCGACCCTTGTTGCGCGTGGCCCTCGGCGATGCCGCCGGGACGGAAGTCTACGTCTCGTCGCTCACCGGTGAGATCGTCCTGGATACGACGCGGCGCGAGCGAGGCTGGAATCTTGTCGGCAGTGTGCTGCACTGGATCTATCCGACCGTTCTGAGAAGCGACTGGGCGCTATGGGATCGGCTGGTGTGGTCGCTATCGCTGCTGGCTCTGATCGCGGCTGTACTTGGTACGGTGCTCGGGATTGTGCGGATCAGGATTGGCAAGAGGCAGATCTCGTCGCCTTACCGTGGCTGGCACGCCTTGCATCACTTGATCGGCTTGGCAGCGGCAGTCTTCGTGCTGACCTGGATCTTCAGCGGCTGGCTCTCGATGGATCACGGCCGACTGTTCTCGCGCGGGCAGTTGACCACCACTGAGGCCGGCCTGGTGAACGCAGCGCCGGATTGGCGGGATGCTTCATCGCTCGATCGGTGGCCAATATCTGCCTTGGCTCGCGAGGTCGAATGGTTCGCCTTCAACGGCAATGTCTATCGGCGCGATCGGGTGGCGCTCGGCCGTCAGACGTTGATCAGGACAGGGGATGCGCCGCGCGATGGACCGCGGGGATTCCTTGACGTGCACGAGATTCAGGGGCTGACCGGGCGCTTTGCAGACGGCTGCGCTCCACCATCCGTCCTTCCTGACAACGACGGCTACCCCGCCCGATCCATGATGCCGGGTGCACCGGTCTACCGCTCGTTGTGCGGCGAGAACTGGTTCGACGTCGATGGCGCCGACGGCGCCGTGCTGCAAAGATTGGATCCGTCGCGGCGCGCCTACCGCTGGCTTTACGGCGCACTGCACACGCTCGACTTCCCGGTCCTGCTCTCGCATCCGCGGCTGCGCGACGTCGTGACCGTCGGGCTCTGTGCCCTCGGGCTGGTGTTCTCCATCACCGGCATTGTCATCGGCTGGCGGCGCTTGCGGTCCTCGCTGGCAGCCTGAATTAAGGCGCAAGGGCGGCTCGATACGGCAGGGATCAGCAGATCAGCGATACGCGGGCGGCGCACGATACGCCGTGCTGATCGCGGCGGCGCCTGCCAGGACGCGCGAAGTCCGATCCAAATCCCGCTGGCGAAGGTGGGGTTAGTGGCATACCATTTGCACGCCAATGGGCTCTGGTTTCACCTGCCCGTGGCCAATGATGGCCGGCATCACGGCAATACTGGGAGGACTTCATGGATCGCAGGACCGTATTGAAGGGACTGGCTGGTGCGGGCGGTCTGGCATTGACGGGCGGCCTTTCGGCCCCCGCCCTGTCGCAAGGTGCGGCGCGCACCCTGCGCTTCGTGCCGCAGGCAAACCTCGCCAATTTCGATCCGATCTGGGGCACTCAATATGTCGTGCGCAACGCTGCAGCGATGGTCTGGGACACGCTCTACGGCATCGATTCCTCGCTTCAGCCGCAGCGGCAAATGGTCGAGTCCGAGGAAGTGACGGACGACGGTACGACCTGGACGTTTCGCTTAAGGCCTGGCCTCAAGTTCCACGACGGCGAGCCGGTGCTGAGCAAGGACGTCGTCGCGAGCCTTTCCCGCTGGGCGGCCCGCGATCCGATGGGCCTCATGATCAAGGCGCTCCAGCAGGAACTCACCGCCGTTGACGACCGCACCTTCAAATGGGTGCTGAAGCAGCCCTATCCGAAGATGCTTTACGCGCTGGCAAAGAACAATTCGCCTTGCTCCTTCATCATGCCGGAGCGCATCGCGCAGACCGATCCGTTCAAGCAGATCACGGATTACGTCGGCTCCGGTCCGATGAAGTTCGCCAAGGGCGAGTGGGTGCCCGGCGCGAAAGCGGTGTTCGAGAAGTTCGCCGACTACGTGCCGCGGCAGGAGAAGGCATCCTGGCTTGCCGGCGGCAAGCAGATCCTGGTCGATCGCGTGGAGTGGGTGGTGATGCCGGATCCGGCCACCGCGGCCGCCGCGTTGCAGAACGGCGAGGTCGACTGGTGGGAGAGCCCGATCGCCGACCTCGTTCCGGTCCTGAAGAAAAACAAGAATATCAGCGTCGACATCGGCGATCCCCTTGGCAATATCGGCTCGTTCCGCATGAATCACCTCTTTGCGCCCTTCAACGATGTGCGGGCGCGCCGTGCCGTGCTGATGGCGCTGAGCCAGGAAGATTATATGCGCGCGATCGTCGGCGACGACACTGCGCTCTGGAAGCCGCTCCCCGGCTTCTTCACGCCGAATACGCCGCTCTACAGCGAAGCAGGTGGCGAGATCCTGAAAGGCAAGCGTGATTTCGATGCGGCCAAGAAGCTGCTCGCCGAGAGCGGCTATTCCGGCCAGCCGGTGACCTGCCTGGTCGCGCAGGATCAGCCGATCACGAAGGCGCAAGGAGACGTCACGGCGGACCTCCTGAAGAAGCTCGGCATGAATGTCGACTTCGTTGCCACCGATTGGGGCACGGTCGGCTCGCGCCGTGCGCAGAAGACGCCGCCCGGCCAGGGCGGCTGGAACATGTTCCACACCTGGCATGCGGGTGCGGATTGCATCAATCCGGCCCCCTACACCGCCATTCGCGCCAATGGCGACAAGGCCTGGTTCGGCTGGCCGAGCAGCCCCGGCACCGAAAAGGAGGTCACGGCCTGGTTCGACGCCAAGAACATCGATGAGGAGAAGGCTGCGGTCGCCCGCCTCAACAAGGCGGCGCTCGAGGACGTCGTCTATGCGCCGACAGGATTCTTCCTGAGCTACACGGCGTGGCGCAAGAACGTCTCCGGCATCACCAAGGGGCCGCTGCCGTTCTTCTGGGGCGTGTCGAAGTCCGCATGATCCTGCGTTGAGGCCAGATGCTCTCGTACATCCTCCGTCGCATCGTCGCAACACTTCCGGTGATGGCGATCGTCGCGCTGTTCGTGTTCAGCCTGCTCTACATCGCGCCCGGTGATCCCGCCGTGGTGATCGCGGGCGATCAGGCGAGCCCGGAGGATGTCGAGCGCATCCGCCAGAGCCTCGGCCTCGATCGGCCCTTCCTGGTCCAGTTCGGAAGCTGGGTCTGGCGTATCCTGCACGGCGATCTCGGCACCTCGATCTTCACCAATCTGCCCGTGTCGGCGCTGATCGGCCAGCGCCTCGGACCGACGCTGTCACTGATGATGGTCACCCTGCTGCTCACAATCGTGGTCGCGGTGCCGCTCGGCGTGGTGGCGGCGTGGAAGGCTGGCAGCCTGATCGACCGCGTGATCATGGGCTTTGCCGTGTTCGGCTTCTCGCTGCCCGTCTTCGTGGTCGGCTACATGCTCGCCTACGTCTTCGCGCTCGAGTTGGAATGGCTGCCGGTGCAGGGGTATACGCCGCTCGCGCAAGGCTTCTGGCCGTGGCTCGAGAACCTGATCCTGCCGGCGATCGCGCTCGGCTGCGTCTACATTGCGCTGATCGCGCGCATCACCCGCGCCACCATGCTCGAAGTCTTGCAGCAGGATTATATTCGCACCGCCCGCGCCAAGGGCCTCGGGCAGGGGGGCATCCTGTTCGTTCACGCGCTGAAGAACGCGGCGGTTCCGATCGTGACCGTGATCGGAATCGGCATCGCACTCCTGATCGGCGGCGCGGTGGTCACGGAGAGTGTGTTCGCGATCCCCGGTCTCGGCCGCCTCACGATCGACGCGATCTTGCGCCGCGACTATCCCGTCATCCAGGGTATCGTGCTGCTGTTCAGCTTCGTCTACGTCCTCGTCAATCTGATGATCGACGTCATCTACACGCTCGTTGACCCGAGGATCCGCTATTGACCGATACCACCGTCAATCCGCAATCGCTTCCCGCTGGCTTCGTCGTCGCGCCACAACTACCCGAGATCCTGCGACCGGTCAGGATCCGGCTCGGTTTCATCGGGTTCTTGCGCGGCCATCCGACAGTCGCGATCGGCGGCGCGCTGCTGCTGACCCTGGTCCTGATCGCGATCTTTGCGCCATATCTCGGAACAGTCGACCCGACCGCGCTCGCGCCGGCCAAGCGCACGCGGGCGCCGTCGGCCGATTTCTGGTTCGGCACCGACGTGCTCGGCCGCGACATCTATTCGCGCGTGCTGTTTGGCGCGCGGGTCTCGCTCACGGTCGGGCTTTCAGTTGCGATCTTCGCATCCGCGGCCGGCCTTGCCATCGGCATGGTTTCCGGCTTCATCCGCTGGGCCGACGGCATCCTAATGCGCTTCATGGACGGCCTGATGTCGATCCCGCCGATCCTGCTCGCGATCGCGCTGATGGCGCTGACCCGCGGCAGCGTCGGCAACGTCATCCTGGCTATCACCATCGCCGAAATCCCGCGTGTTTCGCGCCTCGTCCGCAGCGTGGTGCTGTCGTTGCGCGAGCAGCCTTATGTGGACGCAGCCGTCGCCTGCGGCACGCGCACGCCGATGATCATCTTGCGCCATATCCTGCCCAACACGGTGGCGCCGATGCTGGTGCAGGCGACCTATATCTGCGCCAGCGCCATGATCACGGAGGCGATCCTGTCCTTCATCGGCGCAGGGACGCCGCCGACTATTCCGTCCTGGGGCAACATCATGGCCGAGGGCCGCGCGCTGTGGCAGGTCAAGCCCTACATCGTGTTCTTTCCGGCTGCATTCCTGTCCGTGACCGTGCTCGCCGTGAACCTGCTTGGCGACGGTCTTCGCGACGCGCTCGATCCGCGCATGGCCAAGAGCCTTTGAAGAGGGGCTGATCGCGATGCCACTGCTCGAAGTCGAGAACCTCCAGACCCATTTCCGTACCCCCAGCGGCATCAACCGCGCGGTGGACGGCGTGTCCTTCCACGTCAACGAGGGCGAGACGCTTGCCATCGTCGGCGAGTCCGGCTGCGGCAAGTCGGTGACGTCGATGTCGGTGATGCGGCTGATCCCGGAACCGCCGGGCCGGATCGCAGGCGCCATCCGCTTTGCGGGGAGGGACCTGCTGCAACTGTCCGATCGCGAGATGCGCGCCATCCGCGGCAACGACATCTCGATGATCTTCCAGGAGCCGATGACAAGCCTGAACCCGGTCCTCACGGTCGGCCGCCAGATCCGGGAGACCTTGATGATCCATCAGGGCCTGGACAAGCAGGCCGCCGAGACGCACGCCATCGAGATGCTGACGCTGGTCGGCATTCCCGAGCCGAAGCGCCGCGTGCGCGAATATCCGCACCAGCTCTCCGGCGGCATGCGCCAGCGCGTCATGATCGCCATCGCGCTCGCCTGCAATCCGAAGCTTCTCATCGCGGATGAGCCCACGACCGCCCTAGACGTGACCATCCAGGCACAGATCCTGAAACTGATGCTGGATCTGAAGCGCCGGGTCGGCGCAGCCATCATCCTGATCACGCACGATCTCGGCGTCGTCGCCGAAATCGCCGAACGCGTCATGGTTATGTATGCCGGCTGCAAGGTCGAGGAGGCACCGGTAGCCGAACTGTTCCGTTCGCCGCGCCATCCCTATACGCAAGGCCTGCTCGGCGCGGTGCCGCGCCTCGGCTCCTCGCTGACCGGCACTGCGAGACGACTGGCCGAGATTCCCGGCCAGGTGCCTGATCTGCGCAAGCGGATCACCGGCTGCGTCTTTGCCGGACGCTGTGCGCTTGCGACCGACCTCTGCCGGCAATATGCGCCGGGGCTCGAAGAGAAGGATCCCCGTCATATCGCCGCCTGCCACTATGCGGCCAAGGGAGCCGTCGCGGCATGAGTGCTCCGCTGCTCCAGGTCAACGACCTCAAGAAGCATTTTCCGGTCAAGACCGGCTTGTTCGGCCGCAAGTCCGAACGGGTCTATGCGGTGGACGGCGTGTCGTTCGAGATCGCGCGCGGCGAGACGCTGTCGCTGGTCGGCGAGTCCGGCTGCGGCAAGTCGACGGTCGGTCGCGCCATCCTGCGGCTGTTCGACATCACCGCGGGGCAGGTGATCCTCGACGGCCAGAGGATCGACGATGCCGCGCCGAGCACGATGCGTCAGATGCGCCGCCGCGTGCAGGTGGTATTCCAGGATCCGTTCTCGAGTCTCAATCCGCGCATGCGCGTGCGCGACATCCTGGCCGAACCGATCCGCAATTTCGGCCTCGCCAAATCCGCGGAAGACCTCGAACTGCGCGTCACCGCGCTGATGGACACGGTCCGCCTGCCGCGCGAGGCGCTGAATCGCAGGCCCCACGAGTTCTCCGGCGGCCAGCGCCAGCGCATCGGTATCGCGCGGGCGCTCGCGGCCGAGCCCGAGTTGATCGTCTGCGACGAGGCAGTCTCGGCGCTCGACGTCTCGGTCAAGGCGCAGATCGTCAATCTGCTTCAGGATCTCCAGCACGAGTTCGGCCTTGCGCTCTTGTTCATCAGCCACGATCTCGCGATCGTCGAGCACATGACCCACCGCGTTGCAGTGATGTATCTCGGCAAGATCATCGAGGTGGCGCCGCGCCGCGAGATATTTGCCGCGCCAAAGCACCCCTATACCAAGGCGCTGCTTTCGGCGGTGCCGTTGCCCGAGCCGGGCGCCCGGCGCAATCCCATCATCCTCAAGGGCGACGTGCCGAGCCCGATCAATCCGCCGCGTGGATGCCGTTTCCACACCCGCTGTCCCTTCGTCTTCGACCGCTGCCGGACCGAGGAGCCGACGCTGCGCGCGACGGGCGCCGAGCAGTGGGTGGCCTGTCACCTCGAAGACGCGCCTTAACGCCTCAACCCTGGCGGCGCAGGAAGCCCGTAATCGTCACCTTCTCCCAGATGCCGGCGGCGGCAAAAGGATCGGCGCGGTTGAAGGCCTCGACCTCGGTGCGACCTGCCGCCTCGATCAGGAACAGGCTGCCGATCATGGTCGCGCCGTCGTCGGAGACGAGCGGTCCCGACATCACGATCTTGACGCCGAAGCGCGAGGTGTCGCTGAGGAAAGCCTTGTGGGCGTCGTAATTGGCGAGCCGGGTCGGCAGCGCGCCGGCGCGGTCGAGGGCGTGAATGGCGAACAGCATGGGGAGATCCGTTTCTTGGGACGGCCGCGAGGACGCGGCCGTCCGGGCCTGTCGTGAGCGGTTGGTCTACTTCGCGCTGAGCTTGCCCGCCTCCTCGAAGGTCGGGCAGGTCCGCTGCTCCAGCGGCACGTCGAACGGCTGGTAATTGTCCTTGGTGATCACCGTAGGCTTTAGCACGATCTCGCTGATGACCGGCTGATTGCGCAACGACCGGATCGCCATCATGGTGCCGAGGCAGCCTTGGGCAAATCCGTTGTAATCCCCACTTGCCAGGAGCTTGCCGGATTTGATCGCATCGATCGCCTCCTTGGTGCCGTTGATGCCGATCACCTGAGCCTTGCGGTTGGCGCCGTCCAGCGCCTCGATCGCGCCGACCGCCATGGCATCGTTGGCGGCGAGCACGCCGTCGATCTGTGAATTCGACTGCATCAGATTCTCCATCACCTGGAGCGCCTGGAGCCGCTGGTAATTGCCCGGCTGCGAGGCCAGCAGCTTGGCCCCCGGGCTTTCCTTCAGCGCGTCGTTGAAGCCGCGGACCCGGTCGACATTGGTCAGTGAGCCCTTGACGCCTTCGATGATGACGATATTGCCCTTGCCGCCGAGCGTCTTGAGCAGGAAGCGCGCAGTCTCGAGCCCGAGGCTGTAATCGTCGGCGCCGACGAAGGAGAGGAACTTGCCGCCCGCGGAACGATCGGTGATGTTGACGACGGGGATCTTTGCCTCGTTGATCTTCTCGACACCGGGCACCATCGCCTTGTAATCGACCGGCGTGAAGACGATCGCGCTCGGCTTCTTCACCACGACGTCCTCGATCTGGCTGAGCTGCTCGGGGATCGAATCCGGCTTGGTCGGGATGTACTGAAGCGTCTTCGCGTTCAGCGTCTTCGCCATATTGTCGGCACCGACCCGAACCGTCTGGAAGAACGGATTGGTCTGGTTCTTGGTGAAGATGGCGATGGTCTCGCCGTCGGCGCGTGCTTGCGTGCTGAACGCGGCCGCCATCAGCAGCGGTAGCGCCAGATAGCCCAGTTTCTGTTTCATATTGCCTCCATCCCTCATTTTGCTTGTTTGAACCTCAAAAGCTCATTGCGTGCGGCGGCGGGTCTTCATGTCGAGCCAGACCGCGAGAATGACGATGATGCCGGTCACGAGCGGCTGCCAGTTGGCGCTGACCGAGAGCAGGTTCATGCCGTTCAGCACCAGCGTCAGGATCAGTGCGCCGATGAACGTGCCGAACACCGTGCCGACGCCGCCGAACAGCGAGGTGCCGCCGATCAGCACGGCCGCGATCGCGGGCAAGGTCAGGCTCTCGCCAATGTCGGCCTCGGCCGAGTTCAGCCGCGACAGGAAGATAATCGAGGCAAGTCCCGCCATGGTGCCGGAGACGGTGTAGACCAGCAGCAGGCGGCGCGCGACCGGGATGCCGGAGAGGCGGGCGGCGACCGGATTGGCGCCGATCGCATAGATCTCCTGGCCCCAGATCGTGCGCTGCGCGAACAGCGTTCCGATCCCGAGGAACACCAGCAGCAGATAGACCGGGATCGGCAGGCCGAACAGGTAGCCGCTGCCGATCTGGCGGAAGCCTGCGGGGAAGCCGTGAAGGGTCTCGCCCGCCATGTACCAATAGGTGAGGCCGTTCAGCACCCAGAGCATGCCGTAGGTGGCGATGAAGGAGGGGATGCGCAGCGCGGTGACCATGATGCCGTTGAGGAGGCCAACGATGCCGCCGCAGGCAAGCCCGGTGAGGATGCCAAGCGCCGGCGAGCCGGTCTTGTGGATCACGGTCCCGGCGATGCAGGCAGACAGTGCGACATTGGCGCCGACGGAGAGATCAAGGCCGGCGGTCAGCACCACCAGAGTCAGGCCGGAGGCGATAAAGAAGGTCAGGCTCGCCTGCCTCAGCACGTTGAGGATGTTGCCGAGGCTCAGGAAGGAATCGCTCAGCACGGCGAGCACGGCGCAGATCAGCAGCGCCGCGAGCAGGCGATAGAACAGCTGGATCGCATCCTGCGACAGGAACGAGCGGGGCGGCGCGATGGCGTCCTTGGTGATGTCGGTCATGCGCGGCTCCTGAGGCCATCGAGGAACAGGGCGACGATGACGAGCACGCCGACGCTTGCCACCTGCACCGAGGACGGCAACGAGATCAGGTTCAGCCCGTTGCGCAACACGCCGACGGAAAGAACGCCGAGCAAGGTGCCGAGCAGCCAGCCATTGCCGCGCTCAAACGAGGTGCCCCCGACGGCAACGGCCGCGATGGCATCGAATTCAAGCCCGAGGCCGGCGGTGGGGTGGCCGGAATTCATCCGCGCGGTCATCAAGAGGCCGGCGATGCCAGCCATGGCGCCGCCGATCGCATAGACCGCGATCAAGAGCCGGTTCGGCGAGAGACCCGCATAGCGCAGCGCCTCGCGGTTGCCACCGAGGGCGAAGATGTAGGTGCCGAAGCGGGTATGATAGAGCAGGCCGTGAAACGCCGCGTAGGTCACGAGCGCCATCACGATTGGCACGGGGATGCCCAAAAGCGTCGCCGAGTAGATGTCGCGCACGCTGTGGGGAATGCCGACCACGCTCTGGCCGTCACTGACGATCAGCGACAGGCCCTGCGCCATGCCGAGCGTGCCGAGCGTCGCGACGAAGGGCGGAATGCCGAGGATGGCGACCAGCCAGCCGTTGGCGATACCGAAGGCGGTGCCGACCAGCAGGCCGGCACCTAAGCCCAGCAACATCGATTTCGTGGCGAGCGATACGATCGCGACGCAGAGCGAGGTCAGCGTCAGCACCGCGCCCATCGACAGGTCCAGCCCCTCGGTCATGATGATCAGCGTCATCGGCAGCGCGAGCATGGTGAGAATGGTCGATTGCACCAGCACGTTGGAGAGGTTGGCGACCGACAGGAAGCCGGGCGCGATCACGCTGAACAGCGCGATCAGCAGCACCAGCACCATGGCGACGCCGGGAATGCGTTGCAGCGGATTGGGCTCTGAGACGATCGCGGCTTCACGCATGATGCATCCCCAGTCGCACGATGTTCTCCTCGGTCAGTTCGTTGCGTGTCAGATGACCGGCGATACGCCCCTCGCGCATCACATAGGCGCGGTCGCAGACATGGCAGATCTCGACCTGTTCGGACGAGATCATCAGGGCGGCCGCGCCCTCCGCCACGAGGCGGTCGATCAGGGCAAATATCTCCGACTTGGCGCCGATATCGATGCCGCGCGTCGGCTCGTCAAAGATGAATAGCTTCGAGCCGGCCGCTAGCCATTTGCCGATCACGACCTTCTGCTGGTTGCCGCCCGAGAGCAGGCCAACGGTCTGCCGCGCACTCGGTGTCGCGATCCTCAATTGCCGGATCAGGCCGTCGGAGGTGCGCTGCGCACGCCGCTGGTCGAACAGGCCGCTGGGAAACAATTTTCGCAGCGCCGACACCACCAGATTGTCGCTCACTGATCGCAGCAAGGCCAAGCCTTCGCTCTTGCGGCTCTCCGGGATCAGCGCGATGCCGCGACGGGTCGCGAGGTCGGGCTCGCCGGAAATGGTCTTGCCGTCGAAGACGATCTCGCCCGACGTTACGGGATCGGCGCCGAAGATGGCGCGCGCAACCTCGCTGCGGCCCGAGCCGACCAGGCCGCAAAGGCCGACGATCTCGCCCCGGCGCACCTCGATGTTGATGTCGGAGATGCCGGTCGGCGCGGTCAGGCCCTTGACCTCCAGCAGCACCTCGCCGGGCTTGGCGGCAAAATGGCGCGGATAGGTCATGTCGACATTGCGGCCGACCATCATCCGGACGAGCTGGTCCGGCGTGACGTCGGCGGGACGGACACCGTCGATGCGGCGGCCGTCGCGCAGCACGGTGATGCGATCGCCGAGTGCGAACACTTCGGCCATGCGGTGGGAGATGTAGACGATCGAGACCCCGTCGGCCTTCAGCCGCGCAATCAGCGCGAACAGCAGCTCGGTCTCGCGGTCCGACAGCGCCGCGGTCGGCTCGTCCATCACAAGGATGCGGGCGTTCTGGCTGATTGCTTTCGCGATCTCGACCATCTGCTGCTGCGCTACGCCGAGCTTGTCGACGGTGGTGGAGGGATCGATGTCGAAACCGATGGTGCCGAGCACGCGCCTGGCGTCAACCAGGATCTGGCGGCGGTCGATGGTACCGGGAATGCGGCCCTTCGGCTCGCGGCCGAGGAAGATGTTCTGAGCGATGTCGAGATAGGGGACCAGGGAGAATTCCTGGAAGATCACGGCAATGCCGAGCTTTTGCGCATCGGCAGTCGAGTTGACTGCAACCTTCTCGCCTTTGTGGTAAAACTCGCCGGAGTCTGCGCGGTAGGCGCCGCACAGCACCTTCATCAGGCTCGACTTGCCGGCGCCGTTCTCGCCCAGCAGCATATGCACCTCGCCGGGGTAGATGGCGAAGGAAACGTCATCGAGCGCCTTGACGCCGGGAAATTCCTTGCTGATGCCGCGCAGCTCGAGCAGCGGCGTGGGCGAGGTGACCTCGATCGGAAGCGCGTCGCTCATACCATGGCTCCGCTCGCAAAGATCTTGCCGGGGTTCATCAGTCCATCAGGGTCGAGCGCGGACTTGATCGACCGCATCACGTCGACGGCCTCGCCGAGCTCGTCGGTGAGATAGTCGATCTTGCCGAGCCCGATGCCGTGCTCGCCAGTGCAGGTGCCGTCCATGGCGATGGCCCGGGCGACCATGCGCGCCTGAAGCGCCTTGGCGCCTTCGGCTTCGTCGGGCTTTGCCGGGTCGATCAGGATCAGCATGTGGAAATTGCCGTCTCCGACATGGCCGACAATCGGTGCCGTGAAGCCGTGCGCGTCCGCATCCCGCCGCGTCTCGGTCAAGCATTCCGCCAGCCGCGAGATCGGCACGCAGACATCGGTGATCACCGCCCGCGCACCGGGCCGCAAGCCGAGGCCGGCATAGAGCGTGTTGTCCCGAGCGTGCCAGAGCCGGCTGCGGTCTTCCGGCGCCTTGGCCCAGGCAAAGCCATGGCCGCCATGGTCGGCGGCGATCGCCTGCGCGGCCTCGGCCTGCTCGGCGACGGAAGCCGCGGAGCCATGGAATTCGAAGAACAAGGTCGGGGCCTCGCGATAGCCGAGCTTTGCATAGGCATTGATGCCGTGCATCATGACGTCGTCGAGCAACTCGATGCGCGCAACGGGGATCGCCGACTGGATCACGGAGATCGCGGTATCGACGGCATTGTGCAGGCTATCGAAGCTGCACACTGCGGCCGAGATCGCCTGCGGCACGGGATGGACCTTCAGCGTGATCTCCGTGATGACACCAAGCGTGCCCTCCGCGCCGACGAACATGCGCGTCAAATCATAACCGGCCGCCGATTTGCGCGCGCGCCTAGCCGTCCGAATCACCCGCCCGTCCGCGAGCACCACCTCCAGCGCCATGACGTTGTCTTTCATGGTGCCGTAGCGCACCGCCATGGTGCCTGAGGCGCGCGTCGACGTCATGCCGCCGATCGAGGCGTCCGCGCCGGGATCGATCGGGAAGAACAGGCCGGTCGTCCGTAGCTCCGCATTGAGCTGCTTTCGCGTGATGCCGGGCTGCACCACGACATCCATGTCGCTGTCGTGGACGGCAAGCACCTTGTTCATGCGCGCGAAGTCGAAGCAGACGCCGCCGGCGACCGCGGCCGCATTGCCTTCGAGCGAAGTGCCGGCGCCGAACGGGACGATCGGCATGCCCGCGCTCGCGCAGAGTTTCACGATCTCGGCGACCTCCTGCGTGCTTTCAGGGAAGACGACGATGTCGGGCGGCAAGTTGCGGTAATGCGACTCGCTCTGCCCGTGCTGGTCGAGCACGCCGCGCGCAACGCTCGCGCGCGGGCCGATCATGCCGGTAAGGCGATCGGCCAATATGCTCGTGCTGACCCGCGGTCCCATCCTCAGCTCTCCGTCCGCCCCCTGTTGCCGGACTCTTGTTGGTCCGCTGCCGCTTCAGCTTAAGCGGCCTTTGCGTTGCTCGCGACCTGCTTCAGGCCGAAATCGTAATTGAGGTGAAAATACTCGCGCTGCACCATGCGACCATCCGGCGCACGGCCGGCGGGATGCCGGACGAATTCGCGGATCAGGCTGTCCTTGACGCCGAACACCACATCACTGTCGAGATACTGGTCGCCCGCGACGAATACGTGCGTCACGAGCTGCTCGAAACCCGGCGCTGAGATCATGAAATGCACATGGGCGGGGCGCCAGGGGTGGCGGCCCTGGGCTTCCAGCATCTCGCCGACCGGGCCGTCATGCGGGATCGGATAGGCCGCCGGCTTGATCGACCAAAAATGGAAGCGGCCATTGGCATCGGTGTGAAAGCGCGCGCGCATCGCGAGATCGCCGATGGCGTCGAGCTGCTGCACGTCGTAATAACCGTCGTCGTCGGAATGCCAGACGTCGACCACGGCGCCCGCAAGCGGCTTTCCGTCGACGCTCGAGACCGAGCCGGTGACCAGCATCGGATCGCCTTCCATCGGACCCGAGATATCGGCGCCACTATCCTTCTCCGGCGCAGCCTGGACGAAAAACGGGCCGAGCACCGTGGTCTCGGTCGCGCCTTCGGGCACCGGGTGATTGATGGCATCGACCAGCATGGAGACGCCGAGCGTGTCCGATAGCAGAATGAATTCCTGGCGCTTGTCGTCGCACATGTGCCCGGTGCGGGTCAGGAAGTCGATGCCGTATTCCCATTCCTTCTGGGTCGGCCGCACCTCGCGGACGAAGGCATGAAGATGACGGACCAGCGCTTCGCTGATTTGCTTGATGCGCGGATCAGTCGCGCGCGCGATCCGCTCCAGCACCGCGTCTGTGATCGTGTTCTCGTTGAAGTTACGCATGTGTGCCTCCGTTGATCACAGCTTCGGCTCGCCGAGGCCGGCCAGCCGTTCGAGATGCTTGACGGTCGCAATGAAGTCGGCCTCGCCCTCGCCCTGCGCGACCAGCGAACCATAGGTCTCGCGCACTTGCGCCGCTAGCTGTAGCGGAACGCCGACGGCGTGGCCGGCGCCGAGGATGAGGTCGAGGTCCTTGGCCATCTGCTTGCAGGAGAAAGTGGACTCGAAATCGCGGTTGCGCAGCGGCGCTGTCTTGTACTTCACCATCGGCGAAGCCACGGCACTGTCGTCGAGCACCTTCAAGATGTCCTGCCAGGCAATGCCGCCCTTGCGTGCCAGCGCCAGGCTCTCCGCCATCATCGCGGCCGAAACCGCGATCATCAGATTGACCGAGAGTTTTGCATAGCGCGCTTCCTCGGCGGGCCCGAGATAGGTCTGGGCACGGGTGAAGGCGGCGAACAGCGGCTTTGCGCTTTCGAAGGCGTCCTTTGGACCCGAGACGAAGCAGGTCAGTGCGCCGGTGTGGACGATGCTGGCATTGCCGGAGACCGGCGAGCGAAGATAGGCAATGCCGTGCGCCTGCGCGGCGGCTGCAATCTCAGTAGAGGCCTCCACACTCACAGTGCTGGTCTCGATGAGAACAGCTCCGGGCGTCATCGCGGCCATGAGGCCGGCAGGATCGAGCAGCGCGCCGCGCAAGGCGGCGTCGTCGGGCAGGGACGTGACCACTGCCGTCTTGCCGCTCACGGCCTCGGCCGACGTAGCGGCAATCGCAATGCCTTGCGCGCGTGCCTCGGTGATTCGCGCCGCGCTCTGATCGAACGCGCTGACCGCGTAACCGGCCTTGGTGACGAGCACCGACATCGGCAGGCCCATCTTGCCGATCCCGATGAAAGCGACATTCCTTGAAGCGTCAGTCATTGTTCTTGTCCACTGGCGCCTTCAGGCGGCGCGTCCCTGTTGTTCGATGTCCTGCACCAGCCGCCGGCCGGATTGCGCCAGCAGCTCTTTTTTGCTCTCTAGCCCTTCGATCAGTAGCCGGCCATTTCGCTTCTTCCAGGCGCCGCCGATCATGACCGCCTCGATGTTGACGAGGCTCGTCTGCATCACGACGGTTGCGACCGCATCGTGCACCGGGAAGAGGTTGAGATCGGAGGCGTTGATGATGACGAGGTCGGCGAGCTTTCCCGGCGCCAGCGAACCGATCTGGTTCTCGCGGCCGAGCATGCGGGCGCCTTCCGTGGTGATCCAGCGCAGCGCCTCGCGCACGGGGATCGTGGTCGTCGCCGGGATGGTGCCGCTGGCCTTGCGCGTCTCCGCATTGTCAAGCGCCCGCTGCATCGAGAGCGCGACGCGAGCGGCGGAGAAGAGATCGCCGGCCAGCACGGATTCGAGATCAATGCCGATCGTCGGCCGCACGCCGCGCTTCAGCAACCGTCCGGTAACCGGAAAGCCGTGACCCTGGATCATCTCGTTCTCCGGCGTTACCGAGAACGACACGCCAAGATCGACCATCCGGTCCAGGAGATCGTCGGGCAAATCGTTGCCATGGACGACGTTGATGCCGGCGCCGACGAGGCCGGCCTCGATCAGCTTCTCCCAGCCACCGGGCGTTTTGGCGGGACCGCCGCCCTGATGCATGGAGGCGATCAGCTTGAGCTCCCGCGCCAAGCGGAAGTCGTGCATGGCAACGTCGAGCGTTGAGTAATGCGGGCCGAGAATGGCGAGCCCGAGCGTGACGAGCCCGTCGCGGTCGGCGAGGGGACCTGCCAACAGCCGCTCGACTTCGCGGCGCGGATGCGCGATCTCAGAGAAATGCGGCTCGCCGGGCTTCGGCTCAGGCTTTGGCGAGCCATGGAAGAAGGCCGCGCGAATGCCACTCTCGATCAGGCCGCTGACCGCGGCGTCGGTATGGTCAGGCGTCGGATTGTTGTGGCACCAGTCGACGAGTGTCGTCGTGCCGCAATTGATCTGGTTCAGCGCGCCAACCAAGGTGGCGATGTAGATGTCGTCCGGCCGGAATACGGTGGCGAGCCCGGCATGCATGCGGCGGAAATATTCGAGCAGCGTCCAGTTCGCTGCATAACCGCGGAGCGCCGTCTGCCAAGTGTGCATATGCGCGTTGATCAGACCGGGAATGATGATCCGCCCGGTGCCGTCAATGATCTCTGCCTCGCCGCTGCCGATATCGATCGACGGACGCACGCTGGCGATGCGGCTGCCCTCGACCAGCACGTCGCCGGTATTGAGATCGCCGATCGCGTCATCCATGCTGATGACGATGGCGGATTGGATCAGCGTGCGCCGCATCGCGTCACGTCACCGCTTTGATGGCGGCCGGCCGCTCGCCGGCCCAGGCGCGCGCGATCAGGTCGCGGATGGCGGCCCGTTCGAGGGGCCGCGGATTCCAGTAGGGATTGGTGACAGCGAGATCGGCCGCCTTGCCGATGCCGCTCTCGGGCATGCCGATGTCGCGCAGCGCGAGCTTTGCACCCAGTCGCTTCGCAAGGTCGTACAGCCCCTGCGACGCATCGGCCGCGCCGATCGCGCGCGAGATGCGCGCCATCGCATCCGGCACCGCCGGTGCGTTGTAGGCCAGCGCATGCGGCAGCACGATCGTGTGCGTTTCGGCATGCGGCAGATCGAAGGTGCCGCCGAGCGTGTGGCAAAGTTTGTGATGCAGCGCCATGCCGACGGTGCCGAGGCAGACGCCGCACAGCCAGGCGCCATAGAGCGCTTCGGTCCGGGCCTCGCGGTCGTCGCTCCTCGCGGCGATGGCGGGGAGGGCGCGGGCCAGCGCGCGGATGCCTTCTTCCGCCATCAGCGATGTCACGGGATTGGCGTCGCGCGCATAGAGCGCTTCCGCCGCATGTGCGATCGCATTGATGCCTGAGGTCGCAGCCAGGCTCGCCGGCAGCGTCAGGGTCAGCTCGACGTCGTAGATCACCGTCTCCGGCAGCACGGCGGCGTCACGGACCGTGGTCTTCAGGCCGTTCTCGGTCTGGCCGACGATCGGCGTCATCTCCGAGCCGGCATAGGTGGTGGGAATGCAGAGCTGGTTGACGCCGGTGCGCAAGGCCAGCGCCTTGCCAAGGCCGGTGGTTGATCCGCCGCCGAGCGAGACGACGCAGTCGGCCTCGCACGCCTTCATCGCCGCCAGTGCCCGCTCGGTGACCTCGACTGGCGTGTGCATAGTGGCGCCGGAAAACAGGCCGGCATAGACTGATCCGAGCGCTGCACCGAGACTCTTGCTTTGCGCCTCCTGCTGCGGCGTCGTCAGCACCAGTGCGCGCTTGCCGCCGAGCCGTTCGACCTCGGCTTTGGCTGAAGCAAGCGTTCCGCTGCCAAACACGACGCGGCAGGGCAGGTTTTCAAAGGTGAACGACCCGATCATGCGCCGGTCTCTTTAATGGGATAATCGACCTGGAAGCGCCCGATCCGCAAGTCGCCCAGCGCCTCGCGGACGCGCAAATGTTCGGGGTGGCTGGCATAGGCGGCAAGCGCAGCCTGGTCGGTGAATTCGGAGAACAGAACGACGTCGCAGGCGTAGTCGACATCGCTGACGTCGAGACCGACCTCGATGTGAGTGAGGCCGTCGATCCGGCCGCGCAGGCCCTCGAACAGGGACTTGACCTTGATCCGGGCGGCGGAGCGCTCCGCAGGCGTCTCCCCGCGCAGCCGCCACATCACGATGTGCCTGATCGGGCCCGACATTTCCTGATTTCCTCGCCTGCGATTGTGCTTTGTTGGCGCCATTTTGCCTTGCAGGAATCGGAAATAAAGGTCAAAATTTGTAAGTCTCTTTTCCTCTTTCTGCAAAAATGGACCGGCTGCTCCAACTCGAGGTCTTCTCCAAAACCGCTGAACTCGGCAGTCTTTCCAAAGCTGCCGAAAACCTGCGGATGTCGAACGCGGCCGCGAGCCGTCATCTCAGTGCGCTGGAGGAGCGGCTTGCGGTCCGGCTGATCGAGCGCAACACGCGCCGGCAATGGCTGACCGAAGCGGGGCAGGAACTCTTGCAGCGTTGCAGCACGCTGTTGAACGAGCTCGCCGAGGCCGAGGACGCGGTCTCGGACCGCGCGCTGTCGCCGAAGGGCATGCTGCGCGTGACGAGCTCGCTGTCCTTCGCGATGATCTACCTCGCTCCGATGCTGCCTGCCTTCCGCGCGCTCTATCCCAATCTCAGCGTGCAGATCATCAGCGCAAACCGCTACCCCGACTTCATCGAAGCCGGCATTGACGTCGCGATACGCACGCGGGAGCATGAGCCGGATTCCAACATCATCGTCCGCCGCATCGGCCAGATGCATCGTGTGCTCGCGGCCGCTCCATCCTACCTGGAGAAGCAGGGCCGGCCCGAGCATCCAACCGATCTCACCCGTCACAACATGCTGATCTACAATCTCGCCAATGATCCCTATTCGCTCCGGTTGAGCCAGGGCAGCACGACGCAGACGGTCCGAATCGCGCCGACGCTCGACAGCAATGACGGCCAGATCATCTGTGGCGCAGCGCGTGCGGGACTCGGAATCCTGATCCAGCCGCTTTACATCGTGCAGGGCGATATCGCGGCCGGCCGGCTGGTGCCCGTCTTGACGGGCTGGGAGCTGCCACTGCTCACCATGAACATCGCCTATCAAAACCGCGTCAGGCTGCCGGCCAAGATCCGGGTGTTTTCCGACTTCCTCGTCAGCTACATCCGCGAGCATTCGGAGCCGGGAATCTGGATCGACGCGGCGAAGTGAGCGGGACGCATTCATGTATCTCGGCATCGATCTCGGCACCTCGGCGGTCAAGACGGTTCTCGTCGACGCTGCGCAGCACGTGATTGCAAGCGAGAGCCGGCCGCTCGCGACCGTCTCGCCGCAATCCGGCTATTACGAGCAAGATCCCGCGCAGTGGATCGATGCGACCTTTGCCACGCTGGATGCTCTGAAGGCATCGCATGCCGACGCGCTGGCGGCGGTCGAAGGCATTGGGCTGTCCGGCCAGATGCATGGTGCCACGCTGCTCGATGCGAGCTTGAGGCCCTTGCGGCCCTGCATCCTCTGGAACGACGGGCGCTCGGGCGCTCAGTGCCGTATCCTGGAGCAGCGCTGGCCCGCCTTGCGTGCGACGACGGGCAACAAGGCGATGCCGGGATTCACCGCGCCGAAGCTGCTCTGGGTCGCGGCGCACGAGCCTGACATCTTTGCGGCGACCAGGCTCGTTCTGCTTCCGAAGGCCTATTTGCGCCTGGTGCTGAGCGGCGAGGCCATCGAAGACGTTTCGGATGCGTCGGGATCGCTGTGGCTCGACGCCGCGCGCCGGGACTGGTCGGACGCAGCACTGTCAGCGACCGGCCTGACGCGCGATCACATGCCACGCCTGGTCGAGGGATGCGCGCCCGCAACGCGCCTGCGCGGCGAGCTCGCGCGGCGCTGGGGCATGAGCCGGCAGCCGGTGATCGCGGGCGGAGCCGGCGACAATCCGGCCGGCGCCGTCGGCATCGGCGCGATCCGGCCGGGAAGCGCGTTCATATCGCTGGGAACCTCCGGTGCTCTCATGGCTCCGACCAGCAGCATCGCCGCCAATCCGGACCGCGCGGTGCATACATTCTGCCACGCCATTCCCGGCATGTGGATTCAGGCCGGCGCGATCCTCTCGGCCGCCTCTTGCCTCGCCTGGACCGCGCGCCTGTTCGGCGTCAGCGAGGCAGAGTTGCTGGCGCCGCTCGGAGTGCGCCCCCAGGCGCCATCGCCGGTGAGCTTCCTGCCTTATCTCGCAGGCGAGCGGACGCCGCACGACGATCCCGCCGTGCGCGGCATGCTGGATGGTCTGAGCCACGGCACCGAGCGCGGGACGATCGTGCAGGCGGTGCTCGAAGGCGTTGCCTTCGCGCTTGCCGATTGTCGCGACGCGCTCGCGGATGCCGGCATTGCGATTGCGGAAGCCGATGCCATTGGCGGTGGTTCACGGTCCCGGTTCTGGCTCTCGGTGCTGGCAAACGTGCTGAATGTTCCGCTCCATCGCTTTGCCGGAGGTGAGACCGGCGCCGCGTTCGGTGCGGCGAGATTGGGGCGACTTGCTGTCACCGGTGAGGCAATCGCCGCCGTCTGCACGCGGCCAGAGCGCATCGAGACGTTCGAGCCCGACGCTGAACTGGTCGCTGCTTATGCAGAGCGGCCTCCCGCATGGCGCGAACTGTATCGGCCGCGCCACTAGCATCGCTTCGATGTTGCATTCACGTCTGTTCGGTATTGCCCTGTGCTGCGACGTTTTGTTTAATGCGCGAACCGCGCTGACAAACCGATAGACACGCGGGTGGGAAACGCATTGTGCGCCGGGAGGCACGATGAACGATCCGATCCTCGAGATGCGCGGGGTCTCGAAATCCTTCTTTGGCATCAAGGCGCTGCGGGCCGTCGATCTCACCGTCTATGCCGGCGAAATTCACGCCCTGATGGGAGAGAACGGCGCCGGAAAGTCGACGCTGATGAAGATCCTGTCCGGCGCCTACAGGCCCGATCCCGGCGGCGAGATCCGCATCGAGGGCAGCCCGGTGCGGATCGAAGGCCCGCTCGGCGGCCGCGCGGCGGGCATCTCGATCATCTATCAGGAGCTGTCGCTCGCTCCCAATCTCAGTGTTGCCGAGAATATCTATTTGGGACGGGAGCTATCGCGATCAGGATTGCTGGCGCGCGGCGCCATGCGCGAGGGCGTCGGCCCGATCCTGAAACGACTGGGCGCGGACTTCCTGCCCTCGACGCTGGTGGCGCATCTCTCCATGGGCCAGCGGCAACTGGTCGAGGTCGCGCGTGCGCTGCATGCCAGATCGAAGATCCTGATCATGGACGAGCCGACCACCGCGTTGTCAGCCGGCGAGAGCGCGCGGCTGTTCGCGCTGATCCGCCAGCTTCGCGCCGAGGGGCTTGCCATCATCTACATCTCGCATCGCATGGACGAGGTTTACGCACTCGGCGATCGCGTCACCGTGCTCCGCGACGGCCGGCTGGTCGGCTCGCTCGACAAGCCTGAGATCCGCGCCGACACCATCGTCCGGTTGATGGTCGGGCGTGACGTCTCCTCGTTCTACAAGAAGGATCACGATCCGGAGGCGGGGCGGGGACATCCGGTACTCCGAGCGATCGACATGGCGGACGGTCAGCGCGTCAAGGGATGCTCGCTGACCGTGCACGCAGGTGAGGTCGTCGGGCTCGCGGGCCTGATCGGCGCCGGTCGCACCGAGCTCGCGCATCTCATCGTCGGCGCGGCACGCAAGTCCTCCGGCCGTATCGAGCTGGAGGGACATCCGATCGAGATCCGCACGCCGGGCGAGGCCCTTGAGGCTGGCATCGCCTATCTTACGGAAGACAGGAAGGCGCTCGGCCTGTTTCTCGACATGTCATGCCTGGACAACATCAATCTCGCCGTGCTCGCGCGCGATGCGAAGCTCGGCTGGTTTCTGGATCGCGACAAGGCGCGCGAGCGCGCCGAGCGGGCCTTCGCGGGGCTCAGCATCCGTGCCGCCAATGTCGCCGTCCCCGCCGGCGGCCTGTCCGGCGGTAACCAACAGAAGGTGCTGCTGTCGCGGCTTCTCGCTATTGCGCCGAAGGTTCTGATCCTCGACGAGCCGACGCGTGGCGTCGACGTCGGTGCCAAGTCCGAGATCTATTCGATCGTCGACAATCTGGCCAAGGCCGGCACCGCGATCCTCGTCATCTCATCCGATTTGCCCGAGATCATCGGCATCTGCGACCGCGTCATCGTGATGCGCGCCGGACACATCGCCGGTGAGATCAGGCGCGAAGCTGCGGCTCCCCTCAATCAGGAAGACATCATGGCGCTCGCGACAGGGACGGAGCAACTCGATGCATGACAGCTCGCCGAAAGCGGAAGCGGCTGCCGCTGCCGGTCTTGCGGCTGCGCAGGAGACGAAGCGTCAGCGCATAAGGATGCTGATCAGCGCGCTCGGCATGCTGCCAGTCCTGCTGATTCTCTGCATCGGCTTCCACCTGTTGTCCGAGGGCCGCTTCTTCACCGGACAGAATCTCGGCATCGTATTGCAGCAGGCCGCAGTGAATACCGTGCTCGCTGCGGGAATGACTTTTGTCATCCTCACGGGCGGCATCGACCTGTCGGTCGGCTCGATCCTGGCGGCCTCCGCGATGGCCGGATTGACGCTCTCCAAGCTGCCGCTTGGCATGCTGTGGCTGCCAGCCGCGCTGCTCACGGGCCTTGGCTTTGGCGTCGTCAATGGCGTGTTGATTGCGCTGCTTCGCCTGCCGCCTTTCATCGTCACGCTCGGCTCTCTCACCGCCGTACGCGGCCTGGCCCGATTACTCGGGGCCGACACCACCGTCTTCAATCCGTCCATTCCTTATGCCTTCATCGGCAACGGCTCGCTGACGCTCGTCCCCGGCGTCGCCTCGATCCCCTGGCTCTCGGTGATCGCCTTGCTCGTCATCCTCGCCTCGTGGCTGGTGCTGCGACGGACCGTGCTCGGCGTGCACATCTATGCGGTAGGCGGCAATGAAAGCGCGGCGCGGCTTGCCGGCATCAAGGTCTGGGCCGTGCTGATCTTCGTCTACGGCGTCTCCGGCCTTTTCGCCGGGCTCGGGGGCGCCATGCAGGCGGCGCGGCTCTATGCGGCCAATGGCCTCCAACTCGGCCAGTCTTACGAGCTCGACGCAATTACCGCCGTGATCCTTGGCGGCACCTCATTCGTCGGCGGCATCGGCTCGATCTGGGGTACGTTGGTCGGCGCGCTGATCATCGCCGTGCTGTCGAACGGCCTCATCCTCATCGGTGTCTCCGACATCTGGCAATATGTGATCAAGGGCCTGGTGATCATCGGCGCCGTGGCGCTGGACCGCTACCGGCTGCAGGGCTCTGCCAGAACGTGAAGGCTCCGCGAGAACTTGATGGGTTTGGCGCGCACCTGGAGTGCGCCATGGCTTGATGAGAGATTCCGTTGCGGCAACTGGTCTGCCGTGCCGGAGATGAAGACAGACCAGGGAGGAAGCCAATGTTGAAGACGATCACGCTCGCCGGCGCCGCGGTGACGCTTGCCCTAAGCACCGCGCCATCCTTTGCCAAGGAGCTCAAGTCGATCGGCGTCTCGCTGGGATCGATGGGCAACCCGTTCTTCGTCGCGCTGTCGAAGGGCGCCGAGTTCGAGGCGAAGAAGACCAATCCCAACGTGAAGATCACGACCGTCGGCTTCGAATACGACCTCGGCAAGCAGGTCACTCAGATCGACAATTTCATCGCCGCCGGCGTCGACCTGATTCTGTTGAACCCCGGTGATCCCAAGGCGATCGGGCCGGCGATCAAGAAGGCGCAGGCCGCTGGCATCGTCGTCGTCGCGGTCGACACTGCGGCCGAAGGCGCCGACGCCACCGTGACCACGAACAACGTGCAGGCCGGCGAGATCTCCTGCCAGTACATCGTCGACAAACTGAAGGGCAAGGGCGACGTCATCATCGAGAACGGGCCGCAGGTCTCCGCGGTGATCGACCGTGTCGTCGGCTGCAAGAACGTGTTCGCGAAGAACCCGGGTATCAAGGTGTTGTCCAGCGACCAGGACGGCAAAGGCTCGCGAGAGGGCGGGCTCACCGTCGCGCAGGGTTATCTGACCCGCTTCCCCAAGATCGACGCCATCTTCGCCATCAATGATCCGCAGGCGATCGGCACCGACCTTGCAGCGCGCCAGCAAAACCGCAGCGGGATTGTCATCACGGCGGTCGACGGCGCACCTGATATCGAGGCCGCGCTGAAAGATCCGCAGTCGCCGCAGATCCAGGCGTCGGCTTCGCAGGATCCGTTCTTCATGGCGCGTCGGGCCGTGCAGGTTGGTGTCGGCATTCTCAATGGCCAGAAGCCGGCCTCGACCGTCGAGCTGTTGCCTTCGAAGCTCGTGACCAGGGACAATGTTGCCGAGTACAAGGGCTGGACGTCGGATCGTTCTCAGTAGAACGCCGCCCCTAGCCGGTGCGCTCGACACACGAGATGACGGGCGGCGTCTTGAGCGATGCCGTCTGCTAAGCGATTCAGTAAGCGGTGTGTGGATTGGCTCGCGGAGACAAGACGGCCGATGGAGATCTGCTCGTGAAGGCGCGGGTCTTCGGTTGAACGCGCGATCCGTCGATCACCTCGAGCCGGCCGCAGCGGTTCAGGGTGTGCAACTTCCGTCCGGGCCATGCCGGTCCGGGCTTGAGGGAATGGCGGACGATCTGCCCGAATGTCGTCGGCGACAATTCGACGATTTCCGCTAGTGCGAGCGCTGCACCGTAACCGTCCGTACAATTCTGGACGGGCCGCCACAATTTATCATCGATAGTGACGAAATTCCCCGCCGGTCGTGTGCTCGCACGATCGATCAGGACCGGATTGCTAGCATGGGGCAACCACGGACCCGAGAGGCGATCGGCGTAATAGATCGCCAGCGCATCCGAATAGCCGCCCGCGCCGTCGCGCCAGGCTCCAAACAGATAGTGCAGGCCGTTGTGCTGCGTGATCGTGACATCGGCGAGTTCGAGGCCGGAAAGCAGCGTCGCGTGACGCTCCCATTTGTCCGGAAAACGAACGCATTTGTACAGCGCGACGTCGCCGTGAACCGAGCTCTCCGGGATCATCCACAGCGCACCATCGTTCTCGATCAGGAACGGATAGGAGAGGTGCCAGGGCTCCTCCAGCACCGGTACGACTTCGCCGACCGGACCTGCGTCGTTGAACTCGATCGCGGAAATGATCCCCTTTCCAATCCGGTGATCGAGATCTTCGAAGAAGACGAATGTCCGTCCCTGCCATATGATGGGAAACGGATCGGCGTAGAAGCGATGGCCGGGATCGCAGAGGACATTCCAGCCTGGTCCGGACAGATTTCCGGTCTGCCAGACGCCTGCACCGTCATTGAAGCGCCATCCGATTTGCCAATGCGGGGCATAGCAGCAGAGCCGATAGATCTCCTTGGCGATCGACACGGCGAGGCCGCGCGCAACGTATGCCGCCGGCTGCCGGCCGGTGCCGTCTCCGGCGGGGCGCGCCAGCTGCGGCACGATGCGCGGCCGTCCCGACAGGATTGCCGCCACCATGGTCAGGGTTCGCGCCATGACGGTTTCGAGTGCGCCACTCAAGCCGGCCGCAATCTCTCCGGAGGGGTGACCGCGATCGAGCACTGCACCGTCGAGCTCGTTGACGATCTCGATCACCGGCAGGTCGCCGGCCAGAATGGCGGCGAGGGCGGCGTTTTCGCCGGCGACACCGTTGAAGAGAGGGCGCAGATACAGCCGGGCGGAACAATCGGGATCGCGCGCGGCGCCCGTAAAATCGACGATCACGTCGGCCGTCCCGGTGCGAGCCTGCATCCGTTCCGGGATGATCTTCAGCTTGCCGGCGCCGCTGTGCCGGCCTCTGTGCAACACCATGCGTTCGAGTTCGAACAGCGCGTCGAGGCCTGTGGGCCGTGCCTCCGTCGTTGCGGTCCAGGCGATTTGAAGCGGGACATCTCGGCCGTCGATCGACAGCGCGTCGCGGTCCATCCACCGCCGCGCATGCTCTCGTTCACAGCGAAACTCGATGATCATGTCGAGCCAATCTGTTCCCACACATTCCGGTCAGATGACCTGGCCGAGAATCCGAACGTATTCCTCCACCATGGCATCTACCGAATAGCGCAGCCGCAGGCCTTTGGCGTTTTGTCGCAGTTCCTCGCTCAGTTGCTGGTCCGTCAGCAGCCTGGAGACGGCCGTCGACAGCTTCGCATGATCGGAGGCATCGACGAACAGCGCGGTAGGTTTTCCCTCGAAGGACAACACCTCACGTAACACGGGAAGATCGGTGACGACGGAGGGGACACCGGCGTTTGCGGCTTCGACCGCAGCCAGGCCGAAGGTTTCGGCCTGTGTCGGGAACACGAACACGTCCAGACAGGCGAGAAAATCCGCCATCTGACGCGGGGCGATTTCGCCGAGCAGATGCAGCCGGTCCGATACGTTCAATTCATCCGCCAACTGTCTCAGCCGGGCCTCGTCGGCTCCCTGTCCGGCCAGTGCAAGGTGCCAGGATGGTCGATCCGGCAACAGGCGTATCGCCGCATCAAGCCGCTTGTGCGGGTGCAGCCTCGCCGCGCAGCCAAGTAAGATGCGATCCGGCGGCAGACTGAATTTTTGTCGCGCAGCTTCCTTCGGCAGGGTAAGGGCCTTGTCGTCAAAGCCGTGCGGGACATGCACCATGCGTGACCGATAGGCCGCGGGGTAGCGCGAATATTCGCGCTGCATGTCCTTCGAATTGAGCGTGATGCGGTCGAAGAAGCCGAGACTGCCCATCACGACGTCGGCAGCGCGGACGGGCCAGCTCATCGAGAGCGCGGAAGAAACCTGATTGGCGATGACAGGCGCGCGGCAGACGAGGCGCGACACGCCGGCGCCGATCACGTTGCCAAAATGCTGAAAGGTCAGAACGGCGTCGGGTCGGCTGGTCCGGATATGGCGGCCGAGCGTCCACAGCATCCGCAGCAGGGCCAGGGGATTGCCCGGCCGGCTCGAGGCGCAATAGAACGTATTGGGCGGCTCGTCGAACGAATCCGACTGGCGGAAGAAGAACAGATTGGTGACTCGGTAGCCACGGGCGGTAAGGCCCGCACCGAGCAGCCTGGAGATCTCCTGCGCGCCGGCGTTTTCGGCCTGAGTCTGTACGAGAAGGACATGAAGCTTCGGCCCGCTGCCGTCGGACGGCATGAGTGCTGTCGCAGTCGTCTCGCCCAACTCCTTGTTTGGCTGGTAATGGAGCACGGATCCCGACCCGCTGAAGAAACGAAATTTTCACCCTTCTTGATCCCGTACCTACCATGCGAGCATCGCGCGGACACCGGCTAGCAACAAACGGAGTTAATGCGCTGCCTGCCGGAACGGCATCGTTTGCCAGAGAATTCTGGTGGTTTGCAAACGAAGTGAGCGACCGCGTTAACCAATTGGTGATGGTCGCGCGAGGGGCAGGTAACCGCGGATTAACCATAGATATTTACGGTGGAGCAGGCCACTGAACAGTGTTCGCCAGTTGAATCCGAGTAGAGTCCATGACGTTCGGTCGCCGCGCAGACCCGACAAGTTCCGGATCGACCGGCGTTGCCGCGTCTTGGAGCCAAAATTCGTCGGGCGTCGATGAGGCCGCCGGAGCCGCTGCACGCTTTGGCGGTATGTTCACTGCCGCCGGTGTGCTCGCCTTCCTTCGCGAAAACGCTCGGCGGATATTGACGCTCGCTCTTGCGATCTTCGCGCTTGGCGCCGTCGTTCTCCTGATGATTCCGGTGCGGTTCGCAGCGACCGCACTGGTCGTCGTCGATCCCCGCGAGCAACGCGTGACCACGGAGCAGGACGTTCTGCCGGGCATAGGGCAAGATAGCGCCGCGCTGCAAAGCCTGGTCGAAGTGGCGAAGTCCGACGGCTTTCTCGAGCCGCTGATCGAGCAGCTCAAGATTCGCGATGACGAAGACATTTCCGGCGGCTACACGGCCCCCGCGCGCCTGCTCGAGCGTTTCCGCAACCGTCTCGACATTTCCCGTCGCGGGCTGACCTATGTCATCGCCATCCGCTTCACCTCGAATCGGGCGGAGCGGGCTGCCTATTATGCCAACGCCATTGCCGAGGCGTTCGTCGCCAGACAGAGCCGCATCCGCACCGAGGCGACCGACGAGGCTGCCGACTGGCTCGGTGGCCGGCTCAAGACGTTGAGCGACCGGCTGAAGGCGTCGGAGGACGCCGTCGCCACATTCAAGCTCGAGCACCGTATCGTCAACGCCGGCAAGGACGCAACGACCCAGCAATTGCGGGTGACCGAGCTGTCGCAGCAGGTCGCCGCTGCCCGCGCGCGGACCGAGGAGGCCAAAGCCCGTTACGAGCAGGCGCAGCGTGACGCGAAGGCGAATGTCGAGGGTCCCGTCAAGCAGGACCTCCTGAGCGCGTTGCGCGCCCAGCGGTCGGCCCTCAATGATCAGATTGCGCAGAAGCGGGCGGTGCTCGGCGATCGCCATCCCGATCTCGTGATGTCGTACAGCCAGCTAAACGATTTGAACAGACAGATCGAGGTCGAGCGGACGAAAGGCATCGATACCGCGAAGTCGGAATATGAGGCTCAGCGCGATCAGCAGAAGGCTCTGGAAAGCCAGATGAAGGCGGCTGAATCGCAGCTCCTGGTCGACGGTCAGGCTCTGGTCCGGCTCCAGGAGCTACAGCGCGACGCCGAGGCCAACAGAAACATCTACGAGCAATTCCTCTCGCGGTCCAAGACGACGAATGAACAGCGCCTGTTGCAGAGTTCTCAGACCAAGGTCGCCTCGCCCGCCATTCCGCCGCTTCGCTCGACCCTTCCGCCGCTGTCTTTGCTGCTCGCCGCGCTGGCGATCGGATCGCTGCTGACATCGACGGCGGTCGTCGCGGCAACGGGACGCAGATCGAACAAACCCGTTCCGGACGTTCGCGCCCCCGATCCGGCTCCGCGCCAGCCCGGCGCGTGGTCGCGTCCGCCGGTGTGGGCCCGCGTTCCCGAACTCTTGCCCAGCGATGTCCCAAGAAACATCTGGCAAGGTCCGGTGTCCGCGACGAGTGAGCTCGATCTCGGTCCTCATCTGCGTCCGCTCATTGACAGGCTGGAGCAATTGCCTGGAAGCCGGGGTAGGGTTGCTCTCGTGATGTCGGTAGGGAAGCGGGCCGGCGGCAACACCGTCGCGCGCTCGCTCAATCGGTGGGCGCTGAACAGGGGAAAGCTGAGCGTCCTGATCCGGGTCGAGCCGGATCTCGGTGGTGCCGGGGCCAGCCTCGCCAAGGCGCCGGTGGATGGCGCAACCACCGCTGACGTTCGCAGCATCGATGCGCTTTTGAACGTCGGCAACGGACCTGAATCGTCGCCCGCGGACGATATTCGTTCGGAGTTCGATCTGATCGTGATCCATGCCACCTCTCTGGCCTTGCAGCCGGAGGCGGCGGCGCTGGCCGCTCACGCTGATCTCGTCATTCTGGTCGTCCGCGAAGACGCAATCGATTCAGCCGCAATGCGCAGGGTCACGGCCGCGCTCTCTCGCTTTGGCGGCGTGCCGACCGGGATCGTCGTCAATCGTGTGCCAGCAGACCCGTCGTCGGCTCAACGTCGGGGTGCAGCGCTCGGCCTGGCTGGTTGATCGTCGTCCGGCGTGTGCGCTGCCTGTCGCGATCGAACCGAAGCCTAATCGCCCGCGTCAGCGCCGCGGACTGCGTACGTGCCGCGTTTCGATCCGCCGAGGCGCAAGAGCACGAGAATTGAAGGATCGACCCCCGTTCGCCGGCGACAGAGGACGTTGAGCGCGATGGTCGCTAGCGCCAACGACACCGTGGCCGAGATCGCCGCGCCAAGCACGCCAAGCCAGGGAATCAGCACGAGAAATCCGACCACCCGCAACGCCACGTTCGCCGCAACGACGGGGACATAGATGCGCTCATGGCCGGTGAGCTGCAAGATCGCCGCGGATGGACCGCCCGCTGCCTGAAACGCCGTTCCGATCGCGAGCACGATAAGGACCCAGTGCTGCGCGGCGAAGTGAGGTCCGAACAGGTTGAGAAGATGGGGGCCGCCGATCCAGATCAGGAACAGCCCGCTGACCACACAAAGCGCGGTCACCTCCGCCATCAGCTGCAACGTCCGCTCGAATTCCTGATGGTTCTTGCTGAAGTACAGCGAGGGAAGCCGGCGCGCGCCGAAACTGTATAGCGCCGCCGACAGCATGGCGAAGATGTTGGCAAGGCGCGAGGCGGCGAAATAGATGCCGGCTGTCGCCGGATCCAGCATCCAGTACACCAGAATGACGTCGAAATACTGATTGGCGGCTTCCAGGACGGATGCGATCCAGAAATGAAGCGCGCTCGATCTCCAGCGAGACGGCTCGGACCGTGCCGCCGTACCGCGAAGATCCGGCAGAGCTCGCACAATCGAAACGACCTGCGCGACCAGGCCAACCGACATCGCGATCGTCATCACGGCGAACAATTCGGCGGGGTCGAGCCGCCGATGGTCGAACATGATTGCGAGCAGAAACAAGACGACACCGACCCGCCAGAAGAACTCTCTGTTTCCCTCGCCCATGAGGATGCTGACCAACGAGCGCGCAACCTGGCTGCCGAGCATCACCCCCGCATTAACGGCGGTGTAGGCGGACACGGCGAGGATCAGCAGCCACCAGTCGCCCTTCAAGCTCGCCGCAATCGACATTGCGGCGACCACAATCAGCATCGCGAGGGAGGAAATCTTCAGGCTGGACAGCAGCACTCCCTTGGTGAGATCGGGTCGATTTCCGACCTGATATTCGTTCAGAAAGCGCACCAGGAGCGATTCCTGGCCGACCAGGCCCACGACCGATGCGACCTGGGCAACCGAAAGCCAGGTCGCAAAGATACCGAAACCGTCGGGCGACATCGTTCGTGCCGCGAGCGAGAATACCGCAAACGCAAGCGCGCCGCTTCCAACCTTGAGGAGGATGGTCCCGACGACACCGCGCGTCACGTCGCGCCGCATGAGTTGGATGATGGATTCGATCATGGACGTTAAGGGGCAACTCTCCCCTGAAGAGATACGTGCCGATACCGGCGCCAGCCTAGCATGCCGAAAAACCGCGAGTGTTAATGAGCGGCTTCCAGGAGTTCGCCATACACGACGTCGCGGCCAAGTCGGTTGCTTCACTGTGGTACATCGCCGTCTCCATTGTCTCCAGATAGTGCAAGGCCCGGCTCGACCGGGGGGGCGGCAAAGGGCCAGATCGACCGCCGAGGACAGCACGGTCAGCCGTTCGAATGCGGAATGGCTCGCCGGAATGGCCGCGGATCTATCAAGGCGTGAACTCTGCAGAGCCTCCTGAGCAAGGTCCGTGCCGGGACATCGCAGGTCCAGATCTTCCTCCCGTCATTAACCTCGATCGCCGGAAATCATCGCGTTTGGCCCAGCGATGCGACATCAGGCGAGAAAGTTGCAAATGAAGCCACGTTAACCGTGAGAGCCCGGACCATGACGACCGATACAACCGTGACTGAGCCGATCGCCGCTGCGGCAAGCGCGTCGATCGCGACGGACATCGCGATCGTCGGCGGTGGCCTTGCGGGGTCGCTGGCGGCAGCCGTTCTTGCGCGGGCAGGGCATCGCGTTGCCCTGGTCGACAAGCGTGCGGTCTATCCGAACGAATTCCGGGTCGAAAAGATCGGCGGGCGACAGCTGGAGGCGTTCCGCAGGCTGGGCTTCATCCGTGGTCTCGAGAGCGCCGCCTGTCCATACGACCGCGTGCTCAATATCCGGGAAGGCAAGGTGGTCGATGTCAGCGTCGGCCAGGCTTACGGGCTTGCCTATGCCGATCTCGTCGCGATGGCGCGCAGCCAGTTACCTGATCCATCCAGCCTGATCGTCGACGAGGTCACTGCGATCAGCTGTAGCGACGAGCTCCAGCATCTCGAGCTCGCTTCCGGGCGGCGCGTCACTGCGCGCCTCATCGTTCTGGCCACGGGCATGGCAGGAGTTCTCGGCCACAAGCTCGGCATCAGGCGGCGCGTGCTGGCTGCGGGCCATTCGGTCTCGTTCGGCTTTACGATCGCCCGACGCGATGGCGCGCCGTTCGATTTCAACGCGCTGACCTGTTACGGCGAGCGCACAGGGGACGGCGTCGACTACCTCAGCCTGTTTCCCGTGCGCGCGGGTATGAGGGCGAATCTCTTCATGTTCCGCGACCCGGCCGATCCGATCATGCGCGATCTACGTCGCGAAACGGAAGCGACCGTTCTGCGCCTGCTGCCGGGATTGCAGACCTATCTCGGCGACTTCCGCGTGATTGACCGGATACAGAACTGGGTGATGGACCTCTCGGTCGTCGAGGGCCACCTTCAGCCCGGTGTCGTGCTCATTGGTGATGCGTTCCAGACCAACTGTCCCGCCGCCGGAACCGGCGTCGCGCGCCTGCTGGTGGACGTCGAGCGTCTTTGTACCGAATATGTGCCGCGGTGGCTGATGACTCCCGGCATGAACAGGGACAAGATCTCGGAATTCTATTCCGATCGCGACAAGGTCGCGGCAGACCAGCAGTCACTGAAGATGGCACGATTCCGCCAAGCCTTGACCTCGCGCGACGATATCGGCTGGGATGTGCGGCGGCGGCTGCACTTCCTGCGCCGCAGTATCACCCATCGGGTCGATCAAATGCGGCCAGGCTGGCTCGCGCATGTCCGCAGCGCGCTTCGCGCCTGAGCGCCCCGGCCGTTGGCGTCCCGCGCTCGTCAGCGTGTCGGGGTCGAGGTGCGAGTCGGCAGAAGCCTGAACTCCGACATCCGCTTGGCGGCCAGTTTGAGCCAAGGAGCCTGCTTCAGCGCGAACAACGCGACGGCGCCTGCGGTGCTGCCGGCCTTTGTGACCGCCCACATCGGCGATGGCTGCCCGCCGAACAGTTTTTTGTACGGCTCGTCACCTATGGTGAAGTCGAGCATCTGGTCCCCGCGCTCGATGCAATCCCTGGCCACCTGCTCGAACATCAGCGCGCCCAGCGACTGGCTCTTGTAGCCCGCAATGTCGAAGGCGCTCATGATGACGTGGAAGGTGTCGCGGTGGCACAATCCGAGCACGGCGGCGATCACCTCGCCGTCCATCTTCATGGCATAGAGCCGCACAAAGGAGCCGAGGCCGCGGAGGGCCACCTCGGAATAGAAGTCGAAATACTCAGGGCGCTGGAGCAGATCTCCGTCGCCTTGTGACTGAAACCGCGGCCCGCGAAATTTCTTCATGACCTCCAGCGCGTCGAGCATGGAGGCGCTATCGTTGCAGCACGAGAAGCTCAAGGCGCCCTTCTTCTGGAGCTGTCGATATTTCTTCGCGAGTTCCTTCTGATAGGAGCGATCCATCGCGCTGGCCCGCCATTGCTCGAACGGCGCGATGAGAACGGTCGCGTAGGCATTGGTGTCCATCGAGACGCGGCGGGGTGCAGCCAGGAGGTTCTCGATCGGAAGCCGTCCGTCGGGAAGCTTGGTCATGCGGAGCAGGTCGAAAGGGCGGAGGAGGCTCCGAAGCTCCGCGCATGCGCTCTCGTCCGCGAGCAGTTGAGAAAATGCTCCCGGGCTGCAAACCGGCGCCAGATAGTCGGAGACGCGGAGGTCGGCGAATTCGACGGTCCGTATCGGACCACGCCGGATCCGCAGCAGAGGCAGCACCATCGCAAGGGCGCGCGTCGTGCGATGGCGGACCACGACGATGAGACGCGTTGCCCCTGCATGAGATGCCAGCCTAGCATAGAGGCTGTGTAGCCACTGTGGATGCTGGAACGCGGTGGCGGCGGAGTTGTCAAACAACTCTGCGTATTCCGGACACAGAAAATCGAACGCCTGCTCGATGGCGATATCGAACGTGCTGCTGGATCTGTTCATGCGCAACCAAGAAAACCAGACAATTCGTGAAAATTCGATCGAGCTCGATCCGCGCTTTATAGCAGGGTCGTTACGGGCGAGACACCAGCGGGGTACGATTTGCATTAATGCGCCGCGCCGGGTCTCTTATCGTTATTAAATCCTTAAAGTTCGGCCTCCTGTGCGCTGGGAGTGGCGGAGCTCGACCGTGCTAGCAAATTATTAACCGTGCCTAGGGAAGGTCGGTTCATGGCCAGCCTGCAGACCGAGGTGGATTCCGGGACACTCGAGAGCGCGTTCTGGGAGACGCGCAGCGTTGGCGTTGAGAAGATTGCCAGAGCCGCGATCAGTTGTTCGATTACTATCAACGTGATTGCATCGATGGGCATCTTCAACGCCGCGCTCCTGCCGCCGGAGCTCACCTTTGTGCAGCAGACCGCGGCGCTTCTGATGTGGGGCGTCCTCATCTACGCAAGTGCATTCGTGCGCCCGCGCCTGCGTCTGCAGTTCAATCTCGATCTGATCGCGCTGCTCGCATTCTACACGTTCGCGGTGGCCTCCGTGTTCTGGTCGAGCCTGAGCGCGGCGGCGTTCATGAAAAGCGCGGCGCTTGCCATGACGACCTTCGGCGCGTTCTGTCTCATCACGCGCATCGAGATCGACGAGATTGTGAGGGCCACGGCCCTTGGGCTGGTGATATTGGTCGCCGCATCGGCTTTCTGTGCGCTTGCTGTCCCCGATATCGGGATAGACCAGACCTGGATGCATAGCGGTCAATGGCAGGGCGTCTATGAATCGAAGCAGACGCTCGGATTCGTCGGCGCGTATCTGATGTTTTTTGGCTGTTATCGTAAGATGAAGGGGCAGGGTTGGCCGACGTTCCTCTTCGTGTTCCTGCTGGCCTCGACCTGCGTCCTCGCGTCGGAATCGCGCGGTGCCGGCGCTGTTGCCCTGGCAGCCTGTGCGTTGCTCGTGACCTCGATGTGGTCGGTCGGCTGCATGAGGGTCTATGCGGTGCTGCCGTTCGTCATGTGTCTCCTGGCCGGAACTCTGTTTCTTTATTTTTACCTGACAGGCTATGACGCCATCCATGTCGGCGATGCGACGATCGATTTCACTGAACGAACCTTCATCTGGCACTACGCCATCAGCCATTTCGACGATGCGCCGCTGCTCGGTTTCGGGATCAACGGTTTTTGGACGGTGCCGTCGATCTACGATTATTTCGAACAAAACCACGGCTGGGTACTCGACAATTATCACAGCGGCTACATCGCGATCCTGATGGAAACCGGATTTCTGGGATACGTGCTTTTCGCAGCGAGTGTCCTTCTGTTCTCGAGCAAGATTCTCCATCTGATCTCGACCAGATCCATCGATCGTTCGCACTGTGCTCTCATCATCGGATTTGTCGTCCTGAGCTTCCAGACCAATTTCACGGAGACGACATTCCTCCGCTCGACCATGTTCACGTCGGTGTTGCTGGTGGCGTTCTTGTTCGCGACCTGCAGGCCTGTGCCACAGGCCGATTTGCAGTCCTTGCAAATGGACGCAAGATGACCGTCATGCGCGCTCGGTGGGCGGGGAGCGCCATGCTGGCAGCGACGGTGATATTCGTCGCATCGCTCTTCTCCGACGTTCGCGGAGCCGAGCGGGCCAATTCCCGCGACGTGCCGAAACTCGGGCGCGGCATCAATATTCTCGGCTACGATGGAATCTGGGAGGGCGGTCAGAACGCGCCCTTCCGCCTGGAGAATTTGACGGCAATCAAGAAGGCCGGATTTTCGCACGTCAGGATCAACTTCTTCGGCTTCAAGTTCATGGGTCCGGAGAATGTCCTGGATGAGATCGTCCTGAGGCGGCTCGACACCGTCATCGAGGAAGTCCTTGCGAGGGGCCTCATTCCTGTGCTCGACGAACACGATACCCACGTTTGTCAAAGCGACGTTGCCGGATGCACTGAGAAGCTGAAGTCGTTCTGGAGGCAGATATCCGAGCGCTATGCGGGGCAGTATCCCTCGCTCGTCTTCGAGGTCCTGAATGAACCTGGCGGGCTCATGACGTCCGCCAGCTGGAATTCACTGCTCAACGAGTGTCTCGCGATCATCCGCCGCACCAACCCCGAGCGGCCGGTCATTGCCGCCGTTCTCAACACGGATGATATTCCTGTCGACGAGCTGGCTCTGCCGGCCGAGGACAGGAAGCTCATTGTCACTTTTCACTACTACGCCCCCATACGGTTCACGCACCAGGGTGCACCATGGTCTGCAACTTTCTCGAAGATCGGTCCGCTGGCTTGGGGTACTCGGGATGACGAAGCAAAAGCCGCCGCCGATTTCAGGAAAATGAGTCTCTGGGCGGAGAGTGAGAGGCGCCCCCTTTATCTCGGGGAGTTCGGGGTGTACGAGCGTGCGCCGTCCGACAGTCGCTTGCGATACCTCTCCTTCGTGGCGAGAAACGCCGACAGGCTTGGCTGGTCATGGGCCTACTGGCAGTTCGACCATGATTTCGCGGCCTTCGACAGCGCGCGTCAGGCCTGGAAGCCGGGCATCCTGCGCGCCTTGATCCCGCCGCCGCATTGAAGCGGCGACGTGTTCGCAACGGCATCAGAAATGCGCAGCCAGGGCGCCGAGGCGCTTGAACGCCCGTTCACGGGCGGCCTCAATCGGTTGTGGGGGTCCCGTGGTCGGCCCGATCGGCACGAAACGGACATCGTTGATGCCAATGAAGCGCAGGATTTCCCGCACGTAGGGCGTTGCCATGTCGATGCGGCCGCGGTTCATGCCGGTGGAGAAATCGCTGCCGCTGGCGAGGATCACGAGCGTTGGCCGGTCCCTCAGCAGCGGAACGTATCCCTGGGACGGATCGAACCGAAAGGTAAGCCCGGGCTGGACGATGATGTCGATGAACTGCTTCAGCTTGTAGGGGATGCCGAAGTTCCACATCGGCGTCGAGATCAGCACGCGATCGGCGAGTGAAAAGCGCAGCGCGATGCGCTCGGCCTCGGTAAAACCGTCGCGTTGAGGATCGCTGAAGCGCTGGCCGTTCATGCGGGCGTATTTGGCCTCGAGGATGGGACCAGCGAACTCAGGCATCCGCTCGCGCCAGAGATCCATGAAGTCGATGTCCCAATCGGGATGGGTCTGACGAAAGCCGTCAATGAAGACCAGCGCGGCGGCACTCGATTCCGAGTCGGGGCGGGGCGAGCAGGACAGATGCAGGAGCTTCGGCACTGCGCGTCATCCCAGCGCCCTAATGACCGCCTCCGCCCTGGTCACCACCGCGACATTTTGCATGGCGAAGTTGATCGAGGCGTTGTGCCAATCCGCATTCATGGTCGAGCAGCAATCCTCGGGCACGATCATGAAGTAGCCCTTGTCGGCGCCGGTGCGCGCGGTGTGCTCGACCGACATATTGGTCCAGGCACCGGTATTGATTATCATGTCGCGGCCGGTGGCTTTCAGGATCGTCTCCAGCCGCGTGCCTTCCCACGCGCTCATGCGCATTTTCTCGACGACGAAGTCGCCCGGTCGCGGCTCGAGGCCGGACACGGGCGCCGCACCCCAGCTTCCGCGTACCATCGCCTTGCTGTCGACGAGGCCTTCGAACAGCGGCGCATTCAGCGTGACGCCGGGCGCGCCGGGTTCGACGATGAACCAGACATGGATGATGGCGACGCCGCGGGCGCGCGCGGTCTCGGCAAGACGGCGGACGTTGTCAACCACGTGCTGCTGCCGCGCATGACCGGGGGCGCCCGACTCGGCGAAGGCGCCGCCCTCCATGATGACGTCGTTCTGAAGGTCCTGGATGATCATCGCGCATCGCTGCGGATCGAGCCGCATCTCGCCCTCGGCGAGGATGGGCGAGGTTGGCGCGGAGCTTGGCGCCGTGCCGCCGCCGCTTCGCCGGCCGCTCATATAGGGCTCATGCCGCGGGCCGACCTTGGTCGGGATCGCGTACACCGAATGCGTCGCAGTCAGATACAGCATGCGGAAGTCCGGACCGCCCCAGGCGAGGTTAGCGACGAGCTCTGGCACCCGAACCTTGCCGAGCAGCTCACCGCGCGGCGAATAGACCCAGACGCCGCCGGGCGCGGTGACCCAGACATTGCCCTGCTGATCGCACTTCATGCCGTCGGGCAGACCTGGCTCGAGCTCGGAGCGGATGCCGCTCGCAAACACGCGCGCGTTCGACAGTGAACCGTCACTATCGACGTCAAAGACGCGGATCAGCGCCTGCACGGTGTCGTTGACATAGAGCAGCTTTTCGTCGGGCGAGAAGCACAGCCCGTTCGGCTGGTCGAACAGGTTGCGGTCGACGACGAGCTTCGGTTCGCCGCCGGGTACGAGGCGATAGACGCCCTGAAAGCCGAGCTGGCGTGGCCGCTCGACGCCATAGACCGGCATCCGACCATACCAGGGATCAGAGAAATAAATCGCGCCGGAAGAGTGTACGCAGACATCGTTCGGGCTGTTGAGTTCCTGGCCCTGGAAGTGTGAAGCCAGCACCTCTCGCCGCCCATCCGGCCGCTCGCGGACCAGCGACGACGTCGCGTGCTCGCAGACGATGAGGTTGAGCTCGGCATCATAGGTCATGCCGTTGCATTTGTTCGAGGGACGCTTGACCTCCACGACGCCGCGCCGCGCGTCCCAGCGCCGCCGCACGTCGCCCGGCATATCCGAGAACAGGAGGTAGTGATCGACCGGATGCCAGATCGGTCCTTCCGTGAACTCGAAGCCGGTGCCGACTTGCGCGACCGGCGCGTACGGGTCGATCAGGGTCTCGAAGTCGGAACGCAAGGTAACGTGGGTCATCGGTCGATCCTCCAGGACCATGGTCCGGAAAGTACGGCGCGGACTTCCGGCAAGATCATGCGCAGAAAGGGTCTCAGGCCGGGAACCAGTTGCGCTCGGGCAAGGACTGCACGATCGGGCCTGGGACCTGGTCGTGCAGCCGCCCGACGACATTGCCGCCTTCGATCTTGGCGGGGCGATCGTGCACGGGAAGGAGATAGCGCGAATTGCTGAGCAGCTTCTTGATCGCCGCCTTTTCCGCGCGCTTGCTGGTGCCGTGGTTGCCGGTGGTGCGCGGCTCCCAATCGTGGATCTCGTTGAAGGGCGTGACGATCTGGTCGTTGAAGTCGTAGATCACGTCGCCGCAGATGGTGGCAATGCCGTCGGCGGTGTGAACGATGATGTTCATCGATCCCTCGGTATGGGCGTTGGCGGCATCGCAATAGACGCCGGGCATCAACTCGATCGGGCCGGTGACCTCGAGATCCAGAAAGCGCAGCGCGCTCTTGGTGTGCAAGCGGTCGATCAGGTGCTTGATGTCGGGCGCTGGATATTGGGGATGCATCAGGCCGGAAACGGAATATTCGAGCTCCCTGCGGTTGAGGACGACTGTCGTGTTCATCGGAAATAGATCGTCCTTGCCGGCATGGTCGATGTGCAGATGAGTGTGGCAGACGAAGCGGACGTCGCCCATGCGCACACCATGGCGCGCAAGCTGATTCTCGATCATGTTCTCGTGGTATTGCAGCCCGCGCATGCCCAGCGTCTCCATGATCTGGTTGGAGCGATAGCCGGTATCGACCACGACCGGATATTTGCCGCCGAGGATCAGGAAGCCCAGGGTGAGAACGCGGCGCGTGCGGCCGCAGTCGCGGCCGAGCACCAGGAAGCTCGATTCCAGCTCGATATCGCCGTAGTCCAGGATCTTGATCTCCAGCGCCATTCGCGTCCCTCCTTGTATTGCTTCTTGTCTGTCAAAGCCGATAGACGCGCGTAGCGGTCGCCCGAAAGATCGCGTCCTGTTGTTCGGTGCTCAGCGGTGCGGCTGCCGCGCAAAACGCGTCGACGAGCTCGCGATAGCTGGTCCACAATTTCTCGATCGGGAAATTGGAGCCGAACAGGCAGCGCTCGGCACCGAAAATCGCAACGGTGTCGGCGAGAACGGCAGCGATGTGCGCGGGATCGTTGCGATGGATGAAGGTGCCGAGCCCGGAGAGCTTTGAGACTACGTTCGGGCAGGCCGCAAGCCGCGCCATGCCGGCGCGCCAGGCGGCGCGGCCTGCCGCCGAGAGGTCCTCCAGCATGCCGGCATGCTGGAGGATGAAAGTCACCTTTGGACAAGCGTCGGCCAGCTCCGCTGCCTCCGGCATCTGCGGCGTGAACACCTGCAGGTCGAAGCTCCAGCCATAGTCGGCGAGATGCGCGACGTTGCGGCGGATTATTGGATCTGCGCAGAGATCGGGGCGGGCTGCAAAGCGGTAGCGCGGGTTCTCGTGCCAATGCAGTTGCATGCGTACGCCGCGCACGAGCGGATAGCGCTTGAGACGATCGAGCTGGGGACGAACGTCCTCGACCGCGAAATTGGCGTAGGCGATGATCGCGTGCGGCCAGCCGTGTTCGTCGGCGGCCTGCTGCACCCAGGCGGCCTCGTCCTCGAAGCGGTCGTTGGCCCAGTTGGTCTGCACATAGACCGAGCGGGTGACGCTGGTGCCCTCGATGTCGTCGAGATATTCCTGGATCGGATAATCGCGCCGTATCGACTCGTAGGGGCCGAAGATTCGCGGCTGCATCGGACCGATCAGCCAGGGCAGGTCGGCCTGCCGCCAGATGTGATGATGGCCGTCGACAATATTGGTCACGCCGCTCTCCTTCGTCCCAACGCCAGAATGTGCGCGACGATCGACGCGCTCGAGCCGCCATCCACGAGATCATCGACGAAGCGCTCGATGGCAATGAGCGCTTCGGTCTGCGGGCGGAAGGCCGGGCTTGTGGCGAGCGGCGTCAGCCAGCTCAAGCGCCAGGACCGCCGCGATAGTTTCGCGACGGCGTCGCGAAGTGCGTCGCCTTCACCGCGCTCGAGTCCATCGGAGACGATCACCACAGCGGCGCCACGCGCATAGCCGCCGAACCGTGGCACGGCGAGGAAGGCTTGCAGCGCATCGCCAATGCGGGTGCCACCATCCCAGTCGCTGACGAGATGAGCGGCTGCGTTCAATGCCTGCTCGCGACGCTTCAGTCGTAAGGGGCGGGTGACCCGCGTCAGCCGCGTACCGAAGGTGAAGACCTCGACATTGGGTGCCGCCTGCACCAGCGCATGCGCGAGCTTCATGTTCTCCTCAGTGCGAGTCTTCATGGAGCCGGACACGTCGATCAGCAGCAATATCTTGCGTGACCGCTGCCGCCGCTTGAGGTGACCGAGCCGCAAGATCTCGCCGTCGCTGCGGACGGTGTCGCGCAAGGTGCGGCGGAGGTCGGCAAATGGTCCGCGGCGGGCGCGCATGCGCCGGTGGCCACGCCGTCGCGGCAGACGTCGCGACGCCTCGCGCGCCAGGCGGCGTAGCGCGTCCGTTGTCGAACTCACCCCAAAGCGGCGCTCGACCAGCGCCTCGCTTCGGGTCGCGGTGAGGCCGGACTCGCTCGCCTCGTCGGAGAGCAGGGGCTCCTCGTCGCCGCGCCCCTCTTCCTGGAGGCGAACCGTCTCGTCGTCCTCGCCCTCGTCATCGCGCGCAATCGTCTCGCTGCCGCGGAAGTGGAGATCGAACAGCCGGTCGAAGGTGGCACGACGATCGGGCGGCGGAGCTAGCGTCGCCAGTGCAGCTTGTCTGATATCCTCGATGCTATCAGGGCCGAGCAGCTCGATGGCCGCCAGGAACGTCGTGGTCTGCTCCGGCGCCACGGCAAAGCCATTCGCGCGCAGCAGCGGGACGAAGGCGACGAACACGCGCGCGGCGCGCGGGAGCTGCGGCTCGGTGCTCATGCGGTCGCCTCCGCGAGCATGGCGTCGAGCCGCGGCGAAATGAAATGCAGGTCTTCTTCGTCCTTCAGCGCCACGCCGATCGAGCGCTTGAACGCATCGGGCCAGCGCGCGCCGCCCTCGTGAAGGAGCGTCGCGGCCTCGGCCCAATCGACGGCCTCAGCGATGCCCGGTGCCTTGCTGAGCGGCTCGCGCCGCAGCCGTTCGACGGTCGCGACGACCGCGCGTGCCGTGGCCTCGGCGACGCTCGAGGCGCGCATCATGATGATGCGGGCTTCGCGCTCGGCGGTGGGATAGTCGATCCAGTGATAGACGCAGCGGCGGCGCAGCGCTTCGTGCAGGTCGCGTGTCCGGTTCGATGTCAGCACGACCACGGGTCGCTCCGCCGCGCGTACCGTGCCGCGCTCGGGGATCGAGATCTGGAAGTCGGAGAGGAATTCGAGCAGGAAGGCCTCGAACTCCTGATCGGCGCGATCGATTTCGTCAATCAGCAGAACGGTGGAATCGGGTGCGCGCAGCGCGGCCAGCATCGGCCGCTCGATCAGGAACGTCTCGCCATAGATGTCGATGCTCTCGTCGCCGGCCTGGCGGATCGCGAGCATCTGGCGCGGGTAGTTCCACTCATAGAGTGCGGCCGACGCGTCGATGCCCTCATAGCATTGCAGGCGGATGAGCCGGCGGCCGAGCACGGCAGCGATCGCCTTTGCAGCCTCCGTCTTGCCGACGCCGGGCGCTCCTTCCAGCAGCAGCGGCTTGCCGAGCGCGAGCCCGAGATAGGCGGCGGTGGCCAGTCCCTCGTCGGCGAGGTAATAGGCTGCGCGCAGCGCCTTCTCCAGCGCTTGTGGGCTGTCGATTCCGACGATGTTGCTGCGAACCGCCACGGCCAATCGTCTAGCGTCGCGCCTGCGGCCGTGCGCCGCCCTGGGCCTTGATCGCGCGCAGCACTTTCTCGGGCGTAATCGGGAGATCGTCGATGCGCACGCCGACCGCGTTGAAGATCGCATTCGCCACGGCCGGCAGCACCGGGTTGGCGCACATCTCGCCGGGACCCTTGGCGCCGAAGGGACCATCGGGAGCAGGGCGTTCCAGCACCGCGATATCGTGCGGGCAGATATCGCCGGGGCCGGGCATCAGATATTCGACGAAGTCGCGCGGGCCGTGAGCGGGGTCGGGATAGTAAGGCTCGGGCGTCTCGTAGAGCGCGTGGCTGACGCCCATCCAGGCGCCGCCTACGAGCTGCTGCTCGACCAGCCGCGGGTTGAGCGCGCGGCCGAGCTCATAGGCGGAGTCCATCCGGACCATCGCGACCTCACCGGTCTCGTCGTCGACCTCGACCTCGGCGACCAGGCAGGCATGGGCATAGCAGGTTGCCGGCGACATCTCTCCGGTTTCGGGGTCGACATCGGACAGCGGTACCAGGAATATTCCCCGGCCGGAGATGGTCTTGCCCTGCTTGAATTGCGCGGCGATCGCGACATCCTTGGTCGAGATCGAGCGATGCGGCGCGCCTTTGACATGGATGTTGCCGCGCCCGTCTGTCTCGAGGTCGGCGGCGTTGACCTCCAGCTCCTCGGCCGCAGCCTCCATCATCACGCCGCGGGCTTCGCGGGCTGCAGCCATCACGGCGTTACCGACGCGGTGAGTGCCGCGCGAGGCGAACGAACCCATGCAATGCGGGCCGGTGTCGGAATCCGCGGTGTCGACGTAGACGTCCTCGACCGGCACGCCCAGCGTCTCAGCGCAAATCTGCCGCGTCACCGATTTCATGCCCTGGCCGAGATCGATCGACGACAGCGCCACTGTGAACTTGCCGCTGGGATTGGAGTGAACCAGCGCCTGGCTGGGATCGCCGCCGAGGTTCATGCCGATGGGATAGTTGATCGACGCCATGCCGCGTCCGCGATGTCTGGTCATCTAGCGCCTCCTGGTCCCGAACACGGAAGAGAAGCGGGTGGCGCCGTGCGATGGTGCCGCCGGGCGGGGCGGAGGAGGCGGCGGTGTCGGCGGTGGCGGTTCGCGCGGCGGCTCTCTTGTCGCGGTCACGGGTGCGCGGTCATAGGTCGTGCGCTGCTGGGCGGGCGCGGCCGGCCGCGCGCGCACATCCGTCGGCGTCGGCGGAATCGCGGCGCGGCTGCCGCCACCATCCTTGCGCGAGGAGGCGCGCCTGAACTCGTCGCGGATCGGCCATTTGGCCTTTTCGGCGGCGACCTGAACGCATTCGATCAGCGCCGTGTTCTTGGCCTCGCGCCGATGCGCCTTCATGTCACCGTCGCGATAGGCGTTCAGAATCCGGAACTCCATTGGGTCCATGCCGACGAGGTTTGCGAGCTTGTCCATCTGGCATTCGATGGCAAAGTCCATCGCGGTGACGCCGAAGCCGCGCATGGCGGTCGCCGGCGTGCGATTGGTGAAGACGCAGTAGACGTCGCCATAAACGTTCGGGATGGTATAGGGGCCCGGCAAATGCGCGGCGCATTTCACCGCGGCGTAGCTAGAGAGCCGCGTATAGGCGCCGCTGTCGAAATAGGCACGGATCTTTCGGGCGACGATGCGGCCGTCGCGCATCACGCCGTCCTTGATGTAGATGCGCTCGGCGCCGCGCGGCGGGCCGTACTGCATCTCCTCCTCGCGACCGAACACGTAGCGCACGGGCCGTCCGGTCAGCATGGCGCCGAGGATCGCGAGCGGCTCGGTCAGGGTATCCACCTTGCCGCCAAAGCCGCCGCCGACCGTGCCACCGATGAAGTGGAAGGTGTTGGAAGGCACGTCCAAAATCTTGGCGCAGGTATCGACCGAGAAGAACAGCGCCTGGGTCGAGGTGTAGACGACGTAGCGGCCGTTGGTGTCGGGCGCGGCAATCGCGCCATTGGTCTCGGTCGGCGCGTGCTCGATCGGCGACATCTGGTAGCGCTGTTCGAGGACGTGGTCGGCGTTCGCGAGTGCCGCATCGGCATCGCCGAACCGCAGGCGCTGGTGATCGTAGACGTCGTGATAGATGAAGGCGTTCTTCGGATAGGTCTCGTTGACCACGGGCGCGCCCGGCTTGAGGGCATCCTCGACGTCGAACACGGTCGGTAGCGGCTCATAGTCGATCCGCACTTTTGCAATGGCCTCGAACGCCTCACGCTCGCTGTCGGCGACGATGGCGAGGATCGGCTCGCCCTTGTAGCGGACCTTGTCGACGGCCAGTGATGGCTCGTCGTCCTTGCCGAAATTGATCAGGCTCAGCAGCGTGTTGAGATTGACCGGCACGTCAGTGCCGCGAATGATCCGGCGCACGCCGGCTGAGCGTTCTGCGTCCGTGGTATCGATGCGGCGCAGCTTAGCATGGGCCTGAGTCGAGCGAACGACCTTCAAGTGCAGCATGCCCTGGAGCTTATGGTCGTTGAAATAGCTCGACGTCCCCGTGATGTGGCCGAGCATGTCCTGGCGCTGCGTGCCCTTGCCGATCTCCTTGAGATTGTCGTCGCGCTCGTCGGCGAAGATGTCCTTGCGTAGTTCCAGCATGATCTGACCTCAGGCGCTGGCCCGGCCGCCGGCGGCGGCGAGGATGGCATTGATGATCGGCTCGTATCCGGTGCAGCGGCAGATGTTGCCGGAGATCGCCTCGATCACGTCGGCCCGGCTCGGGGACGGATTGCGGTCGAGCAGCGCCTTCGCGGCCATCAGCATGCCCGGCGTGCAATAGCCGCATTGGGCGGCAAAATTGTCGGCAAAGGCGCGCTGGAGCGGGTGCAGGTTCGGACCCTGCTTGAGGCCGTCGAGCGTTTCGACGGAGTGGCCCGCGACGGTCTCGGCGAGCGTCAGACAGGAGAGGTGGAGTTCTCCGTCGATCAGCACGCTGCAGGTGCCGCAGCCGCCCTGGCCGCAGCCGAACTTAGGCGTCATGTCACCGACCAGCTCGCGCAAGGCGACCAGCAAGTTGGCGCCGCCATCGACGAAGATGGCGACGTCGCGGCCGTTGTGACGAAATTGCAGAGGCGTCTTGGACATGTTGGTCCTTGTCTATTCCTGACCGGACAGCAAACGGCGGAGATGGACGCCGACGATCTCGCGGCGATACCAGGCGCTGCCGAGCGCGTTGTCCGCGGGCGATGTGCCCTCGATTGCGGTAGAGGCGGCTGCATTGATGTTCGCGGTATCGAGCGTGCGTCCTTCGAGGGCACGTTCCGCGGCCTTGGCGCGGATCTGGGTCGCCGCCATCGAGCCGAGCGCAATGCGAGCACCGGCGATGCGCCCGCCGCTGACCGGCAGATGTGCGGCCAGCGTGATGACCGAGCCGCCCTTCGGCTTGATGCGGGCAACTTTGCGATAGCGAAAGGCCTCGGCGTTGGCCGGCCGGGTGCAGGAGACCGAGAGGACTAACGCACCGGATTGCCGCTCGCGCGATTGCAGGAACTCCTCGATCGCGATGTCGCGGGCGCCGAAGCCGCCTTGCAGCGCGACTGTGGCGTCGAGCGCCAGCAGCGCCACGGTGAAATCGCCGTAAGGGTTGGGCGCGAACAGATTGCCGCCGACGGTGCCCATGTTGCGCACGGCGGGCCCGCCGATCGAACGGGCGGGCGCGTGCAGGAAAGCGAGGTCCCGCTCGCCGAGAATTCTCGCGAAAGTGACGCCGGCACCGAGCGTGATGCGTGGGCCGGACGCATCGATCCGGCTCAGCGCCTGGTCACTGGCGCGAACGATGGTCGATATCGAGACGTCGCCCTCGTTCAATGCCCGCATCACCAGCGTGCCGCCGCCGAGATAGCGCGCGCTGCGGTCCGAGGATATGGCCCCGGCCGCTTCGCTGGCGCTGGCAAAGGTCTTTACGGTCACAGCCATGGTTAGGCGGCCTCCTTCAGATGGCGGCGGATCGCCTCGAATCCCGCCTGGTAGATGTCTTCCGCGACCATGTGGGTGATGCGGTCCCTATCCTCGGGCTTGGTGGTGAAGCGCGATTCCCAATTCCAGAAGGTGCGGTCGCCATCGGTCACCGGGAGCAGTCGGACATGGGCGACGTAATTGAACATCGGGATCGGGGTATCGAGCAGGCAATAGCTGAAGGTCTGTTCGAGGTCGGACAGCGCCAGCAACTGCTCGCGCAGCTCGGAGCCATCCTTGAGCTTGAAGCGCCTGATACAGCCGATCTTGTCGGAGGCCTGAGCGCGTTCGATCGAGGAGGTCGCAACCGCCGGATGCCAGCGGTCGTGGCCGTTGAAATCCCGCAGCAGGTCCCACACCGCATCGGTCGGTGCGCTCAGGATCGTGCTCTTGACGATATGCGGCACGGCTAACCTCCGAACACGCGTTTCAAGGCGTCGAAGCCGCCCTGGAACACGCCGCCGCCGATGTTGCTGACGAGCTCGGTCTCGCGCTCCGGCGCGCAGTCGAATTCGGCGGTCCATTCCACAAAGGTCTGGTCGCCGTCGGTGACGGGCGTCAGCCGCAAGGTCGCGACGTAGTTCTCGACGCCCATCGGCGATTCCAGGATCGAGTAGGTGCAGAACATGTCGTAGTCGGATAGGCCCAGGAGCTTCTCGCGAATGCGGTCGCCGTTGCGCAGGCGGAAATCCCTGACGCAGCCGATCTTGTCGGCGGGTTCGCCACCCTCGATCCGGCTTTCGGCGATGGCCGGATGCCAGTTCGGCAGGCCGTTGAAATCGCGCACCCGCGCCCAGACGCGGTCGTTGCGGGCGTTGACGACGGTGGAGACATAGACGCGGGCCATGGATCAGACCTCAGCTCTTCTTTCTCGGCCCGCGCTCGGCCGGCGGCTCGCCGCCTTCGGCCGCAGGCGGGGAGGCCGGCTTGTCGCCGCCACTCTTGCGCGCGGAATCCCTGATGCCCTGCATGTCGCGCGCCTCGCGGATCAGGCCCGGCATTTTTGCGAGACTGCCGCCCTCGACGCCGATGTCCGACAGGATCGAGTCGATCAGCGGCGCCTGAACGCGGTAGCGCAGCGCCGAATCGATCACCTCGTCGGTGGCGCTGCGGCCGCCATTGCCGTTTCCGTGGCCATTGCCGTTGAGGCCATCGACCTGGAGGATGCGGATGCCCTCGATCTTCTCCATCGGCTTGACGCTCTCGCGTACGATGCCCTCGATGCGGTCGAGCAGTTTTCTGCGGAAGAGGGAGTAGCGCGCCTGGTCGGTGAGAACGTTCTCGGCCTCGTTGAGCAATCGCTGCGCTTCCGCTTCCACGGCCGCGCGCACGCGCTCGGCCTCGGCGGCGATCCGTGTCTCCTCGGCCTGCTTCTCGGCGATGAGAATTTCTACGCCCTTGCGACGCTTGGCAATCTCGTTCTCGCGAGCGGTGATGACCCGCTCGGTGGCTTCTGTGGCGCGCATCCGCGCTTCCTCGGCTGATGCTTTGGCTGCGGATTCCTCCAGCGACTTCGTGTGGATTGCGATCGCCTTCTCCATCAGCACGGTCTCGACCTCCTTCTCGCGATTGATTTCGAGCTTGCGCAGCTCGCGTTCGCGGCCGATCCGGGCTTCGTCGAGGCCGCGGTCGGAGGAGATGCGCGCGCGCTCGACTTCCTCGCGCGCGGCAATCTCGGCTTCCTGCAAGGATTGCACCCGAGCAACCTCGAGCTGCTCGATGGCGCGACGCCGCTCGATCCGGGCGGCTTCCAGCGCCTGCTCGCGCGAGACGTCGGTGGTCTCGACCTCCTTGCGTGCGACGATCTCTGCCTGCCGGACCTGGCGATCGGCGTCGATCCGCTCGGACTTCTTGGTGGACAGCGCGATGACGCGGTCCTCGTCGGCGATCTCGATCGCCTTCTTCTGCTCGATGTTGAGCACCTCGCGCTTCTTGGAGGAATTGATCCGTTCGGCCTCGAGCGCCAGATCCACCGTGATACGCTGGCGCTCGATCGCGTCACGCCGCTTCAGCTCGGCCGCCTCCGAGACGCCGGTCCGTTCGATCTCCAGTGCGCGGGTTTCGCGCTCGGCCTGGATGCGCTCGGCCGCAACCGCCTTCTCCTGGGCGATGCGGGCCGCCTCGATCGCCTCGCGCGAGGCGATATCAGCTTCCTCGACGGCGCGGTTGCGGGCGATCTCAAGCGAGCGCACGCGCTCCTCCTGCGCGATGCGCGTGGCCTCCGTGGCTTCTCGCGCTGCGATGCCGGCGACGTCGAGTGCCTGGTTGCGCTCGATCTCGAGTTGCCGTGTGTTCTGTTCGGCGGCGATGCGCTCTGCCGCGAGCGTCCGCTCGCGGGCGATGCGGGCCGCCTCGACCGCGCGTTGAGCCTCGATCTCGGCCTCCTGGATTGTTCGCACCTGCTGGATCTCCAGCGCGCGGGTGCGCTCGTCCGAGGAGATGCGCTCGACATTGACCGTCATGGTCTGGGCGATGCGGGCCTTTTCGGTGGCTTCGCGCGCGGCAATCTCTGCCTCTTCCACGGCACGCGTGCGCTCGATCTCGCGGCGCCTCGTCTCCTCGTCGTTGGCGATGCGGGCGTCGGTCACGACGCGATCCTGCTGGATCCGCGCCTTCTCGATCGCCTCGCGCGCGGCGATCTCGGCTTCCTCGACCGTGCGCATCCGCTCGATCTCGCGTTGGCGTACCTCGCGCTCCGAAGCGATGCGGGTGGTGTCGATCGAGCGCTGGTTGGCGATCCGGGTCTTCTCGATCTCCTCGCGCGCCAGCAGTTCCTTCTCCTCGATGGTACGGGTGCGCTCGATCTCCTTCTGCCGGGTCTCCCGCTCGGAGGCGATGCGGGCCTCCGCGATCGCCTGATCATTGGCGATGCGCGCGCGCTCGATGGCCTCCCGCGCAGAAATCTGCGCCTGTTCGGCCTCGGTCTCGCGGAGCGCGCGTTCGCGGGCAACCTCGGTGCGCTGAAGGGCGCGGCGCATCTCGATGTCGCGCTCCTGCTCGAGGCGCGCGGTCTCGCTCTCGCGCTCGATCTCGAGCGCCTGCCGCTCGGCTTCCAGATTGCGCGAGCGGATCTTGATCATCGAGTCCTGCTCGATATCGTTGCGCAGCTTTCGCTTGGCCTCGATATCCTCCATCAGGCGGGTCAGGCCTTCGGCGTCGAACCGGTTCGACGGGTTGAAGAACTCCAGGTCGGTCTGATCGAGATCAGTGATCGCGACCGATTCTAGCTCGAGACCATTCTGGGCGAGGGCTTCGGATGCATTGGTCTTGAGGCGTGCGACATAGTCGCCGCGCCGCTCGTGCATTTCCTCCATGGTCATTTCGGAGGCGACCGAGCGGATCGCGGATATGAATTTGCCGGCCAGCAGCGCATGGAGCTGCTCGGGCTCCATGGTGCGGCGGCCGAGCGTCGCCGCCGCGATCGAGACCGCTTCGCGGGTCGGCTGGACCCGGACATAGAAGTCGGCCTCGATGTCGACGCGCATGCGGTCGCGGGTGATCACGGCGTCCTGCTTGGAGCGGACGATGCCCATCGGCAGCACGTTCATGTTGACCGGCGTGTAGTCGTGGATGAACGGCAGCACGAAGGCGCCGCCATCGATGACCACGCGTTCGCCGAGGAAGCCGGTCCGGACGAACGAGGTCTCCTTCGAGGAGCGGTGGTACAGCCAGTTGACGATGTAGACGCCAACCACGATCACGACGATCGCGACGATCAGCCAGAGGATCAATTCACCGACGAGAATCCCCGACATCTTTCCCTCCCTCGTACCTTCGGCGTTACCGCGCGCCGATCGCCTTGAATTGACGCACCTGCTCCGTCAGCGCCCGCTCCACGGGCAGTCGCTCCATCGAGGACGCCCCGTAGAAGCCGTGGCAATGGCGGGTGTTCTTCATGATGAAATCGGCATCGGCGGGATCCGCGATCGGGCCGCCGTGAGCCAGCACCAGAATGTCCGGATTGACACTGAGCGCAGCGGACGCCCAGATGTCGATCTGCGCGGGACAATCCTCGAGCTTCAGTGCGGTCTGCGCGCCGATGGTGCCGCCGGTGGTCAGGCCCATGTGACAAACGATGATGTCGGCGCCGGCGATCGCCATTGCGGCGGCCTCCTTCTCGCTGAACACGTAGGGCGTGGTCAGCATGTCCTTGTCGTGCGCCTTGGCGATCATGTCGATCTCCAGCGCATAGGACATGCCGGTCTCTTCGAGATTGGCGCGGAAGACGCCGTCGATCAGGCCGACGGTCGGAAAGTTCTGCACGCCGGCAAACCCGAGCGCCTTCAACTGGTCGAGAAACACGTCCATGTCGCGGAATGGATCGGTGCCGTTGACGCCCGCCAGCACCGGCGTCCTGGTGACCACGGGCAGCACTTCGTTCGCCATTTCGACGACGATGGCGTTGGCATCGCCGTAAGCCATCAGACCCGCGAGCGAGCCGCGGCCGGCCATCCGATAGCGGCCCGAATTGTAGATGACGATGAGATCAACGCCGCCGGCTTCCTCGCACTTGGCTGATAGACCGGTGCCGGCGCCGCCGCCGACTATCGGCTCACCGCGCCTTGCCATGTCGCGAAAGGTCTTCAGGAGCGCTGCGCGTTCAAACCTCGCCATCGGTCACCTCGCTACTCTTCGGCGCACCTTGGTACGGCCGAACAGGGTTCGGAACGCACTGACAATGGCGGCGGCGAACTCGGGATCGTTGATGTTCTTGGGCACGCGGATGAGCTGGCGGTTGCCGGTCTGCCGCACCGTGCGCTCCAGCGTGCGAAATAGCGCGGTGTCGGCGTCTGGATCCCAGAACGGCTGGCCCCGCGCATCGAGGGCGGACACGCCGCCCTCGGGCAGGAAAAAGCGTACAGGGCCATCCATCTGATTGAGCCGCTCAGCGATCCAGCGGCCCATGCGCTCGTTCTCTTCGGCCGTTGTCCGCATCAGCGTCACTTGCGGATTGTGGACGTGAAACTTGCGGCCGCGGTAGCGTTCGGGAATAGTCTCGGGCGCGCCAAAATTGACCATGTCGAGCGCGCCGACCGAGCCGACATAGGGAACGCGGCTGCGGATGATCGCGCCGAAGCGATCTTCGGTCGCAGGAAACACGCCGCCCATGAGCAGATCGCAGATCTCGGTCGTCGTGAGGTCGATGATTCCGGCGAGCTGGCCGGACTCGACGAGCTTCTCCATCGAGCGTCCGCCGACGCCGGTGGCATGGAACACCAGGCATTCGAAATCATCACGCAACTCGGCCGCGATCTTCTGAACGGCCGGCGTGGTGACGCCGAACATGGTAATACCGACCGCTGGCAGGCCGCCGGCCTCGCGCGCCGCTGCGGCGCGGGCATCGAGCCGCGCCTTGACCATGCCGGCGAGCGCGTTGGCGCCGTTGGCCAGCACCGCCCGCGAGATCGAGTTCAGCCCCTGCACGTCGGTGACCGAGTACATCATCGTGATGTCGGCGGGACCGACATAGGGCCCGACATCGCCCGAGGCGACGGAGGAGATGATCAGCTTGGGTACGCCGACGGGTAGCGTGCGCATCCCCGGGGCGACCAGAGACGCTGCGCCCGAGCCGCCGGCCGAGATCACTCCGACGACATTGCCCTGGCGCCGCAGCCAGTTGGCGAAGGCATCGGCCATCGCGGTCACGGCGGCGCCACGATCGGCGCCGAACACCGCTGCGCCGCCACGGCTGTGGTTCAGGGCGATCTCCTGCGCGGAGACATCGCACGACGAATGCTTGCCACTCGTGGAAACATCGACTAGCCGCGTGCGCAGGCCGCTTTCTGCGATGATGTCGCGGATGAAGCGCAGCTCAACGCCCTTGGTGTCGAGCGTGCCGACGACCAACGCCACAGGCGGGCCGGCGGCCTGCGTCGTCACCGGCTCGCGCTTGCGCCGCGTCGTCTCTTCGAGCCGGGTGACTTGCGTCGAGACCGTTCGCGCAGCAGCTTCGATGCGGGCGATCGGTACCGGTTGCGACCATCGGGTCGGGAGCGTCGGGTTGGAGATGTAGATGCGGATCGGTCCCTCGCGGCGTGGCGCCGGCGCCGGCCTGGCTTCGACACCGGGCGCGGCGACGTCGATATCCGGCTCGAGCTCGGCGTGAAGCCCGACGCCGAGCAGGCGCTGCTGGAGCTCGCGGTCGGCGGCGAGGCGGGCGGAGTCGATGATGCGGTTGATGCGGCCGTTGACCATGATCGCGACGTTGCGCGAGATCGCGGTGGCGACGCCGATATTCTGCTCGATCACGAGCACGGACATGTCGCCGTCCTCACCGAGCCGCAGCAGCATCTCCTCGACCTGCGCCACGATGACGGGCGCGAGCCCTTCGGTCGGCTCGTCCATGATCAGGAGATGCGGATTGGTGAGTAGCGCGCGAGAGATGGCGAGCATCTGCTGCTCGCCGCCGGAGAGCTGGCCGCCGCCGTGATCCTTGCGCTCGGCGAGTCGCGGGAAGGTCTCGTAGATGCGATCGACAGTCCAGGCGCCGGGCCGCAGGCCGCCGGCCAGCCGCAAATGCTCGTCGACGCTGAGCGAGCGCCAGAGCCGGCGTCCTTGCGGCACATAGCCGACGCCGAGCCGGGCGATCTGGGCCGGAGGCCGCCGCGTGATGTCGTCGCCACGAACGCGGATCGAGCCGCCGCTCACGCCTACCAGACCCATGATCGCCTTGCACAGCGTGGTCTTGCCCATGCCGTTGCGGCCGACGACGGAGAACACACCGTTCTCCAGTGTGAGATCGACGCCTTGCAGGGCGTGCGAGTGGCCATAGTAGACATCGAGGCCGCGGACCTCGAGCGCGGCCTTGCTGCGGCGGACCTCATTCATGACCGCCTCCGAGGTAGAGCTCCTGCACCTCGGGATCGGACTGGATCTCCTGCGGCAGGCCTTCCTTGAAGATGCGGCCGTTGTGCATCATCGTGACGCTCTCGACGACGCGTAAAGCGACATCCATGTCGTGCTCGATGATGATGTAGCCGATATGCGCGGGCAGCGAGGTCAGGATCTCGATCAGCTCGGCCCGTTCGGTCGGCGACAAGCCGGCGGCCGGTTCGTCGAACAGGACAAAGCGCGGGGCGCCCGCGAGCGCGAGCGCGATCTCGAGCTGGCGCTGCTGGCCATGCGCGAGCTCGGCCACGCGCTGGTCCTTCACGGCCGAAAGATGCACGGCCTGGACGAGATTGTCCGCCGCATGCATCAGGGCGTCGTTCTGTCCCGGACGCAGAAACGAGAAGCGTCCGCGCGAGACGCCGCGGCAGGCGAGATAGACGTTGTCCTGCACGGTGAGGCCGGGGAACAGCGCCGAGATCTGATAGGTCCGCCGCAATCCGCGCCGGATGCGTTCATAAGGCGGGAAGTGCGTGACGTCCTCGCCGAAGAAGCGGATGGTGCCGGAGGAGGGCGGGAAGTCGCCGGTGATGCAATTGAACAGCGTGGTCTTGCCGGCGCCGTTCGAACCGAGCACCGCGCGCCGCTCACCCGGACGCACCGTGATGGTGACGTCGGTCAGCGCCGCCAGCGCGCCGAACAGGCGCGTCACGCCGCGGAGCTCCAGCGCAGCGCCGGCGCCCACGGCGGAGAGGCGTTGAGCGACGCTATCCATCACGGCGCCCTCCGCCGGAACGGTCCGCGCCGCGGCGCTGACGCTGGCGCCATCGCTGCCATAGGCCGATGACGCCGTCCGAGGACCAGAACACGATGGCGAGGAAGCCGAGCCCGATCAGCAGGCGGAAGCGGTTGCCATCGAGGCCAAGCCTGACCAGGAAGTCGAGCGCGAAGGTGCGCAGTAGCACGAAGATCAGCGCGCCGATGAAGGGACCGATCGGGCGCGTGATGCCGCCGACAACGGCGATGATCAGCACGTCGATGCAGGCTCCGACGCTGACCGACCCCGGCGAGATCTGACGGTAGTTCCAGACCTGGAGCACGCCGGCCAGCGCGGCCACGAACGAGGCGAACGCATAGGCGGCGACGCGGTGCGCATTGACGTTGAAGCCGAGCGCAGCCATGCGCCTGGGATTGTCACGCACGCCCTGGAGGGCAAGACCGAAGGGCGCGCGTGAGAGATATTCGACTGCGAAATAGCAGAGCGCGGCGACCGCGAGCACGACGTAGTAGAAGGGAATGTCGGCGCGCCAGTTCACGCCCCAGAAGTGCGGCGTGGCCACGGTGTTGATACCGGTATGGCCGTTGAAGATCGCCCAGTTCTGGTTGGTGAAATAGTAGAAGGCCGCGCCGATCGCGAGCGTGATCATGATGGTGTAGATGCCTTCGGTGCGGACCGCGAGCGCGCCGCCGAGCGTGCCGAAAGCGGTCGCCAGCGTCAGCGCCATCGGCACCGCGAGCCACCACGGCCAGCCCAGGCTGATATTGGCATTGCCGCTGACGCCGAACACGGCGACCATATAGGCCGCGAACCCCGCGATGGTAAGCTGCATCAGGCTGACCATGCCGCCATAGCCGGCGAGGAACATCAGGCTCAGCGCCATGGTGCCGAGGATCAAGGTGGAGGCGAAGATCTCGATCAGAAAGAAGCCGTTGGCGATCAGCGGCATGATCAGGAGAATGACCGCGACGATCCAGGCGGCGGGATTGTTGACCTCCGGCCACGTCCGTGCCGGGCGCTGCGCCATTGTGGCGGGGCGTACGGCAAGCCGTGCATCGTGGGCGAGCGACATCTCAGCGCCTCGCCAATAGGCCTTGCGGCCGGATGGCCAGCACCAGCACCATGATCAGGAAGGTCACGACGATGGCGTAGGTCGGGATGTAGACCGAGCCGAGCTGTTCGGCGAGGCCGATGATCAGTGCGCCGAGTGCGGCGCCGGGGATCGAACCCATGCCGCCGACGATCACGACGACGAGGGACGCCAGCAGGAAGCGGATGTCCTCGCCGGGCGACAATGACTGGAACGTGCCGCCGACCACGCCGGCGGTGCCGGCAAGTCCCGCGCCAAAGGCGAACACCAGCACGAAGACGAGCTGGATGCGCACTCCGGTCGCAGCAAGGATATCGCGATCATCGACGCCGGCACGAATGATCATGCCGATCCGGGTGCGGTTGAGCGCGAGCCACATCGCCACGCCGATGATCACGGAAGCGGCGAAGATCACGAGCCGCACCAGCGGATATCTGAGATAGACCGGCTCGCCTGAGGATTTGATCGCCGTGATCAGCGGCAGCTCCACCGGGCCGATCAGCCAATTCGGCGTCTGGATCTGGTAAAAGTCGCCGCCGCAGGCCCACAGCATGAGGTCGGCGAATACGATCGAAAGCCCGATCGTCACCATGGTCTGCCTGAGATCCTGTCCCTCCATCCGGCGGAACACGATCAACTGGAGCAGGACGCCGACCAGGGCGGTCAGGATGAAAGCGACGATGAAGCTGAGGATCCAGGAGCCGGTCGAGGCGCTGATGGCGTAGCCGACATAACCGCCGAACAGATAGAGCGAGCCATGCGCGAGGTTGACGTTGCGCATCAGGCCGAAGATCAGCGTGAAGCCGCTGGCGACGAGGAAGTAGAGCCCTCCGAGCGTGATGCCGTTGAAGACGGCATTGAGGAAGACGCGCTTGCGGCCGATCGCCTCTTCGAGGCCCGGCGGCCAGACCGCGAAGACCAGCCAAAGCACGACGGCAATGGCAATGATCACGATCAGCGCCCAGACGGGATGGCGTTCGACAAAGCGGCTCATGGTCTCGCCCCGCTTGCGGCAGGGCAATCGCATATGGGAAGCGATTCCCTGCGGCCCATCCTTCGAGACGCCCGCTTTGGCGGGCTCCTCAGGATGAGCGCGGAGTGTGCGGCAGCAGGTTCAACGGGCCGGATGCCAATTAGCCTCGTCCTGAGGAGACCGCGGAGCGGGTGTCTCGAAGGACGAGGCGCTTGCTCAGACCACTCCAAGAGATCATATGCGATAACCCTGCCGCTTCCGGGGAGCGGTCGCGTCCAACGGGTCGCGCCAAAGGCGCGCTCGATGACGGGCTTCGGCGCGGGTGCACCCCAACCCTCTCCCCGCAAGTGGGACGAGGCGGCGTGCAAGCCGTTATCGGCTGCGAGCCCTGCCATGGGCGAACATCCTCCCTGGACTCGCAATTCTCTAGCGAGATCGCGTTGCCCACATCCTAGCCGGGCTGCGAGGAGGACGTTTGATCGTGAGTATCTTTTCGCGCAGCGGCTAGGTGCGCAAAACTTTGGCCGCGCGACGATAATCGGTCGGGGCCATCCCGACATTGGCGGCGAAGAAGCGGGTGAAGCCGCTTTGCGAGGAGAAGCCGAGATCGAAGCCGATATCGGCGATCGGCGCCTCGCTCGCCACCAGCGCTTCGAGCGCCTGTTCCATGATCAGCGTGTTGAGATAGAGATTCGGCGTGACGCCGGTCTGGACGCGGAACAGCCGGTAGAAATGCGGTCGAGACAAACCGGATTCCCGCGCGATCCTATCGAGCTCCATCTCGGCCCCGGGGCTCTCCGACATCAGCCTGATGCATTTGCGCACACGGAAGTCGGTCACGGCACCATTGGCGCGCGGATCGCGCGCGATCTCGGCCTGTTGCCAGCTTTCATCGTAGCAGATGTCGATCAGCCGCCTCAGCTCGGAATCGAGGCTGGAAAGCGATGGTGCGCCGCACACGAGCGCGGCGGTCCGCCTGATGTGCTTGTCGAGCGCAGGCGTGCGCCTGAATTGGGTGCGGCCGAAACGCAACCGGTCGGAGCCGGATGCGTCCGGCGCAAACCATTCGGCGTTGACGTAAAGCACGAAGAAGATCGCGCCGCCGTCGACATCGGCCGGCAGGAAGTTGTGCGGCTCCCACGGATTGACGGCAACGACCGAGGATTCGGTGAGATCATAATGCCCGTTGGAGACATCGATGCATGCCGGCATGCCGCCGACATGGAAGATCAGATGACCTTCACGATGGGCGTGGATATTGAAAGGGCGGTTCAACTGATAAACCGTCGCCCGGCCGAACCGGCCGTGGAAGACGGCGAGCGCGCGGCTCATGCCTTCCCCTCCCGAATGTTCTTGTCTTTTCGGCCAGCGTTCAACAACCCCGGCGAGATTGCAAGAGCGGAGAGCGACCGCGTCAGCAAGTCGCTCTCCGCCAGCGCGGTGCAGGCGTGATGCGTCAGTACTTCTTACATTCCGGTACTGTGCGGCTCGGCAGCCCGATCTTCGAGAACACGGCCGGATCATAGCCGAGCGTCTGGTTCACGTTCGGGATCACCTTCACGACCTTGCTGAACAGCGCGCCCTTGCCGTCGTCGACGACTTCGGTGACGAAGTTGGTGCCGATCGCCTGGCGATTGGAGTCGAGCTTGATCTTGCCGTTCGGCGCGTCGAGCTCGATCTTCGCCAGTGCTTCCTTGAACTTCGCCTGGTTGTTGGAGAGGTCGCCATTGACTTGGCGCAGCGCAAGGATCAGCGCCATGGTTGAATCATAATAGTTGGTCGCGAGCAGCGACGGGCTCGGGAAGCGCTTGTTGGGCGGGAAGGCGTCCTGATAGGCCTTCACGAACTTCTGCCAGCCCGGATCCTCCCAGGTATCGGCTTGGCCGCTCGCCGCAATGGTGCCGATCAGCGCGTTCTTGGCGTTGCCCTTCGACGACAGGATGGTCTGGTCGATCATGATGGAACCGCCCATCAGGTGCGCCTTGCCGCCGGCCTGCTGATACTGGTTGAGAAAGTTGACGGCATCCGCGCCGCCGAGCCCGAGATAGATGGCGTCGACGTCGTCGGGCAGGGCGGCGATGACCGAGGCGAAATCCTTCGTTCCGAGCGGCACCCATTGCCGGTTGGTGACCTGTCCGCCGGCACCGCAGAACTCGAGCACAAGGCCGAACACCTGGGTGTAGATGAAGGAGTAATCCTCGCCGACGGTCGCGATCTTGCGATACTTCTTTTCGTCATAGGCGTATTTGCCGAGGCCGACTTGCCACTGTGCGCCGTCCATGTTGTACCGGAAGAAGTTCGGGGCCGGATCGACATAAGTCGTTTCCTGGGCGCCGGAGGCCGCATTGATGAAGGTCAGCTCGGGATGAGTTTTTGCAAAATTCTTTACCGCGATGCCCTCGTCGCCAGAGAGCGGTGAGAGCAGGATCTGCACCTTGTCCTGTTCGATCAGCTTGCGCACCGCGCGCACGGCGGAGTCGGGCGTTGCGTCGGTCGAGGCGACGATGAATTCGAGTTCCTTGTCGCCGACCTTCTTGCCGAGCACGTTGAGGGCCGTCTGGTGGCCGCGCATGCCGTCCTCGCCGAGCACCGTGTAGGTGCCTTCGAGCGTCGCAGTCACGCCCACCTTGATCTTCTCCTGAGCGATCGCGGCGCCTGAAAGAAACAGGCTGCTCAGCGCCAGCAGTCCCACACTGCATTTCGACATTGTGCTCCTCCCTGTACCGTCGATTTGTCGCCGTGCCAACCGGCGCGGCGCCCGCAGCTCGAAAGGCTGGCGGATTTGACGGGAAGGCTAGCCGAAGTCGCATGCGGTGCATGCGCGGGCGCCTCGTTCCGCTTGACGGGCAGTCTCATTTTGGATGTTGCGGCGCAAATGGTTTCGCGGTGCAGCACGTGGCGGGTGACTTCGCGCGCGCCTGTTGAGATAGTGGCGCCCGCCGCTTTTCGATCTCGACCGCAGGATCTGCAACATGACGACTGACAGCTTCACCATCCGCGCGATCGAGGCGTTCTGCTATCGCTATCCGCTGGCAACGCCGGTGGTGACGTCGTTCGGCAAGATGCTCGACCGTCCCGCCGTCTTCGTTCGCGCTGTCGACGAGGACGGCGTCGAGGGATGGGGCGAAGCCTGGTGCAACTTTCCGGCTCCAGGCGCGGAGCATCGCGCCCGGCTCGTCAACGAGGTGCTCGCCCCCGGCCTCGTCGGACGCAAATTCGAGGGTCCTGCCCAGGCCTTCGAGCCGCTGACCAAAAGCACCGAAGTTCTGGCGCTTCAATGCGGTGAACCTGGTCCGTTCGCGCAGGCGATTGCGGGCATCGATCTCGCGCTGTGGGATCTCTCCGCGCGCCGCCAGCGCCTGCCGTTGTGGCGGCTGCTCGGCGGTCAGTCGCGCAAGATCAAGGTCTATGCCAGCGGCATCAATCCCGGCGGTGCGGCGCAGACGGCGGAGGCCGCGCTCGAGCGCGGCCATCGCGCGCTGAAGCTGAAGGTCGGGTTCGGCGCCGAGACCGACCTCGCCAATTTGGCGGCGCTGCGCCGGATCGTCGGCCCCGGTATGCTTGCTACCGATGCCAATCAGGGCTGGTCAGTCACGCAGGCGATGGAGATGCTGCCGCGGCTGGCCCAGTTCGATCTGCGCTGGTTGGAAGAGCCGATCCGCGCCGATCGGCCGCGCGAGGAATGGCGCAGGCTGCACGCCGCAGCGAAGATGCCGATTGCCGCCGGCGAAAACATTTCGAGCGCCGAGGGTTTCAGGGAAGTTCTGGCCGAAGAGGTGCTCGGCGTGGTTCAGCCCGATATTGCGAAATGGGGCGGGCTGAGTGTCTGCGCTCCACTGGCTCGCGACATTCTGAAGGCGGGCAAGACGTTTTGCCCGCACTATCTAGGCGGAGGTCTTGGCTTGCTTGCATCCGCGCACCTGCTCGCCGGTATCGGAGGCAATGGCTGGCTGGAAGTCGACGCGAACGACAATCCCTTGCGCGATCTGTTTTGCGGCCCGGTCCTCAACGTGAGGGAAGGCACGATTGAATTGGACGAAGAGCCGGGCCTCGGAGTAGCGCCTGATCTGGCATCTATCGAGCGTCATCGCACCATTTAGATCAGAGATTCGTCGGCTTCCGACCAACCCGCGCGTCGGGTGGCGATGTCATCGCCCGCTGGCGGTCGCCGAAATGGCGCGCGCGTGCGCGATCAGCGCTCTCGCCGTCGGACCTTTCAGGTGATCATCGAGAATGCCGACGGGTGCACCCCGCGAGCGAGGACGCCTGCCTTGTTCTGCTTCAAAGACCTGGCTGTGACCGAAGGCCTCGGGCTCTATCGGGAGAGGCCTATGGCGACAATGCCGGTCATCGGCCGGCGGCCTGACATCACGTTGCCCGTTTCGGATGTCGCGGAGTCCGCCAAGAGCCTGGACACCCACAAGGATCCCTCGAAACAGCCGGTCGTCTTCTAAAAGCCGCCGCCTCGGTAATCGGCCCGGGAGCGGCGGTGGAATACATTCCTGCATGTGTGTGCCGCTTCACATTTTGTACGTGAAACGATGCTACCATTGACTTGAAAGTCCCTTTTATTTTTTGGCCCAACGTCAGCGTTTTTTTGCAATTGCCTTCTTCCAGGGGCGCGTAATGAGTAGTCGTGATCGGGTCTGCGACCGTATGGTCATTCTGCACCAACGTGTCTGGTCGCTCAATTCTCAACTTGCAGAGCTTCGAAACCTTAGCACCCGGGTGCAAAAGGCGTTGGAAAGAAGCAACGGCAAACGTTCAAGAGTCCCATGTGTCGGGGCAGTGCGGCGTCGAGCTCGGAGATAAGTGCGCGTTGAGAGCCATTAGCCATGGCTCGGCCATGTGACAGCAACCCGCCGAAGGGAGGCTCTCTGCCAGAGGTCTGCTCTGGGGCCAAAAGCGTCGTTCTCGTTGCCTGCTGGTCAGTTCAGGTCTGCGCCGATTGGCGCAGATTTGGAGCCCGGCCATGGGCATTCGCGGGGGGTGATCCTTGGGGTGGTCCAATCGCGTACCGCTCTATTTCCATGTGTGCTATCTGTTGGGTAGCAAAATGGTAGCAGGAAGAGCGGATCATGACTGACGATCAGGTCAACCTTGTCGTTCAGCACCTTTGCGAGCATTTGCACTTGGCACTCCGATTAAAGGGCAGCGAGGCGCATCCACCAAACGCCAAGGATATTGGATTCGATCCTGCCTCCGTAAGAACCGTGTTCCTAACCGGGTTGCGTTCGGCGGGGGTCACGATCCATGACGATGCGGCCGGGACGAGCGAAGAGCCGCCGTGGTCCTAAAGGCAAAACGGGGGACACCCTAGACAGCCGACGCTTGGACGAGCATCGAGTTAGGCAGCGTCGGGCCGGACGCTGCCGTCGTGAACTTACGAAACACTCTTCGGCAGCTCCCGTTGCGCCTGGCCGACTACGGGCCGGGTCGATGGCGGCGCTGATTGAAGCGTGCCGCTTTTCAATGGTCCGCATTGACATCGTCGCGCCGCATCCGCTTGCAAGGCTGCGTCTGGACGATTGCCGCATTCCGATCAACCGTCGCCTGGGAGCGCGGAGCGTAGAGGGCGGCATACCCAACCTTCTCCGTGATATCGTCGAGGCTGAGCCGAGTTGCGGCATCATTCGATTTGAGTGATGGGGCGATCACTGGGCTGGCCGAACCCACCGTTGCGGCTCGATCCGGTGCAGGTCAAGGGCGCGGAAATTTGGATCGAGGCGCAGAGGCGACATCCGCGTCGATGATGACATCATGCCCCTGTTTTGCCCGACGTGTCAAAAGCATCTGCGACATGGACTTTTTTCTCAGGAAATTGTCCTTTGGAAACAAGGGCCTTCTACTGTGCATGGGGTTGTTTTCGCATTTATTGGTTCAGTGCTCGGCGGGCAGCGTCGACCAGAACGCCGTAAGGCCTCGAGAATGGGAGGCTGCTTGGCCCCATGCCATGCTTGATTGCCGATCTCGGGGATCATGCCGCCAAGAATGTTGAACATGGTCCTGAGATGGGTGTCTCAGAGACGTACCCCGGTTGTGGCAAACGCTTGCGCGACTGGCTCCTGGATTCGATTCAAGATCACCATCCCCACAATCGCGATCAACGTTGCAGCGACGCAGCCAAGAAGAAAAGCCTTCATCCGCAGCCTCCCTCGATCGAAACGTCAAGCTGTTATACGACACCGCTTGGCGCGAGCAAACTCGTTGATCGTATCAAGGCAGAAGCCGCCTACGGGCTCTTGAACATCGCATCGACGGAAAGTGCATCACCCATCAAGCCGAGGGACTGAAGTGCGGCGCCATTCCTGTCGATTTCCAATATTGCAAGAAGAAGCGCAAGCACGACGGCAACGAGGATCAGGAATGGCGAGGCGTCTCGGGAATCGGGATCTTGCGATCCATCAAACGCGCGCAAAGCGCGCAGTCGCGCCAGCATCTGCAGAAATGGCCGCGTTCGCCCCTGCATGCCGTCATCCTTGACGTGGCCAGTCGGAGATTAGTCTCCGGATCACCGGCATTCAAGCGGGATGCGCAAAGCCAGCCCGTTGCGACGCACACGCCGGAACGGAATGCAGTGTCGCCCCGTTTAGTACGGGCATTCGGAGGATCCAACGTGAAATTTCTGATGACGATTTTGTGCTTTGCAGCACTCTGCCTGTTCGAGCGCGCCTCCGCCGAACCCCCACAAACCAATTCGTCTGCGGCGCCAACCCGGCCCGAGGAGAAGGGCCAACCACAACCGCAAGGCTGGACGGGTCCAATCAATACGGGTTCGGGTGGTGCGCCCGCCGAAAGTCCCCAAGGTCAGAGTCCGCCTGGAATGCAGGCCGCGCCTGAAGGATCGTCCAAGAGGACGACGGCACCAGCCAAGTAAATGGGTTCGGATTTTCATCTCCGTGGGCTTCTGGCAATCTTGAGGCCGTGAACGTGACCAGAGCCGGTGACGGATGATGAGGTTACCTTTCTGCACGGGCGGCGCCGCAGCCCTGTGGGCCATCTTCGCGCTATCATCCGCGCACGCCGACATGGTGGGACATGGCGGCCCCGTACGGGCGCTTGCCATTTCCCCCGATGGCGAGGCCCTCTTGTCCGGCAGCTTCGACACAGCAGCCATCCGCTGGTCCCTGAAGACCGAAACGGCACAGCAAGTGCTGCGGTATCATGCTGACGCCGTCAATGCCGTCGCCTTTCTGAAGGACGGCCGCATGATCACAGCGGGTGCCGATGCGCGAATTGCAGTGTGGATGCCTGGCCGGCAGCAGCCGGATCGGGTGTTTGAGGGACATCGAGGTCCAATCGTGGCGCTTGCGGCGTCCCCTGATGGGGCGCTTCTCGCATCGGCTTCATGGGATCGGACGGTGCGGCTCTGGTCGCTGTCGGACGGCGCGTCGCGCGTGCTCGAAGGTCATTCACAGAACGTCAACGGTGTCGCTTTCACGCCGGACGGCAAGTCGCTTCTCAGCGTCGGCTATGATCTCACCTTGCGCATCTGGCATTTGCCGGACGGCCAACCTGAAGTCTTGACGTTGCCGGCGCCGCTCAACGTCGTTGCTGCGGCGCCGGATGGTGAAATCGTCACGGGCGCGGTCGACGGCACGCTGCGGATACTGACCACAGACGGCAAGCCGAGCGGCGAGGTCGCGGCCGGTCCCACGGCGGTGGCGGCCTTGACGATATCGGAAGACGGCACGTTGATTGCTGCGGCCGGCATCGGCGGCACGGTGGCGATCATAGATCGCAAGTCGCGCAGCCTGCTACGAACGCTGGTCGTGTCCGGCTTGCCGGTATGGTCGGTCGCCTTCCTTCCGGATCGAGAAACACTGATGACGGGTGGCGCGGACGGCAAGATCAGGCGCTGGAATGCCCGCACCGGCGATCCCATTGGTTCGAACCTCTTGGGAACGCCGGCCGATCCTCTCGCCGCCTATGCGGGCGATCGGGGCGCCGATGTATTTCGGGCGTGTGTGGCCTGTCACACCCTGTCGGACAAGGATGTTCAGCGTGCGGGGCCGACGCTTGCCCGACTATACGGTCGCAAGATCGCTTCGCTGCCGGGCTATCGCTTCTCCGACGCGCTGAAGAGCATGGACATCGTCTGGACGCCGGAGACGGTCGCACGACTGTTCGAGGTTGGACCGAATGCCTACACCCCCGGCACCAAAATGCCGGAGCAGCGCATCGGCGCGGCCGAGGACCGCCGTGCGTTGACGGACTTCTTGGGCCGCGCAACGTCGCAATGATTGCCCCTTCCGACCCTGCGAAGATGTTCGCTCGTCTAATCCTTACCATCGCGCTGGCGTAGATAGTCATCCGTCGTTCGCGGCGGCGTTCGTTCCGGAACGCCCTTGAACGGGTCGAATTGCTGTTCGCTCATGACGATGACGCGGCAGTCTGCGCACATCCTAAGTGCTGCGACCCGCTTGTCGCCGGCCGGATACATCCAGTGCCGGCCCTCGAGCTTGGCTGCGATGCGGTCGATCGTGCTCTTGACGCCGAAGGCGGTACCGCAGCGGACGCAGAGTGCGGGCTCCTCTTCCTTGATAATCACGGCGGAGGCGCGTGCCGCGCGGAAATCGATCTGCGGCTTGAGGCTGATGACTTTCTCCGGACAGGTGCTCTGGCACAGGCCGCATTGCACGCAGGCGTCCTCGACGAACTTCAGCACTGGCCGCTCAGGATCGTCGCGAAGCGCGCCGGTCGGGCAGGCCGAGACGCAAGACAGGCATAGGGTACAGCCGCTGGTATCGACGCTGATTGCGCCGATCGGCGCACCCTTGGGCAGGGCGATCACGTCGACCGGCGTCGGCGCCACGCGATGCAACTCGCTCAGGGCGAACCGCAAAAGGTCGCGCCGCTTGCCGACGGTTTTGAAGGTCGCGGGCGTCGCGACGGCCGCCAGTGTGCCGATAGCAGCCAAATGCCCGCCGAGCGCGTCGGGATCATCCGTTTCGATGGTGGCGAGGCGGTGGCCCTCAAAGCCGAGGCCGCCAAGGATCGCTTCAGCCATGCCGATCGTCTGTGACAGTCCGGTGAGATCGTGGCGTGGTCTTGCGCGGAGCAGGAATCGTATGGCCGATACGCCATAGGCAAAGGCACCGACGATCGCCTCCAGCCCGAGTTGCGTGAGTTCGTTGATGGCAAAGGGGAGCACGTTTGCCGGCAGGCCATCGCCATGCCGCGCCAGGGCATCGATCAATGGCGTGCCGTGCGGGCTGTCATGAAAGAGTAGCACCGCATTCGTGCCACCGGCCTTGTGGTAAGCCAGCAGCATGGCACGAATTCTTTGAAGCTGCGTATCAGCGGGCGGGAGCGTATAAGATGCCGCGCCGGTCGGGCAGGCGGCGGCGCATTGGCCGCAGCCCGCGCAGATGTTCGGGTCAATTGCGACATGATCGCCGACGGGCGTGATCGCTCCAGTGGGGCAGAGATCGAGGCACCGCCGGCACCCCGTGCGCTTCGAACGCGAATGGGCGCAAAGAGCGGGCGTGACGTCGACATATTTCGGCTTGTCGAAGCTGCCGACGAGGTCTCGCGCGGTCAGCACGGCGCGAAGCACGGCGGCGGGATCGCTCGGATCGGCGCGCAGATAGCCGTCGCGTAACGCGTGGGCAGGAAACAATGGCATCCCACCGGAAATGTCGAGCACGATATCGCAGCGCGAGGTCACCCCACTTCGCGGTGCGTCCAGCACGAAGCGATCGCGCGAAGAAGGGCGGGGGCGCGCGTAATCGTCGATCGCAAGCTCGAACGCTCCGAAATGTCCCTTTGCGGAGCGGATCGTGCCCTTCACGATCGGGAAGACCGTTGCAGCGGGCGGCACGATCTCGTCGAGCTGCTTCAGCATCACCGTCACGTCGAGGTGATCGGCAAGCAGGCGGCCGGCTTCAATCGCGGCCTCATCGCGCCCGTAGGTCAGGACCACGCCCTCGCTCGACAAAGTGACGAGCGGATAGTCCGGCGCTGGGATGGAGGCGGAAGCGAGCAGGGCAGCCATTTTCGCGCCGGCGCGCGCGCCATCTCGCGACCAGCCGGCCGTTTCGCGGATGTTGACGAAGCTGATCGCATCAGGCCGCTCGCCGGCCTCCTCAGTGAACTGCGCGGCCTGCTGCGTGCAGGCGACCGTCAATGCGCCGCCAGCGGCCGCTGCGCTGCGGAAGTGATCGAGCTCGGCGCCGCAGAGATGATGAAAGCTTTTGATTTCGCAGTTGGGACATCCGCGCTGAATCGCGGCCGCGTCGAGACGCATCGTGTCTTCGCACGAGCAGATCAGGACGGTCTTGGATGGCTGCTCCAGGTTAACCCCTCCGCCAATCCGGCACCGACGACGGACTCGCGCCGGCCCTTCGCCTCGTATAGAACTTATCCATCGGGAAGAAAAGGAAAGCGGAGGACGGCCTGCCGTCGATCCCAGTCAGCCACGTTTCCCTGGTGGAACCGATCCACCTGCCGCCGCCGTTCACATTGGTGCGGCTGCGCGAGAGTGGCGACGCTTTTGCCCACGCATGCCGCATTGCACCGGAGAGCGGCGCCGGAACGCTCGTCTATGTCGGCCGCTTTGATCTGGCGGAGTTCGCCGTGGTGCTGGAGCCAGCCGAGCCCTTACGTACGGCGCGGCGCGCGTTCTACGCCGGCATGGTCGCCCTCACCGATGCCTTGCGTGCCTACGCACCGCCGAGCAAGCCGATCACGATCGTTTGGCCCGACGCCGTCAGGATCGATGGGGGGCTGGTGGGCGGTGGGCGGATGGGATGGCCTCCTGAGGCTGACGAGGACGCGTCGCCACCATGGATGGTTTTCGGCGCGATGATCCGGACGGTTGCCATGAACGAGGACGAGCGGGGTGTTCACCCGCTCGCTTCGGCGCTCGAACAGGAAGGCTTTGGCGAGGCTGGTGCGGTGCAGATCACGGAGAGCTTTGCTCGGCACCTGATGCTGGCATTCGATGATTGGCAGGCGGGCGGTTTTGAGGGCGTGGCGCGAGAATATCTTTCCCGCATGCCCCGCGAACGGCAGACCGTTCTGCGCATCGACGATCGCGGCCATCTTCTCACGCGCCGGGTTGGGGCGGGCGAGATTGAACGTGGCGACCTCGTGCGGGCGCTGGCGACGCCTTCGTGGCTCGATCCGGCGCTCGGAGGGCCGCGGCTGTGAAGCTCCTGCGTACCATCGCGCTCGATCCCTCCGACACCTTCGTGTTCGATGTGGCGGCGGAGCCGGGTGAATGGGCCGTCTCCGGTGCTTTCCGCTTCTGGGATTGCGACGGTGCGAAGCTCGAGGGCAAGGCGCGCGCGGCGTTTCGCGGCGGGTTCCTCGGGGTGCAATCCTGGGGCTGGTCGACGCTGGCGCAGATCGTTCCGGCGACCGAGGACGATTACCGCAGCCTGATCGATCTCCTTGCAAGGCAACTCATCGATCGTTTCGGTGCGCCGGACATGGCCACAGCAATGACGGCCGCGGAAGAAGAGGTGGCGTTCTCGCAATCGCTGTGCAGTCATCCGATCAGCTCCCTTATTGCGGTGCACCGGACTTCAATTTACGGCGAAGTCCGCGAGTCCTTCCGCCGACTGAAGCTCCGCGTAGGGCAGGGGCACAGCAAGGCGTTCTCGTTCATGGAAGTGGAGGACAACGTCCAGCCTGACGGCGACGTCAGGCTTGCGGATCTGGGCCGGGAGCCGACCGTCAGATGAACGATTTCTGGATCGCCTGCGGCCATCATCTGCTCGATCGCGACGAGGGCGGTGGGCTGTGCGTCACCGACGAATTCCTCAAAGCCTATTTTGCCCGTCCCGAGCTGATGCCGCCCGACGATGCGTGTCCGGTCGAACGCCGGTTGCACCGCGAGCTGCTCGCCGATCCGCGTCAGGGGGTCGGCGCCGACGAAATTGCCGGAATTTCCGACGCCGACGCCCGGGAGAACTGGCGGTTCGTGCTGGCGTTTCGCGATCTCCTGTTGCGGCATCCGACGCTCGAAGCGGCCTATCTTGCATCGCTGCGATCAGGCGCGAACGACCTGCCGCCGCTGTTCGTCAATCAGCTGGTACATGTCATCCTGCGCAACGCGCTCGATGGCTGCGACGACCCCTTTGTGCTCCGCGCGGCCGAGCTATTCTTCCGGGTTCAGCGGATCCTGCCGCATGAGCAAGCCCTGCTGCTCGGCGACGAGGAGATCGTCGGCGGCCGGAGCCCGACCCCGGTGCTCTCCCTGATGTCGATGCTGGGCGCCACCAACGAGGCGATGCTCGATATATTGAGCGAAGAGAATGTCGACGCCTATTGGCAGCGCAGCGACCAATTCGACATGGCCCTTGATCTCACGGCCGGCGGACGCGGACCAACTGCGCTGGCGCAGGCGATGATGCGCTGGGTCTCTCATCTGCTCGGCATCGAGGTCACGATCGAGCCGCTGCGCGCGCTGCAGGACGCAAAGCTCACCTGGTATGTCGGGCTCGATACCGAGGCCACCAGGCTTGGCGACCGTCTGTGGCAAGGCGAAGACGTCGACGAGCGCGACGCCGACCGGGTGCTTGCACTGTTCCGGCTGATTTTTGCGGATTCGAGCCGCGCGCACGACGACGTCCGGGACGAGCCCGTCTACCTGATCCTGTCCATGACGGCGGATCAGAAGCTCCGGATGAAGCCACAAAATCTGCTGACCGGCCTTCCCGTGAAGCGCCTGGAGATGTTCACATGAGCCCCGCGGCATCGCCACTCGCATCCATCTCCGTCGGCGTCGTCGTCGAGCGGCGCAAGGCTGCCTCGCCCTGGGTTGACTTCGTCTGGCGCGGAATTGCTGTCCTGCCGGACGAGCCGGCGACACAACCCTGGACCGTGCTTCGCGAGCAGGATGGCACAGCCCTGTTCTATGCCGGAAGCGCGACCGTGGATCTCTATCCGTCCGAGACGGCGCGCTATCGCGATAATCTCGCCTCCGGCAATCCGAGCATCTGGACTGTGCTGTCGCCCTCGGAAGGCGCCTGGCCCTATGCCGTGACTGCGGTTACCGCTGACCCCGCGGAGGGCGAGGGCTTTACCGAAGCCGCCGATAATCTGGTCGAGGCCGTGCCGATGCCGGAGGTGCTGCGCGAAGTAATTGAAAGGTTCGTGGTCGAGCACCATGTCGAGCGGGAGTTCGTCAAGCGCAAGCGGCGCCGCGCTGATCCGGAGGCGCTGGCGCGGCGCGAACATGAAGGCGGACAGGAATGACTGAGGAGGAGTTCCTTGCACGCTGGTCCCGCCGTAAGCGCGAGGCGCAAGCGGAGCCGGCGGAGCCTGCCCGGGCGCAGCCCACGCCCCCGCCTGCGGCAAAGCAGGATGAGAGCGAGTTCGATCTCTCGACCCTGCCGTCGATCGACGAGATCAACGCTGCGACCGACATCACCGCCTTCCTGCGCAAGGGTATTCCACAGGAGTTGAGCCGTGCGGCTCTTCGCCGCGCGTGGGCAACCGACCCCGCCATTCGCGACTTTGTCGGGCTTGCGGAGAACGCATGGGACTTCAACGACCCGACCGCGATGCCGGGTTTTGGCCCGCTGGATTGCTCGTCGGAACAGCTGGCGGCGCTCGTCGAGCGCATCGTGGGCGGCGTGCGTGAGGCGGTGCAGTCTCTCCCCGAGGCGTCGATTGAAACAGCGGATTCTTCGGCGGAATTGCATCAAGCCGATGCGGCGGGCGCGCCGGATATTGTGCGGACAGCAGGCGCCACGGAACGTCCGGCAATCTCTGTTGCGGTGCAACCGTCAGTGGCGGAGAGATCTGCGGATTTCGCTGAGCCCCTCAGGCACCGTATTCACGGTGGCGCACTGCCGCGCGAGCAGCACGACTAAAGGCTATAGGTTCATATGGACGGATGATTGACCATCCGTGGAACCGGGACTACGATTTCGTTAGAACACTGTTACAAAAGCAGTAATCAAGCAGACGGGACTCGGATGGGAGGTCCACGTGCGGGATGACGGGCTTGATCGCGCAATCGATGCCGCAGGCGGCATTGCTCAGCTTGCGCGCAAAATCGGCATCAGCCAGCCTTCGGTCTCGAACTGGACCCGGGTGCCAGCACAACGGGTGGTTGCAGTTGAAACGGCCACCGGTATTCCACGCAACGATTTGCGGCCCGATCTCTACAGCGAAAAAGCCGTCCCAGCGGGGCTCATCGATCCCGTCGATGCTGCGCGCGCGCAAGAATACGCGTTGCTAGCAACCTTGCTGTCCGCGCCGCCGTCGAAACGACTGCTCGAGCAGCTCTCGGCATTGAGTGGTGACGCCACGCCGCTCGGCCGCGCGCATGCGGCGCTCGCCGACGTCGCCTCAAGCGCAGTCGCGGCTAAGGTCGAGCGCGAATATTTCGATTTGTTCGTGGGGCTCGGTCGCGGCGAATTGCTGCCTTACGCCTCCTACTATCTCACCGGCTTTCTCAACGAACGGCCGCTATCGCGCCTGCGTGGGGACCTGACGACGCTCGGCGTCGAGCGTGTTGCCAACAATTCCGAACCCGAGGACCACGCCGCCATCATTTGCGAGATCATGTCCGGCCTTGCCGGCGGACACTTCGGTGCCTCGCCAGAGGCACAGCGCGCCTTCTTCGAGAAACATGTGTCGCCGTGGCTGGGGCGACTATTCGCAGACATGGAGGGCGCCGGGAACGCCCGCTTCTATCGGGCCGTCGGCGCGCTCGGTCGCACCTTTATCGAGATCGAGACGGAAGCATTCACATTCGCCAACTGACCGGCACGCGCAGGTCCAGGAGAGATGCGATGAGTGAAGACAAGAAGACCACAGTGGGACGCCGCGACTTCCTGCGCAAGGTCAGCATCGGCACGGTCGGTGTCGGTGCGACACTCGCGACACCGTTGGTCGGGTCGGCGCAGGCCGACGGTGAGACCAACGATGAGAAGCGCAAGGCGCGCTACCAGGAGTCCGACCACGTCAAGGCGTTCTACCGCGTCAATCGTTATCCGGCCAAGGGAGGCTGACCGTGCTGATCAAGCGAACACACCAGCATTCCCCGGGCCACGGCTCCGTTGTCGAGTCCCTTGCGGGCCAGGCCGGCGGTCTCGACCGCCGCAGCTTCTTGCGCAAATCCGGGCTTGCCGGCGGTGCGCTTGCCGCGCTCGGCGCCCTGCCGGTCGGCAGCGTGCGCAAAGCGGAAGCCGCAATGGCTGGTCCGCTCACCGCAGGCGCGACCATCCGCAAGAACATCTGCACGCATTGCTCCGTTGGCTGCACGGTGACGGCCGAGGTCTTGAACGGCGTATGGATCGGCCAGGAGCCGAGCTGGGATTCGCCGATCAATCGCGGCTCGCATTGTGCCAAGGGCGCCTCGGTACGTGAACTCGTACACAGCGAGCGGCGGCTGCGCTATCCGATGAAGCTGGTAAATGGTCAGTGGACCCGCGTCTCCTGGGATACCGCGATCAATGAGATCGGTGACAAACTTCAAGCTGTACGCGAGAAGTCGGGCCCCGATTCCGTCTATTGGCTCGGCTCGGCCAAGATGACCAACGAAGGCGCCTATCTGTTCCGCAAGCTCGGTGCGTTCTGGGGGACCAACAATACCGATCATCAGGCTCGCATCTGCCATTCGACTACCGTGACCGGCGTCGCCAATACCTGGGGCTACGGCGCGATGACCAACAGCTACAATGATATTCGCAACGCAAAGACACAGGTCATCTTGGGCGGCAATCCGGCCGAAGCGCATCCCGTGTCGCTGCAACATCTGCTCGAGGGCAAGGAGCTGCAAAAGGCCAACTTTATCGTCATCGATCCGCGCCTGACGCGTACGGCGGCCCACGCGACGGAATATGTGCGGATGCGCCCGGGCACCGACATTCCGGTGCTCTACGGCATGATGTGGCACATTCTCCAGAATGGCTGGGAGGACAAGGAATTCATCCAGCAGCGCGTTTACGGTTTCGACGACATCAAGAAAGAAGTTGAGAAGTGGCCTCCGGAAGAAGTCGAGCGCGTCACCGGCATTCCCGGCGAGCAGCTCAAGCGCGTCGCCAAGATGTTCGCCACCGAGAAGCCGGCAACCCTCATCTGGGCCATGGGCCAGACCCAGAAGACCGTCGGCACCGCCAACGTCCGCGCGAGTTGCATTGCCCTCCTGATGACCGGCAATGTCGGGAAAGCCGGCGCGGGCGCCAACATCTTCCGTGGCCATGACAACGTGCAGGGCGCGACCGATGTCGGGCTCGATATCGTCACGCTGCCGTTCTATTACGGGCTCGCCGAAGGCGCCTGGAAGCATTGGTCGCGGGTTTGGGAGGTCGACTATGACTTCCTGAAGTCCCGCTTCGACTCCAAGCAGATCATGGAAACCCCGGGCATTCCGCTGACCCGCTGGTTCGAGGCAGTGACATTGCCCAAGGATCAGGTCGCTCAGAAAGACAATGTGAAGGCGGTGTTCGTGCAGGGACACGCCTCCAACAGCATCACCCGCATTCCTGAGTCCCTGAATGGTCTGAAGGCTCTCGAGCTGCTCGTCATTGCCGACCCGCATCCGACGACCTGGGCCTCGCTCTCCGTCGAGGCCGGCCGCAAGGATGGCGTCTACATTCTGCCGGTCGCTACGCAATTCGAATGCAAGGGGTCGCGCGTCGCCTCCAACCGCTCGCTGCAATGGGGCGAGCAGATCGTGAAGCCGATCTTTGAATCGAAGGATGATCTCGAGGTCATCTATCTGATGGCGAAGAAGCTCGGCTTCGCTGACCAGATGTTCAAGAAGATCAAGGTCGAAAACAATCTTCCTGAAGCCGAGGATGTGCTGCGCGAGATGAACCGCGGCAGCTGGTCGACTGGCTATTGCGGGCAATCGCCCGAGCGCCTCAAGGCGCACATGAAGAACCAGGCCAAGTTCGATATGCTGAGCATGCGGGCACCGAAGGACGATCCCGAGGTCGGCGGCGATTATTATGGCCTGCCCTGGCCGTGCTGGGGATCGCCTGAGGTCAAGCATCCCGGCACGCCGCTGCTCTACAACACCAATTTGAATGTGATGGACGGCGGTGGCACGTTCCGGCCACGGTTCGGCGTCGAGCGCGAGGAGAAGCTGCCGGACGGCACGACGCGGAAGGTGAGCTTGCTCGCGGACGGCTCGTACTCGTTGGGGTCGGGAATTCAGGACGGCTATCCGGAGTTCACGCTGGCGAGCTTGAAGAAGCTCGGCTGGGACTCCGAGCTCACCGAAGCGGAAATGGCCGTGATCAACAAGATCAATCCGGCCAATCCGGACACGGTGTCGTGGGCGCTCGACCTGTCGGGAGGCATCCAGCGCGTGGCGCTGGCGCATGGCTGCGTTCCCTATGGCAACGGCAAGGCGCGCATGAATGCCTTCGGCTTGCCCGATCCTATCCCTGTTCACCGCGAGCCGATCTACACGCCGCGCGTCGACCTCGTCGCTAAATATCCGACGCTGCCCGATGCCAAGCAGTTCCGAATGCCGAATATCGGTTTTTCCGTGCAGAAGGCAGCGGTGGAGAAGGGAATTGCAAAACAGTTCCCGCTCATCCTGTCGTCCGGCCGTCTGGTCGAATATGAGGGCGGCGGCGAGGAGACGCGCACGAACCCGTGGCTTGCCGAATTGCAGCAAGACATGTTCATTGAGATCAACCCTGCCGATGCCGCCGAGCGCGGTGTCAAGGACGGTGGCTGGGTGTGGGTCACGGGTGCAGAGAACAATTCCCGGGCGAAGATGAAGGCGCTCGTTACCGAGCGCGTCGGCAAGGGCGTCGCCTGGATGCCATTCCACTTCGGCGGCTGGCTCGCGGGCAAGGATCTTCGCGGCAATTACCCGAAGGGCACCGACCCGATCGTGCTCGGCGAAAGCGCCAACACGATCACTACCTACGGATACGACCCCGCGACGGGCATGCAGGAGCCCAAGGTCACTCTCTGCCAAATCGCGGCGGTTTAGGGAGTAACGACGATGGCACGTATGAAATTTCTCTGTGACGCTGATCGCTGCATCGAGTGCAACGCCTGCGTCACCGCCTGCAAGAACGAGCACGAGGTGCCCTGGGGCATCAACCGGCGCCGCGTCGTCACTATCAACGACGGCAAGCCGGGCGAGCGGTCGATCTCGATGGCCTGCATGCACTGCACGGATGCGCCCTGTGCGGCCGTGTGCCCGGTGAATTGCTTCTACACCACGGCCGATGCTGTGGTGCTGCATTCCAAGGACCTGTGCATCGGTTGCGGCTACTGCTTCTACGCCTGCCCGTTCGGTGCTCCGCAATATCCGAAGGTCGGGAATTTCGGCTCTCGCGGCAAGATGGATAAGTGCACCTATTGCGCCGGCGGTCCGGAGGCCGACGGCAGCAAAGAGGAATACGAGAAATACGGCGCGAACCGGTTGGCCGAGGGCAAGCTGCCGCTGTGTGCCGAAATGTGTTCGACCAAGTCGCTGCTTGCGGGTGACGGCGAGATCATTGCCCAGATTTACAAGGAGCGCGTGATGAAGCGCGGTTACGGCTCGGGTGCCTGGGGGTGGAAGACGGCCTATCGCGAGACGATCGAATCCTGACGAAGGTCGCGCGAGCATTGAGGAGGAGCTCATGGTGTCGTTTGCAAAATTCGTTCGGGCGGCTGTCTGGGCTTGTGCTTTACTCCTTCTCATCGTGGCAGCTCCGGCACCGGTAGGCGCTCAGCAGGTCAATCCGACCGCAAGCGCGGTCAAGGAGCGGCAGCTCTTGCAGGAGCTGAACCGGATCCAGGGTCGCGTCAGCATTCCTGATCAAAGGTCCGGCGTTCTCGAGCAGCCACAGGGGCGGGAATGGCGCGAGTTCCACAATGTCACGCTGCGCTGGATCGGCGGAGTCGCGATCATCGGCATGCTGGCGGTGCTCGTGATCTTCTATCTCACGCGCGGCATGGTGCGCCTCGAAAGCGGACGATCCGGCCGCACCATCGTGCGCTTCAACACGTATGAGCGTTTCGTGCATTGGATGACCGCCACCTGCTTCATCATTTTGGCGATCTCCGGACTGAACATCACCTTCGGGCGACCGCTGCTATTGCCGCTGATCGGCTTCGAGGCCTTCTCCGAATGGTCCCTTTGGGCAAAGTACGCCCACAACTATCTGAGCTTCCCGTTCACCATTGGGGTCGTTCTGATTCTTCTGATGTGGATCGGTGGCAATATTCCGAACAAGGTGGACGTCGAGTGGATGAAGCGAGGCGGCGGCATCGTCGGGCACGATCATCCGCCGGCCTACCGCTTCAACGCCGGCCAGAAGGCGATCTACTGGATCGTCGTGATCGGCGGCGGTTTTGTCGCCGCGAGCGGCTATGTCCTCATGTTCCCGTTCTACACGACGGGGATCGAAGGCATGCAGCTGGCCCAGATCGTCCACTCCATCGTCGCTGTGCTGTTCGTCGCGGCGATGATCGCGCACATCTATATTGGTACGATCGGAATGGAAGGTGCGTTCGAGGCCATGGGCTCGGGCGAAGTCGACGTCAATTGGGCCCGCGAGCACCATAGCCTCTGGCTCGACGAGCAGATGGCGCGAACGGGTCCGAACGACGGACAGCCTCAACCTGCGACCGCGGCGGCCGAGTAAGACGAACAGCCTGAAAGTGGCCGGGCGTTCTACTGAACCGGCTCTCTCGCAAACAGGACAGAGCGGTCCTGCATCTGCAACTCCGGCAGCTTGCTCGCCTGACCGGTCTGCAGTTCCTTGATGGATGGCATGCTGCTCTGGCCGGCATGGAACAGGACGTGCGATTTGAGCACGCTGCTGGCGGCACCGGCGAGAAGCAAGGCTGCGATGAGCGAGGGCATGAGGCGTTTCATGCGCATCTCCGTCTGCCATTCCACCCGGCACGACCGATAAACGTAAATTGCCTGGCGGGATGTGAGCCACGTCACAGCCGGCCTTCAAATTACATCGGCCCCAGCGAGGCGGGAGTATGAAGCGAAGCAACTAAGCCGTTTCGCGCGAGCACGCCCTGCAAGCTCTATGGAATCCCTGATGTGCGCTATCGAGTGACGGGCCATTGTCGTTCTAGTGTGCGTGACGAGTGCACTGATAATCGAAAATGCGATTTCCGCTTCCAATTCGTGCCTATATGGGTTCCAGAAGAGCCAAGCTGCGGAAGCCTCGTCAAAGCAGATTTCTCAATCGGTCCAATCGCATAAAGAGACTGATCAGAGTAAAAATATATCAACAGAATGAATGGCTTAGATCGGAAATTTTCCACGGCGCCCATGATGGATTGGAGCGAGAGTTCAAGTCTTTCAATTGGTTGGAAGGCGTCGTATGCACGGCGTGTGCACCGAGAGATCAAGAAAAATCTACTGGCAGCAAGCGTGGACTTCGCTCTCCGAAGAATTTGGCTTCCAATGGCCCGAAAGTGCCGCGACTTATCAAGGGCAGTCCCTGCCAGCATTCCGTTGTTTACGAAGAAGCGCGAAGAATGACCGAAAGGCCAGCTCGAATTTCAAGCTGGCCGTCGCACACTTGCTCATCAACCGCCGACACGCGTCACGAAAAAGTAACATGCAGAAGCGGAAATCTAAGGCGCTCGTTCTACCTTATTCCCAGCATGACGTGGCTCGGACACGCGTGATCGCCGCTCTTTTTAGCGGCGCAGGCATTGCGACAGGCGCAAAAACGTGGCGGGCAGGCGCGGTCGATCCATCCTATTGCGACAAATGTGCCCACCGGGCGTTTCACTCATCGAAATAGGCGCGCTCGGGCGAAGCGGCAGAGAATGCCAAAATCCGCAATAACTGGCTCATCCATCGCATGTTTAGCTCCAAATGCCGGAGTTTTCGGCAAGATATACCATGACACCCAATGCTACCAAGGAGGGAATTCGAGGGAGCCTGACGACAGTGCGTTGCCTGGTGCGAAGAGGCCGACCAAGCGCGCCAGCCATTAGAAATCGAAAACCTGAGCCGGCATCACGTGTCCCTCTGCCGTTCTTTCATGTGGGACCCGAATATGGCGGGAGATTCTCGGAGCGCCTTCAAGGTACCTTTGAGCGTTCAAGAGGAGGAGTTTGCCGCGGCGTGTCGAGACTTCGTTCTGGAGAGAAAACCCGATCTGCCGGCATCCATCGTCATTAGGGACAACCAGCTCACGATCGCGGACGATCCGCATGTTCGAGACGCATTCGTAGAACTCGGTCTTGCCAGATTGATACGAGTTCTACATCTCGCAATCGAGGGCAGGGCGATTGCGCTCAAAAGAGTGCCAAGGCTTCTGTTCGATCTGTCGAGTTTCAGAAGAAAGGTGCTCTGCGCGTTAGATAGAGACGGTCGAGGTCGGCCCCTCGGGAAATAGGCGCGATTTCTCCAGCGCACCGTTTCAAGTGATAGATGGATGTGCGGTAAGGGCCTGGTATCGGGCCTGCTAAGTCACGCACGCATTCCTTGCGGTGCTGTCGAAATCTAACGACGCGGCAAATGCCGGAAAAGGCGCTCAAAGCCATCAACTTTAGCAGAAAATGCTTTTTGATGTGTACGATAGTTCTGCTGCTGGACGTCGTTCGTTGGGTTGCTTCGATCGAATTTCGCATTTGGCGTTTGCGAGAGATTTCCTATCGCTCGTTTCCTCCCTCTACTCGGCCCGGCGGCGATCGCCGGGCCCTTTTCCCAGGTCTCCGCTACGTCTGATGCTTCTCGGAACGCGGCTGATCAGCGTCGTATGACCTTCTTCAAGATTTCGGTAAGCGTTCGACATTCATCTCGGGTCTCTCGCGCGACCGCGCGAGAGGCTGGACGGCTGCGTGTTTAGGTTTCGCACTACGGCCGTTCTGCTCTCCGTGGTCTACCTTGCGAACGGCTGTTTCAACGACAGGGCTGGCGGCCGCTTCGGAGCTCTCGTGCCCGCGCTGTTTTCGGTCGGGTCTCTTGTCGGTATGGCCGTGTGGGACAGCCGTCCGGCTGCTGGCAAGGCTCGTGGTGCATCCGCAGCTCAATCCCTGGGCCGGCGATTTCTTTCCCGCCTCCTATTCCCCGCTCATCAAGCGCCTGAGGAAGTATGGCACCGCGAACCGCATCGTCGCCTCGATCCTCGGGCCGATGCTCGACGTGCCCGCCGGCCTCCGGCACCTCCTGATCCGGCTGGTGCTGCTCAACGGCACCGCCTTCCAGGCGACGCTCGCGGACGACCGCGCCTTCGAAGCCTTCGTGCGGCAGAGCGTGTTCGGCGTTTGGCATCCGGTCGGAACGTGCCGCATGGGCGATCCCGCCGACCGCACGGCGGTGGTCAATCCTGAGGGGCGAGTGATTGGCAGCGCGAACATGTACGTGGCGGATGCGTCCATTATGCCGCGCCTGCCCGCGGCCAATACCAATATTCCCACGATCATGATTGCGGAGAAAATCGGCGATTTCTTGCGAAAGTCGACCTGAGAAAATCGCGACGAGCGCGGGAGAACCAGAAGCAAGCGCTACCCCACTCGACCAATGCTGGAGGGAGACCGGGGACAAATGGAACGTCTAACTGGCGAGATCGTCCTGGTCTGCCGCTGCCTGACTCAGCACCGCAAGGGGAATAGATACGGACCTGATGTTGGCTCCAGAAAGCGCGGCATGGGCCGGCTTGGGTGGGAGCTGGCGCAGCAGATCAGGGAAATCTCGCCTGGCTTTCCCGTAGTCTACATGACGAGCGCCGGCGCGCCCTGACTGGAAATTGCAGGGCGTCGACGGCAGGGCCTTTGCCCCAGTTGGCTGCCGCGGTGTCGCAGCTACTCGATACCGGGGCCTCATCGGCTTGAACCGCTCCGAGTTTCCGATCCTTCGACCCCTCGGTGGTGGCTGATCGTCGGCTCCAGTGTCTCGTCGGATGGCAAAACTTCCTCTTGTAAAACCTCGCCAGCCATCCAAATAGCTTCTTAGGCGCCATCCACGGGGATGGTCAATGGATAATTTCGATGTATGACAATGTTCGCGACCTGCGTCCCAAAGCCCCAGACACCGAGAAAATCACGATCAACCTTGGCTACGTGGACCTCGGCCATGTCGATCTGATGGTGCAGGAAGGGTTCTATTCGAACCGCACTGATTTCATTCGCACGGCCATCCGCAATCAGCTCGAGCGGCATGCAGATGTTCTCAAGCAGTCGACGGCCAGACACAGCTTGGACCTCGGGCTACGCAACTTCACCCGCCAGGATCTCGAAGCGGCTCAGC
>NZ_JADPKH010000091.1:0-9092 GCF_023073835.1 Bradyrhizobium sp. 153 | reverse complement strand
GACCAGCTCCGACGACCCGAGCGCTCCCAGCAGAGCACGCCGATCAAAGGGGTCCCTTTTGGATGCCGATAGGGGGTCCCAGTCGAACGCCGATTGACATGAAAAAGCGGGGTTTGCCACGATCATTGATAGTATGAGGCTGATGAGCCGAATGTTAAGGCCTCCGAAAGCGCATCGACGATCTACAGCGCAAAGATCGGCGAACAAGCCTCGCACCGCGCATAAGCTTCGTTAGCATGCAGGCAGTCGAATAGACACGCCTGGCTCCAGCCATCATACGATCTTGGATTGGGGTTCTTCTTCGCGGTATAGTCTGACTCGCTTGCGTTCAAATTATTTGAACTTAGCGCGTCGAAACGCGTGCCGCTTGCGGCGCGCCGCTCCGTTCGGACGTCCCCGCCGAAGAAACGCATCTGTCGTAGTTTTGGAGCCGCGACACGCCGCAGCACAACGTAAGGACTCGCGCATCAGCTGCACCTTGCCGAGGGGGCCGGCAGCGAATTCTGCAGGTGAGAAGAGATCCCAGGCGCGTGAATTGTTTAGCCCTCGCGGGCTATTGTCGAGCGCTTCTGGTCCGCAAGATCTGGTTCTGGTTGCCAGCAGGCGGGTTGCTCGAGCGAGTTGCGCGACGGCGCGTGACTGCTGCAGCTCGGAGCGGGCCGTAGCCATATGCAGCCGCGCGCGCTCTCGTCGGCTGCGAAAACGCCGAGTGCGGACGCCGTGGCTGGCCCCACCGGCGGCGACAATCGAAAGGACAATAAGAGCTGCCACCATCTCAAGCGCGCCTCGCAGATCCTCAATGTGCCGCACCGGCACCTTGAGCCCGGAATGTGTCTCGGTTCGAAGAATCGAACCGCTAGTTAGTACAACTTGACGCTAGGTGCGATTCAAGTCTGCTAAGGGCCAGCTCTCGATTCAGTCAGGTGTCGGTTCTTGTTAGTTGTGATCATTCAGCGTAGTGGGGCTGCGAAATTCTCTTGCACCACGAACTTGCATGACGGCGGCGTAACGATCGCAACCGTGACTTAAATGGCGCAAATCATGCTCCGCGCTTCGCTATAAGCAGTGCAGCAACTAGGCCTTCATTGGGAAGCTGCAAAAACAAACGCCAACGCGCGAGTTCATAGAAGTGCAATTGTCAACCCACATCAAGATCGTCCCGATTTAGCCGATTTGGCGAGGAGCCCACATGCAGCGTCTTTTGTCCGACAAGAAATCCGCCTGGTGGCCGAGGCATCCGACCAGGCCGGCTTAATCCGCCTGCAGCGCGCAGCCGGCGCGTCTGGCCCGCCCTTTGCTGTAGTGATGGACCCACTGTAGAGCTGAATGAAGCTGACCACCGATATTCGGGGAGCTCGGTCCGGCGCGGTCTCACTGTGCGGTCGACAGCGCTTTCGATCTGGGAAGAGAGCTGCTCCAAGGTTGGGATACGATACAGAGTTCTCGAGTTGTCGCGCCTGAGACGAGTTGCAGATTATAGTAGTGGGCATTCGCCGCGCATTTAAGCGCCGCGATCCCAGATAGGAGAGGTATGGATCGCATCGCTTGGGATAAACTCTTGCCAGAGCCCAACACGCAATTGTCTCATCTCGGTCGCGCGCCCGCTAAACACGCCGGGATGGTCAATGTTCCTGTCTATCGAGGTTCCACGATCGTTTCGGAAACCCTCGAAGAGTGGGATAGGCGCAAGCAGAATCCAGTGACGAACTACGGACGATTCGGCTCACCGTTGTCTCGTGCTCTCGAGGCTGCCATTTGTGAACTGGAGGGCGGGTATCGTTCGATCGTGTTCCCTTCGGGGCTCTCTGCGTGCTCCCACGCACTTCTCGGGATCCTGAAGGCCGGGGATCATGTTTTGATCTGCGATAACGTCTATGAACCGGTGAGGATGTTCGCGAACCAGGTTCTAACTCGATTTGAGGTCAAGGTGGAGTACTTCCATCCCACTCAGCCTTCGGATCTACTCGCGAAGATTGGGACAAAAACGCGAGCTGTGTACCTGGAATCCCCGGGGTCCATGACGTTTGAGGTACAGGATCTTCCCGCGCTGTGCGCGATCGCACATCAATCGGGTGCGCTCGTGCTCATGGACAATACTTGGGCGACGCCGCTCTATTTCAAACCCTTTCTCCATGGCGTCGACATCTCGATCCATGCCGCGACCAAGTATATCGTTGGTCATTCCGACGCCCTTCTGGGCATTGCTACCGCTAACAGGGAAGCGTGGCCGCTCCTGCAGCAAAGCGCTCATCATTTCGGGGAGATTGCTGGGCCAGATGACATCTATTTAGCTCTTCGTGGACTGCGCACACTAGCCGTTCGCATGAGGCAGCATTACGAAAATGGCCTCAAGCTGGCTCAAAGCCTGGAAGACCACCCGGCAGTGGGGCGGGTTCTACACCCTGCGCTCCAAAACCATCCTGGCTACAATATTTGGAAGCGGGATTTCTTGGGTGCAAGTGGCCTATTCGGCGTCGTTCTGAAGCCTATCTCCAAGGCCCAGCTTTCGGTCTTCTTCCAGAAACTGCGCCTTTTTGGAATCGGATTGTCGTGGGGTGGGTACGAAAGCCTTGTGCTGCCTGTCGATGGTCCTCAACGAACGGAAGCAGCGGTTTCATTTGATGGACCATTGATTCGTATTCACGCCGGCCTCGAGGGGCCGAGTGATCTCATTGCGGACATGCATCAGGCGCTGCAAGCCGCCTGCGAACACTGCGTGAGCGACGCTGCTTACCAGGATGAGAGCAGAGACGGGTGATTTCAAGGGCAGTATTGATGGCGCGGAGGAGACCGATAAAAGCGACGCTTGGGGCGCTATGCTTACCGCACAACGAGCCACTATCATCGCGAGACCACGCCCGAACTCGTCTCCGCCCGAAACGCGGCAACTGGAATCCGAGCAGAGGTCAGTAGTGCAGACGGTCGCGAGTTCTGGGCATGTTGGCCGAGCGGATCGATGATCTACCATTCGTAAAGCGGATTTATGGCCGTGCATCTCCGAGATGGAGCACCAGCCCCGTGCAGGAAGACCATGCGCACGGCTTCTGTCTGTCAATCTGCGTGAGCAGAACGCCCATGATGTGCGGTCAGTTGAATGTCATTTAAGCCGCAGGTGCCATTGCCGTATTCGGATGATTCGCTCGCCCAAACATGTCCGGGTGCTTTTGAACACGAGCGCTTGGCAATACGCGATCGCGCAACCGGGGATCTCCAGGGTTGCGTTCGGTACGGCGCGACCGCCATGGCAGACCGGTATCGCAGCGGATGCATGCCATTTCTGCGTCTAGTTGCCTCTGCGCCCTATGACGCGGGCGCTCGGCCTAGCTAGCTCGGCTGGCCCCGGGGGGCAGAGGCGGGAGGCTGACCAACGCGTAAACGATCGTTCGCGTACTTGCCGATGCAACATATGTTCTTCAGCTAGCGCGAACAAGGTTGTCTCTCTTGCGACGAATGTCCGAATTCTAACAGTGAACGTTGCGTCCCCAGTTCTCCAGCACTCGTGCTTTTGCGGCACTGCTCCTGGCGCCTCAGCTGGTACGACATTTGCTGGACGCTTCAGGTCCGCCTCCTCCCGAAGAAGCGCATGCACAATGTTCTTTATCGAGCAACTATCCGATCTCAGCCAAGTCGATTGCAGCTCATGACGAGAAGTATGATTGTCGCGTTCGGTCGAGCACTTCGCAGAGAGGAGGCTGAAGTGGCGCAGGGCCCCTGCCCAAATCGATCCACTCAAAAGACGCAGCACCGGTTGCCTAAGTCGGTGGCGGAGGCACCAAATGGACCTATTTTGCTTCATCGAATGCGCAAAACAGAGTCGATCTCCCGAGGTGTTGTTCATCTGCTTGTGAGCTGTTCGAGCGAACAGGGCTTCAGTCAAGTCGCTTACGGGGCGCTGACGGACGCGGAGCCGACCCGCCGGCCAGAGTATCTGCCAGCCGCCGTGACAGTGAACTTTCCTTCCGCGTGGTGCGAGCGCTATGCTGAACGCCGATACAATGCCATCGATCCCGTGGTTCGGCGTACGACGATGCAGTCGGCTCCGTTTCTATGGGATCAACTCGCTCACAAATATCAATTGCAACCCGGCGAAATGCGTGTGTTGAACGAGGCCAAAGAGGCCGGTCTGAAGCACGGCGTAACCGTACCACTGTTCGGACCATTTGGACAACTATCTGTCGCATCGTTTGCATCCAGGTTCGACGATGTCGACCCTGAGTATCGCCTCAGTCGTCTCAACGCATTGGCTTGGCAGTTTCATCATGCATTTGCAGAAATTCGCGCCGTCATCGGAGGGTAGATGCCATATGCAAGTGGCCCTATCCGAACGAGAAAAGGATTGCCTCCGCTGGGTGGAAGAGGGGAAATCATCCTGGGAAATCGGAGTCATCCTGAGAGTCAGCGAGAATACCGTGAACTTTCACCTGAAGAACGCGATGCGAAAGCTAGAGACGAACAGCCGTACCCATTGCGTTGCCAAGGCGATTCGCCTCGGTCTTATCTGACGTTTCGGCGCCGCTGCCCCGTATCGACCTATGCCGGAGTCACGAGCGAGCGATCTGACCAGCGTGACAATATGACAATAGCAGCGAGGACGTTCAGCCCAAGGTGCAGAAGATGCTGTTGCCGCAAATAGCTGACAAGCCTGTCATCTCGATCGTCTTCGGGAGCCTCGATGCGCATCCCGCCGAGGGTTGGTCGTGTCTTCGATGCGTGAGAGGTTCGCACGATTGGCTAAATCCGACGTGGACTGGCCATGACGGGAGACCATTCGCCGCATCGATGACGCGCGTGCGACAGTGATCTTCGCAAGCTGGTTGGTTGTGGATGCCGCCACTCGTCCAATATGGGAGCAGTTTTTGGGCTTGAATTGCGACAACCTAGTCGCCTGGGACCCGCCCTCGCAAAAAGAAAGCCCCGGCCATGGGCCGGGGCTTTCGATCCGCCGTTCGTACTGCGGATCAATATTTCAGAAGAAACGGGCCGCCGAACTTATAGTTGACCCGTGCAGTCAGAAGATCGAAATCCTGGCGGATGCGATCGGTTCCGCCTGCGGGCGCGGGGAAGTGCACCGCTCCGGGCTGCATGAATAGGTGGTCGTACTCGAGGCTGACCGACCAGTTCGGCGCGAAACCGTACTCAATCCCAGCTCCCAATGCACCACCCCAAAAAATGTGGTCGCTCTTCCCAAGCTGCGCGCCCGTGAGGGTCGGGCTAATCTGATAGGTATTGCTCGTCACTGCGGCACCAGCTTTGGCGTAAAATAATACGTTGTCCACGGCATAACCGATCTGCCCCGTTACCACGCCGAACGCATCAATCTTGGTCTTGTTGATATCCGCAAACGCGACGCTGTCATTCGAGCCAGTCAAATCAGCCCAGTTCCCCTGGCCTTCAACACCAAGCACGATCTGGCCCATCTGCCTTCGATAGCCGATCTGGCCACCCACAGTAGCGCCGGTCGCATCATGGCAGCCCTCAGGCGTGCCGCCATTGAAGTCCCAGCAATTCGAGCTAGAGCCCAAGCCGCCGTTCATACCGACGTAGTAGCCGCTCCAGTCGTAGATCGTAGCCGCAACAGGCTGCGGAGCTTTGGTATAGAGAGGCTGGACGGGCTGCGCAGCCAGATCCGCGCCGAATGCGGGCGCCACCGCGCCAAGCGCCACAATGCTTACAGTCGCAAGCAACAAGTTCTTCATTTCTACTCTCATGTCTTGAGTGCCCCGAGCCTCGCGCGTCTTAACAACATCCGCGCGAATAGCTGTAGCTGCATCGCAACATTTGGGCCGAAAGGAATGCTTGAACCGAACCCTGCGTCAGGTTGCGGCGTTGCGGATCATCTTCAACTGCCTCGCTATGCTCCTTCGCGTGCGAACGCAGATTGCGTAGGCGTGGGCGAAAAGCGGGTTGCTGATCTCAGCGGATGAAGCGCACCGCAAGCCACATGACGCCCAGCCACACCGCAACCGAAAAGAGCAAAGCGCTTTGCAACGCCCTTGCTCTGATCCTGTGACGCCATCGAAGGAGCTGCGATGAGCAACCGGTGAAGCGCCGACCCCGTACAACAGCTGTCACTTCATCGTAATCTGCGAACCGGAAGTGAGAGCGATGCTTGCGAATATACGCCAGCCGCTCAGTGGGTGAGAGGCACTGTGCCCACACCTCCCCTGCCTCATCATCAAAACACGCGCTATTCTCAAGGACCTCGGCTAGGCGCTCGTCAGGTTTCATGATGCATCCGCTGTACTGACTATCGCGGATCGAGTTCTAGGAGGGAAGCCTCACCTTCGAAACCTCTCAGTTTAGGTAGGCGAGTTCAGGGGAATCGAACTCGGCCAGGAAGCATTTGTCACGGTCAATGCGGTGCTGATCCTGCGCGAGATGAAAGTCGAAGTCGTGCGATAACTCTGGATCTCTCTTCTCGCCCAGTGCAGATAGCCACGGGCATCGAAGCGGCGTAGATGCCGCGGGAGAGTGAAAGGTGCTCCTTGTCGATGCTGTCGCAATCGTGCTCGCCGTCGCATTCAGTTCAAGCGCTAACTCGCGTGCCAGACATGTCTTCTCCGCGGTGTGCACCAGCGCTGATGGAATTCGTTCCGGCAATGGCTTCCGCGCATGCTCAGATCACACAAATGTACCTTGCAAGGTCCAGGGCCGGTTGCGAATGCACCGCCGCCGACCCGATCATCCGTGAACGGCCGACTCGCAGTCTTCACCGTCAATGTCTCGGGTCACATCGGCCATCAGTCACACGCTACTCCGCGCTCTTGGGACTGACTCCACGCGAGCACGCGCGTGCCCTCCACGCCGCCTTGCGGTTCTGTGCTCGACGAACTGACGGCGGTCGGCGTTCGCCCTCCTGTGGCAGATCGGCCATTTCCTTGCTTGAGCAAGGCCGAATGCAGCATTAGGAACCACGGCGTGCGGGAACTCGGTGCGGCGGAGCAGAACTGCCGGAATGAAAGTAAGCGCCATAGAGCCGGGCGTGCTCACGTCGCTTGCGGGAACGCCAGCTGCGCATAGCGTATCCTAATCCAAAGCCGCGAAAAAAGTTCATAGTGAGAAAAAGAAGAAGTGTCGTCATCTCGATGTCTAATCCGGAGGATTGCTTTGATGTGTTACGTCACACTCCCGCCATGGGTGGTTGACTAGTTGGTCGGCGCGAGGCGGCGGATGCCTGGTTCCTACGACGTGACGCTACGTACGATTCAAATCCCTTCGGGTACTGTCGCGCGACAATCTAGATGGGACGCACTTCCTTCCTTATTGCCGCGCCGCAAGCTACTCCCTGCCACTTGAGATGGCCTGCAGCAGCAGTGTGCGTGGAGCCAGACATAGTATGCAGATCCGCGGAGTGGCCCACGCCGTGATTGTTTCAGGAAAACGACATTCGTGATGGCTGGGTGGTTTGGTCAGAGTGCTGCGCTTCTCTGGGCGGCATTGCCCCGCCCGCCGGGGGCAACGGAGAAGACTTTCGGTCGCAGCTGAAACGTGGACGAGACTAGCCGCTCGCGGCGCACTCGAAGTGCCGTTAGGACCTGGACCATTTGCGCGCCGCGGCGGCCGGCAGGCGGTCGCATTGCAGTGCAAGGGTACCGTACTCATCCTCTGAGACCGAGGTCTTGAATACACGGTTCTTGCCTTGACGATGCCTGAGAGTGGTCCTGCCACCTGTCCCGCGGCCTGCCTGCTGACGAGACGAAACTGTTAGCAAGAGCAGGCTGCCTGTATACCAATCGCTGGGCGATCTCGAAAGGACCGCCGGTTTTCAAAACCAGGACGATGTCTTCTTATTACCCGATCGAGTGATCTAACCTACGCCTTATGCAGAATTCCGCCAGGTGCTAGGCGGAACCTCGATTTGATTAGAGGAGTAAGAGTTGAACGTCCGATCGAGCAAATCGCCAAGAACGCAGGCGCCATGAGTCGGGTCGGACTTGGCTTCACGTGTCGTTCCCTGAGCTAGAACAAGTTTGGCGATTTGCGTACGATTGGCGATAGTACGGCGATCTGGCGGTAAAGCTGCGACTGCCTGATCGAAAATGTTAGCTAGGATGCGGAGGTCTTCTGGATAGAAGAGGTCACCGTATTGTTTCGCCGGCACTGTTCGCCTGCTGGGTCTGCTGGCGCTCGCCTCGCCTATTGCGCCGAGTTCCAGCTTGGCCGCGACTAGTGCGTTTGTGAGTTCGTCGAGCAGCTTGACCGCTCGGAGCGCGAATTTGTCTTGGCAGATCAGTTGAGCAACGACCTCCAATTGTAGAGCAATGCGGTGCTCAAGGTGCTCAATGCGCGACGTGCAAACAATCTCCTTCGGCTTCTCGGTTGTCGGGCTCGGGCACAAAAGCTTGCCATGCGTTCCATTTCCGTCCGGCAAATCGGCTGGACTGTGCGAGAGCCAGTCGCTGTTGCTCAAGGTACAGAGCGCATAGGCTTTCATCGGGAGCAGGAGGAAGATGTTGATCGGGGTGTGGAGCGAGAAGCCGATAAATCGAAGCTCGCCGGCACGAACGGCCGCCACGCCGCATCGAATCATGGTCATCGCGCCCGATGGTCAGACCGGTCCACCAGGGCACGGTGCCGGTGAGCGCGAGCTGAGCGAGCGCGGCAATCGATGAGATGGCGAGCAGCAGCGGCCCGAGGTTCTGTCCGAGCACGTCGAGCGTAAGGTACCGGTCCAGGGCGGGCAACAGGTGCAAACCCAGCAGCGTGTCGCGGTAAGTGCTCCGCGCCCAGCGGAGCTGTTGCCGCAGATACGGCAAGAGCCTGTCCGGGACCACCGTGGCGGCGATGGCGTCCGGAACGTACTCGGTTCGAAACCCTGCCTTGAGCATGAGGATGGTCAGATGGCGGTCCTCACCGAAGTCGCTCGGCTTTCCCCGGAAGAACTGCGTCTCGTACTGGTCAACAGCAGCGCGGAGCGGGGGTACATGGCACCAAAGCGCGTCTGCGCCGCGCGCTCCTCGTTGCAAGCCAACCAGTACTCCATGTCGATCAATCGTAAGCGCGAATTTCTCCGCACCTTTTGCTTTTGAGTGCCCTGATGCATGAGGTGTCCACCAAAATAGGTGGACACCTTGTGATGAGCGACGATAATC
>NZ_JADPKH010000111.1:0-772 GCF_023073835.1 Bradyrhizobium sp. 153 | reverse complement strand
GGCCTTGGGTGTGATGGATCGTTTGGTGTTGAGCGACGCGGCCTGGGAGCGAATGGCGCCGCTGATCATAGGCCGGCCGGACCAGCGGGCTCGACCGGGCGGGACAACCGGATGTTCGTGAAAGGTGTGCTTTGGATTGTGCGTACGGGCTCTCCCTGGCGTGATCTTCCGGAGGCGTTCGGAGACTGGAACAGCGTATTCCGGCGCTTCAGTCGATGGAGCATCAAGGATGTTTGGTGGCGGATCTTCGAGGCGATGTCCGATGATCCAGATTTCGAATATCTGATCGTCGATTCCACCATCGTCCGGGCGCATCAGCACGCCGCCGGGGCGAAAAAAGGGGGTCTGAAGATCAGGCGCTTGGCCGCTCGCGCGGTGGCCTGAGCACGAAGATACATATGGCCGTTCGCGGCTTGGGGTGTCCTGTACGGTTCACGCTCACCGCAGGCCAGAAGGGTGATGCACCACAAGCCGCCGCATTGATCGAGGGACTGCCTGCCGAGGTCGTCATCGCCGATACAGCCTATGACGCCGATCATTTGCGCCAAGACATCGCCGCCAAAAAGGCGCTCGCCGTCATCCCCAACAACCCGTCACGCGCACTCAAATATCCGCTCGACAAACATCTCTATGCCCAGCGCCATCTCGTGGAATGCTGCTTCTCCAAACTCAAGCAGTTCCGCCGCGTCGCTACCCGCTTCGAAAAGACCGCCCGAAATTACCGAGCCGTCGTCACTCTCGCTGCCATTGTCCTATGGGTGCGATAAGTGTC
>NZ_JADPKH010000030.1:0-9363 GCF_023073835.1 Bradyrhizobium sp. 153 | reverse complement strand
CCATCCATGCTGGCCTCCCGCCCAGCCAGCATGGTGAATCAGAAACGAACTGATTTGGGAATCCCAAATCGATTCAACCAAACCCCATCCCGCTTTAGCCTGCGCGAAGACTCAGCGCTCCTTGAATGCACGCTCCGCCTGATCGTGCAGCGGCTTGAGCAGATAGGACAGCGCGGTCCGACCGGCCGTCTTGATGAAGACCTCCACCGGCATGCCGGGCAGCAGCTTGGCCGATCCGAGTTTCGCCAGCTCTTCGGGCTTCAGCAGGACGCGCCCCGTGTAGTAACTCGTGCCGGCACGCTGATCCTGCGTAATGTCTGCCGAGACCATGCTGACCTCCCCATCGATTTCGGGCGTGGTCTTCTGGTTGAACGCTGCGAAGCGCATCGTCGCGGTCTGCCCCACATAGACCTGATCGATATCGCGCGGTGCAATCTTGACCTCGATTGCAAGTGAATCCGCGTCAGGTACGATCAGCATGATTTGCTCGCCGGGAGAGATGACCCCCCCAACCGTGTGGACGCTGAGCTCGTGGACGCGGCCGGATTGTGGTGCCCTGATATCGACCCGATTCAATTGATCGACCGCCGCGGTTTTGCGCTCGCCCAGTTCGGAGAGTTTTGAGCGCGTCTCGATCAGGTCCTTGCCGACCTCCGTCCGCAGGTCCTGGTCGATCTGAATGATCTGGAGTCCGATTTCGGAGATCTTGCCCTTCGACTGAGCGATCATGCCAGCCAATTGACTGCGCTCGCCTTCGAGGCGGGCAGCGTCGCGCTCTAGGGAATTGAGCCGCGTGATCGGCACCAGATTTTTTTGCCAAAGGCTGCGCACGCCTTCCAGCTCCTGGCGAATAAAATCGACCTCCTTCTGCTTGGCCTCGGTCTGCCCCGTATAGCCCTTGATCTCGTTTTCCAGCTGCGCGCTTTTCTCCAGCAGCTGTGCCTTTTGGCCGCTCCTCGCCTGGCGACGCAGGTCAAACAGCTTCCGCTCAGCGGTGACTGCTCGGCTCGCCTCGGAATTGTTCTCCTTGGCCCGATCGAGCAACAGCTTGGGAAACTTAAGCTCCTCAGCGCCATCGCGCTCGGCCTCGAGACGAGCCTGCCGCGCGAGCAGCTCATCGATGCTGTTGGTGACGATCGTCGCATTGGCGAGCGTCTGAGTCTCGTCGAGGCGTATCAAAACGTCGCCTGCATTGACCCGATCGCCCTGCCGCACGCGCAACTCTCCCACGATCCCGCCAGTGGCGTGCTGAACCTTCTTCACGCTCGAATCCACCACGACCACTCCTTGGGCGATCACCGCGCCCGACAATTGGGTCGTTGTCGCCCAGCCGCCGACCCCAAACGTGACCAGAGCCAACATGATCATTCCGACAATCATGTAACGCTGGATGGATTGCAACGCCGGCGCCACCTGACCGTTCATCGGCCTCCTCCTTGAGCTTCCGCGACGACCTTGAGCGGTACCGGATTTCGCAACACTTTCCTGAGAACCTCCTCTCTCTTGCCGAAGGACTGAACCTTGCCTTCCCCGAGGCACAGGACATGGTCCACACCTTCAAGCGCCTTCGGACGGTGCGCGACAACGGCGACAATCGCACCGCGCCGGCGCACGTTCAGGATCGCCTGGGTCAGCGCCTCCTCGCCCTCCGCGTCGAGATTGGAAGAGGGCTCATCGAGCACGACCAGGAAGGGCTTGCCGTAGAAGGCACGTGCGAGCCCGATGCGCTGCCGCTGCCCGGCGGACAATGCCAGCCCTCCCTCGCCGATCTTCGTACTGTAGCCGTCAGGAAGGGAGAGGATGAGGTCGTGCGCGCCCGCGGCATGCGAGGCTTCCAGAACAGCGGCGGCGGTTGCCTGCGGGTCGAACCGTGCAATGTTCATCGCAATGCTGCCGTCGAACAATTCGACGTCCTGAGGCAGATAACCGATGTGCTTGCCGAGGGCGTCCGAAGACCAGTGATCGAGCGCGGCGTTGTCGAGCCGGATCCTGCCTCGCATGCACGGCCACACTCCCACCAGCGCACGTGCCAACGTCGATTTGCCGGATCCACTCGGACCAATGATTCCGACCGCCTGCCCGCTCCTCAATTGGAACGACACTTCGCTAAGGGTGGGCCTCTCCGAATTTGGGGCGCCGATATAGAGATGCTCGACGGTGAGAGTTTCAGCAGGAGGAGGCAGCGCCAACCGCTCCTCCTCGCGAGGCAGAAGCTTCAGCAAGTGATCGAGCCGTTGCCCCGATTGCCGCGCGGCAACGAACCCTTTCCAGTTCGCAATGGCCATTTCGACGGGCGCCAGTGCCCGCGCGGTGAGGATCGATCCGGCAATGATGATGCCGGCCGTCGATTCCTGGTTGATGACGAGGACGGCGCCAACGGCAAGAACTAGCGATTGCAGGATCGCTCGAAAGATCTTGGAGGCACCACCGAGTCCATTTGCGGCATCGCTGGTCCGCTCATGGGCCGCAAGATACTTCGCGTTCACATCCCGCCAACGTAATGCCGCCTGCTTCCGCATGCCCATGGCTTGCAGAACCTCGGCATTTCGCCGCCCCTCGAGCGCGAGTGCACTTCGCGAGACTGCGAGACGCGAGGACGCCTTTGCCGGGCCTCGCGTGCGTGCCTCCGTGAGCATCGTAATCCCGACTAGCACCAGTGCGCCGGCCAGCGCAGTGACGCCAATCCAGAAGTGAAAGAGGAAGCAGACGCCGAGATAGATCGGCATCCAAGGCAGATCGAACAGCGCCGTCGGCCCTCCGCTCGACAGGAAACTGCGGACCTGGTCAAGGTCCCGCACTGGCTGCAAGCCGTCGCCATCCGCTCTGGTCTTCAAGGGCAGCCGAACAAGCGCGTCGAATATGCGAACGCCGAGCCTTTCATCGAAGTACCGGCCGACCCGAGCGCTGATCCTGCTCCTGACGAGGTCGAGCCCGCCCTGAAACAGGTAAAGCACGGTGGCGAGAACCATCAAGGCGATCAGCGTTGGTATGCTGCGCCCGGGTAGCACCCGATCGTAGACTTGCAGCATGAAGAACGAGCCGGTGAGCATAAGGAGATTGCTCATCCCGCTGAAAGCCGCGAGAGCCCAGAATATCCGGCGGCAAGACCGCAGGAATGCCGATAGCTCCGACTGCGACTCATCATAGTCGCTAGCCGGCCGCGGGAGACCGGAGAACAGTCGTCGCCGCAAGACTTCGACAAGCTGCTTTGCCCAGGCACTCGGCCCTTGCGTCTGCAGCTCGGCATCTTCCGCCCACTGTCGTGCGGCCCACTGTCGTGCGATGGCCCCAAGTCTCGTCAAATGCGAAAGTTGGATCCGATAACGGCTTGCTGGCAGGGGGATTACCCCCCACCGTTCAAATTTTGTCATGACTCCCGCCCTTGAAAACGTGCCTTATGTGACGATCCCCAAGAAGATCACCACGGCAGACCTGAGTTTGATTTCCCTGTCGTCGAGCTACTGTTACGCGAAGTAGAAGTCAGATCGATTTTGCGCACCGAGGCTGGCCAACTTGAGCGTGTCGCCTGCCGGTACCAGCGTGACATGATGGCCATCCCGTCATTTAATCTGCTCTCCCAGCTTCTTCGACACGTACTCCACTAGGAAGTCGTTCGCAGAGCGCGATGTCGTGGCGATCTGTATCCACCACTTCATGGTTAATCAGCTCGGCCTCACGTGCCGGTCGCCATGGGCTTTTTTGGGACCAGATGGGGGCCGGGCTGAGGTTTTTTTAACCAGCACGTCAACTCACGGTACTGAAATAATCGCGCGATTTCCTTATTAAAACCGTCGCGAATTTCTCTGATGTCATGCCAGACAGCGAGACTCAACACGCTTGTATTGTGGCGCGACCTCAGCCCACAGAAATCGTTTACTTAAACGCCCAGCGAGCTCATCTGACTACGGGGCCGACTCTTACGCCATATTTGAATTTTATTTATGTTCACGTGCTCGCGGCCTTTCTTAATGCGACGGGATCCGAGCAAGACAGTCCGATCGGAGCGAAGAAAGCGTAGCGACACGAGGCGCTCGGTTGCTTGTCGCGACCGGTCGAGAATGGCTATCGCGCGAAACGTCACCGGCTAAGCCTCCTATCCGGGCGCTGCATCCCGCAAACGCCGCTCACGCGTAGATCACAATAGAGGCAGCCAGAACAAAAGAAGGCGGGGGGACCATCCCCCGCCTTCCATGATCTGCACCGCAGATTGGTGTCTACACCGTGTCGCCGAACACGTGACTACGCGAAATGGAAGTCATGGCTGTTCAGCTTGTCGAGCTGCGTGTTCTTTAGCGTGAGCGTGTCGTTCCCCGTCGCGATGACGACGTCGTGGCCTGACTGGGCCGCGTGGGAGAGAACGCTCGCAAAGCTGTCGAACACGCCCTTGCTGAACTCGATCGTATCGTGAGCAGGTCCGCGGGAAGCGAAGTCCTTGATGACGTCGTGGCCGAAGTTCGACGCAAACTCGAAGGTATCCGCCCCCCGTTTGCCGACCATGATGTCATTGCCCGTGGTGCCGGTCAGCGTATTGCTGCGGCCCGAGCCGATGATCGCCTCGCCCGAGCTGGTCCCGACCACGTGGCCGGTCGTATCGACCTGCTCCGCGGTAAAGGCGTGGGTCTTGCCCGACAGATCGGAGGTGTGGAAGCTCCACTTGCCGTTGTCGCCCGCCGTGACCGAACCGACCGCAGTCGTGCCCTCAAACAGCTTGATCTGGCTGTTGGGGTCGGCAGTGCCCTTGATCGTCGCGGTATGATCCCAGTGCGGACGCACGTTGGTGACTTCCACCGCCGAGGTGCCGTTGCCGCCGTGCGAGCCAATTGGCGGATCGATCGGCTGCGACAAGGCGCTGGTGTTGCCAGCAGCATCGGTAGCCGAGGCGACGAACGTGTGAGATCCGGTTTTCAGGCCAGAGGTCGTCACGCTGAAATGTCCATCGGCGCCAGTCGCCGCCGTGCCGAGCAGGGTCGTCCCCTCGTAGACCTTGACGGTGCTGCCCGCCTCGGCCGTTCCGGTCACCGTCGCACGATGATGACTGGTCACATCGCTGAGCAGAACCGGAGCATCGGGCGCAGCGGCATCCACCGTGACATCCAGCACAGTCGATGCCTTGCTGGTGACGCCAGAGACGGTGTCCGTCGCAGTGAGGCTATGCTTGCCATCGGGGAAAGCGACAGTCGTGTAGTGCCAGGCTCCATTGGCGTCCGTTGTAGCGGTGCCGAGCTGGGTCGTGCCGTCGAACACTTTGACCGTGCTGTTGGCAGCCGCGGTCCCCGCCAGGGTCAACGTCTTGTCGTTGGTGATGTGATCATCCGCGACACCGCTGTCTGTCGAGAAGGAGGCGATTTTCGGCGCGGCCGGCGCTGTGGTGCCGGCGCTCGACGTGCCTGAGCCGGAGGTGCCCGTACCCGAGGTACCTGAACCGGATGTGCCCGAACCGGTCGAACCTGACGTTCCAGAACCGATGACCGGATCCACGCCGGCTGACGCGACACTCACGTTGCCCGCAACGTCCGTGGCTTTCGCCGTCAGCACGTGCGAGCCGGCCGACAGAGCGGAAGTCGTGAGACTCCACGCGCCGGTCGAATTGGTCGTCGCAGCACCGACCTGCGTCGTGCCGTCATACACCTTAATCGTGCTGTTCGCTTCGGCGCTGCCTGACACGACAGCCTGATTGTTGCTGTTCACGGTATCCTTGGCGATCGTCGGTGCAGCTGGTGCCTTGGTGTCAACGGCGACAGCCACCGCAGCCGAGGCCACGCTGGTCTGGCCCGACGAGTTGGTCGCGGTCGCGGTCAGCGTGTGCTTTGCGTCACTCAGGACCTCGGTGATGTAGTCCCAGCTGCCCGTTGAGCTCGCAGTGGTCGTACCGATCTTGGTTGAACCATCATAGAAAGTCACCGTGCTGTTGGCCGCAGCAGTGCCTTTGAGCTCGACGGTGTTGTCGTTCGTCACGCCGTCACCGGCGACGCCGCTGTCGGTCGAAAAAGAGGCGATTACGGGTGCAGCCGGTACAGTGGACGTGGTGGGTGTCGTCGGCGCGCTGGGCGCAGTCGACCCTTCGACTGGCAGAGGAGGTGGGATAAGATCGCCCGGAACAAGTTGACCATTCACGATTGTTGCGGAGCGTACATTGTCCCATTGAGTGATGTGTATGTTCGCATTAACTTCCTCAAAGAGAAAGTCGCCATAGTTAAATGGGCCCACAAAATACACGTCTTTGAGGGCGACGTAATCATCGTGCCCAGCTCCCGCGTCCGCGGCAATACGTAGGCCATACGGTCCACCCTCGAACACGACATTGTTGAAAGTGAACGTTCCACTGTAACCGTCTGCAACCCACATCCCCGCGGTTGCAGCAGTGTTGTGGGACACAATTGTCGTATTTGTGATGGTCACATTTCCGGTGCCGCCGGGAGCATAGGCCTGAATGCCATCGGCGTGATCGGCCCCCACTCCCGTCGTTTCAATGTACGAATTGTTGATGTTTATAGTTCCGCTACCCCCGATGCGGACTCCTTCCTCCGAATTAATGCGGACGTCGTTCATGCTGAACGAGCCAGTGCCGTAGACCGACGCAACGCTGCCGGTGTCGGTAATACTTAAATTCGAAGCGGCCCCACCATTTTGAAGTGTGACCGAACTCGAATTCGTAACGCCGCCAAACATAGGGTCATTCCAGCTCAAAGGAATGGCTGCCATCTTAGTTTTCTCCTGGTAGCTTCGATCTGATTTTGTCCCGGGCACGCGCCCATTTCGATTTCCCCGAGCGGCGATACCTCAAGTGCGACTCTGCTAGCGCAGCGCCGTTGGGCGCGTCTTCTCGATTGGGGAAGGCTTTTTTGCGACGACACGACGGCCCACCCAAGGTAATTTCTTAGCTCGCTTAGCCAAAGTCTTGCTTCAGCGGATTCAATAAAGCGGCGATTCTCTAATTTACTCAAGCATTAGCTCCGTGCGCAAAAGCTGCACGGCCGAAATCAACACATACCAAGGAATACTGGGGCCAACCACCGACGCTCACGGCTCCCTTGCGGGTGACAGCTCGGCAAGACTGCCACCAACTTTAAATAATGAAATAATCGACCGTCGAGATCAACGATCTGCCGCTTGAGTTTTTGCTGAATGCCCAGCTGGAATAATATGGGTGATTCATGTTGCGACGATCATTCCATCCAGCCGAAGCAAATTAATCATCGCATTGACGTTAGGTTCGACTGCCTCTGGGCGATATTGCGCGGCAATGGCGCGTCAGCGACTCCACTCGCCATCCAAGCAGTGGCGTGTGCCTGGATTCTCGATTCAGATCGGCGTCCAGATCAACCGAGTCGTTGGCCCCCAGGCATCGCATCCGGCCGCCCTGTCTTGCCTTTTGCGCCGTCCAGCAAACCCACGAAAGCGACCCTTGCTGCCGATACCGAGCCTCTCAGCATATATCGTGCTGCGAACAACAGTCCGACTCCGAAATGGCAGAGCCAGCGCCATCCCGCGAAGCGCCGGGAATAGAGAATGCTGTTGCGGGCAGACAGATAAATCGAGAGATGCGAGCGCTTCTCGGGAGCGACGGCAGATCCGATGGTCGTTCCTCCAATGTGGCGAATGATGGCTTTGCTCGCAAAGCCGATGCGGTGCTTTCCGCGCCGTCGTCCCCAATCCAGATCTTCCATATAGAGGAAATAGTCCTCGGCCATCAGACCGACCTCTTCGACGAACGCCCGCGTTACCAGAACACACGCGCCACTTACCGCATCGATTCTGTCCAGCTCCTCGACCGATGGCGCACTGCCAACTGGCGCATTCCTTCCTATGGCGACGACACGGCCGGTCGCTCGAGACCAATGCAGTCCGTAGTTGATGATCTTGTCGGGGGTGGCGTCGAAGACCAGGCTTCCGCCCACCATGCCGAATCCCTCAGCAGACTTGGCAATCAATTCAGATAGGCTGCGGCTATCCGCTTCGGTATCGGGGTTCAGGACAAGCGCTGCATCCCAGCCAGGATCCCCGAGCAATGGCTCGAGCCACGCGTTTACCCCGCCTCCGTAACCGAGGTTCTCGGATGCGAGTCCAACTCGGACGACATTCGCGCGATTCTGAAAGCGGCATTTCCCCACTGAGACCAGCCGCTTCTGTGGCCGGTCGAGAGCGTCCGCCCCATCGGACATTCGTTGCAACGTTCGCCCCGATCCTGCGAGCGTGGCCAGCAATCTCCTGTAGGCGCCGTCCCCGCCATTTTCGCAAATGAAAACCTCGAAGTGATCCCAGTCTGAACGAGCAAGCGACTTCAAGCAACGATTGACATCATCGAAATTGCGGTATGAGACGATGATGATGGCAAGTTTGGTGCTAACGGTCGGCATAGCCTAGACACCTTCTCATTCGCTGTCGATGCTAACGAGCGACCGTTGCCCACGAAAGGCCTGCGTACGCTCGAGCGCGGCTTCCGACAAACCCGCCCCAGAGCAGAGGCTGCGATCCACAATGCACATGCAACCCGGCTAGGGAGGCCGGCCAATGGTCAAGACGGCAGTCGCGCTTTTGTTCGCACCCCACGCAAGCAGAAGTGCGATCTGTTCATGCGCCTACTCGGTGCTAATCGTCACCAGCCCTGAGACGCGGGACTCCCGAGGTTACAATAAGGATGCCGACACACTCCGGCAAGGAATCCTATTTGGCAAGTTCCCTGATAGCAACGCCAAAATGCGGCTTCTCTGGCGTGCGGGGTAGCCCACCATACTCGCAGACCACGCCTGCCTTCCTGCCCTCGCACCAACGTAGCAAGCCCTTCCATGCCCCTTTGCCAATCATGGAGAAGCAGGCACAGATCCAGAGACGGCGCTAGGGCCACCGACGACGTGCGCCGTCCTTTAGAGCATGTTGTTTTTTGCCGGAATCGGGATTCCCTGCGGGGAGGATTTCTGATTCAAGCTCCATGCTGGAAAGCGGAGGCCAGCATGGATGACGCGACCGTTTTCGGAAGACATTCGCGAACGCGCTCTTGCGCGAGCTGACGCGGGCGAGACCGTTCGTTCGATCGCAGAAGCGCTTCAGATCAGCCCTTCCTGTGTGACGAAGTGGAAGAATCTGCGGCGGGAGACCGGAGGCGTTTCTCCCGGCAAGATCGGCGGTCACAAGAAGCCGGTTCTGTCCGGTACCAATGCCGACTGGCTGCGCAAACGCATTCACTCCCGGCCCATTCACTTTGCGGAAGCTGACGGAGGAACGTATCGCTCCGGCGAGGACCGCCTTGCGCGGTTTGATGGAGGGTGAAGACTTAGGCGTATGACTGACCATATGCCTATGCCGAAGGTTTCCCGACTTGAAGTCGTCTCGACGGGCGCTCGACGCCGTTGGACATTGGAAGAA